>JAIYCD010000291.1 GCA_027488195.1 Acetobacteraceae bacterium | reverse complement strand
TTGCCGGGCGCCTTCATCCCCGGCACCGGCATCACGCTCAAGGCCGGCGAGATCCGCGGCGTGAAGAGCGAGGCGATGATGCTCTCGGCGCGCGAGATGGGCCTGGGCGAGGACCATTCCGGCATCGTGGACCTGCCCGAGGACGCGCCGCTGGGCGCGCGCTACGTGGATTACGCGGGCCTCGATGACCCGATCATCGAGATCAAGGTGACACCCAATCGCGGCGATGCGCTCTCCGTGCGCGGCGTGGCGCGCGACCTCGCCGCCGCTGGCCTCGGTCGCCTCAAGCCCTGGGCCGCGCCCGCCATCACGCCCGCCTATGAGACGCCCCTGCAATGGCGCATCGAGGACCCGCGCGCCTGCACCTGGGCGCTCGGCCGGGCTGTCCGTGGCGTGAGGAACGGGCCTTCCCCGCAATGGCTCCAGGACCGGCTGACGGCGATCGGCCTGCGCCCCATCTCGGCGCTGGTGGATGTGACCAACTGGTTCACCTTCGCGCTCGGCCGCCCGCTGCACGTCTTTGACGTGGCGAAGGTGAAGGGCAACACCCTCTCCATGCGCATGGCCCGCGCGGGCGAGGAATTGCACGCGCTGAACGGCAAGACCTACGCCCTGACCGAGGAGGATGGCGTGATAGCCGACGCGGCAGGCCCCGAGGCGTTGGGCGGCATCATCGGCGGCGAGCCCTCGGGCTGCGACGAAACCACCACCGAATGCTTCATCGAATGCGCGCTGTTCGACCCGGTGCGCGTGGCGCTCAGCGGCCGGCGGCACAACGTCTTCACCGATGCCCGCGCGCGCTTCGAGCGCGGCCTGGACCAGGCCCTGCTGCCGGCCGCGCTCGACGCCGCGACGGCCATGATCATGGAACTCTGCGGCGGCGAGGCCAGCACGGTCAGCGAGGCCGGCGCCGAAGCCCCCTGGCGCCGCACCGCCACGCTGCGCTTCGAACGCCTGGCCGGGCTGGGCGGCCTGGCTGTGGCACCGGATCTTGCCGTGGCGCGGCTTGAAGGCCTCGGCTTCACCGTCACCGAGCGCGATGACGCCAGCGTGACCGTCGCCGTGCCGCCCTGGCGCAACGACATCGCGGCCGCCATCCATCTCGACCAGGATCCGACGCTGGATGCCGAACGCGCGCGCATCGCCGCCGAGGGCTGCGCGGCGGTCGAGGCGGAGGCCGACCTGGTGGAGGAAGTGCTGCGCCTGGGCGGGCTGGACGCCGTGCCGTCGGTTTCGCTGCCCGTGGCCTCCCCCGTGCCCTTGCCGGCCCTGGACGCGAAGCAGGTGCGTGCGGGCCTCGCGCGGCGCGTCATGGCATCGCGCGGCATGCAGGAGGCGGTGACCTACGGCTTCATCGAACAGCGCATCGCGGCGATGTTTGGCGACACGCCGGAGAGCCTGCGCCTCGAAAACCCCATCGCCTCCGACCTCGACCAGATGCGCCCCACGCCCATCGCCTCCCTGGCGCTGGCGGCGGCGCGGAATGCCGCGCGCGGCTTCGCCGATGTGGCGCTGTGCGAGCTGGGCGGCGGGTATCGCGACACGACGCCGGCCGGGCAGCTCGCCATCGCCTGCGGCCTGCGCGCGGGGGCGACGCCCGCCAATTGGGCCGCCCCCGCGCGGCCGCTGGAGGCGCTGGACGCCAAGGGCGATGCGCTCGCCGTGCTGGAGGCGCTGGCGGTCCCCATGGCAGCCTTGCAGGTCACGCAGGATGCGCCCGGCTACTACCACCCCGGCCGCTCGGGCGTGCTGCGCCAGGGCCCGAAGACGGTGCTGGCGCAGTTCGGCCAGCTGCATCCGCGGCTCTGCGCGGCGCTCGACCTGCCTGCCGGCTCCGTTGCCTTCGAGGTCTTCCTGGATGCGATCCCCGAGCCCAAGCGCCGCAAGAAGTCGGCGCCCGAGCTCTCCGCCTTCCAGCCGGTCCGGCGCGACTTCGCCTTCCTGGCGGATGCGGGCGTGCCGGCGGAAAAGCTGATCCGCGCGGCGGCCGGCGCCGAGCGCGCGCTGATCACCGATGTCACGCTCTTCGACCGCTACGTGGGCGAGCGCGTGGCCGAGGGCAAGGTGAGCCTGGCCCTCCAGGTGACGCTCCAGCCGCGCGAGCGGACGCTGACCGATGCGGAGATCGAGGCGGTGGCCGGCAAGATCATCGCTGCCGTGACAAAGGCGACGGGCGCCACGCTGCGCGGGTAGAACCGCGCCGCTTCGGTTGACAGTTTCGAGGGGGGCGATTACGTCCCCCCTCGTTGGCGGCGTAGCTCAGCTGGTTAGAGCACGGCACTCATAATGCCGGGGTCAGCGGTTCAAGTCCGCTCGCCGCTACCAAGCTTCACGGGACATCTCCATGGGCGCCGTTTGCGGCGGTGCGTCACCGGGGTTTCAGTCGCCCTTCGATATGTCGTTTGGTCGCCATCAAGCTGGGCCCTCATGGTTGCGCCATGGGTTCGCTCGGAGTGACGCCCCTCCAGCGGACCACAACATGGTCCGCCCGCACGCCCGGCCATCACGGCGCGGAACGGCATGCGTGGCGAGAGAATGGTTGCCAGCGAAGGCAGGCCACCCACAGCACGCAATGGCCCGTTGCGCGTCGTGATCCCATCCGCCCGCGCTGGACGCCCGGACATCGGCGGATGAATCGAAGACCGAGGCAGACCGGCGCCCAACACGCGCTGCCGCGCCGGGTTGACGCACCGGGTGAGAGGCCGGAGCAGCCTGGCCGCCATTCGCAATCGGCCTCAAAATTGACATTCCCTCGATTCATATTTTTTGGGGATCGATATTTCTGTCATTTTAAGTTAATCCCATGTTTTATGATGGCTGCGCATCGCTTGGTTCAAATCCGTGGAACACAGAGGCGATGCATGGGCGCGGGGCGCTCGTCCGTGCCTGGCCGCCCGATGGCCTAGCCCCTTGGAAAGCGTTCAGGACACGGCAGCGGATGAGCGGGCGCGGCCGCCCGGCACACAGGACCCCGGCACACAGGACCCCAGCACACAGGACCCCGGCGACAGGCGGGCCAGCCCCGCGGAGGGGGTATCGCCCCACGCCATCACCATGCTGCCGCGCCATGGCTTGGGCGGCGTGGTGCCCCTCGCCTTCGCCAATGCCGGTGCCACGCGCTGGGCGCCCATCTGGCTGACCAGCACCCGCCAGGTGGACATGGCGCCGAGCGACAGCCTGATCACCAAGATCACCGCCAGCCTCTCGCCCGCGGTGGCCGCCAGCACCGCCGTCACCAGCCGGTTCGTCATCGGCGGCCGCCGCCATGGCGTGGCGGCGCCCTTCGCGATCACCTGCTCGCCCTCGCCCGGCCAGACCTGGGCCGCCCTCTGGCTGGATGCGGAGGGCCGGGTGGACCTGCTGCCGAGCAACAGCCTGTTGCGCCGCCTGGGGGCAGCCGCTTCAGCCCCCTCCGGCGTCTTTACGGGCAGCGGCAGGCCCGCGCCGCCGCTCCTGCATCTCACCAGCGAGGATGAAGGGTGGCCGGAGAGATACGTCACGCGCGGCGACCTTGTGGCGCCGACCACCGCCATCGCCGTCTCCCGCCAGCGCGCCATCCTCTTCGCCATGACAGGCCAGTCCAACAGCGTCATGGGCGGCAATACCGGCTTCCGCCCCGGCGAGCGCAGCATCACCATGACGCCGCCCCATCGCCACCGCAGCTTCACCCTCACCGGCGGGCCGGTCTTCGCGTCCCTCGTCCGCATCCCGGAAGCCGGCATCACGGACCTGGTCCCCTGCGCGGAAACCGCGATGGGCGAAAGCCCCGTCACTTCGGCGCTGCGCTGGTTGGCCGAGCAGGAGCTTGCTGCCGGCCTGGCGCCGCTGATCCGGATCGGCGAGACGCACGGCTATGCCGGGCAGTCCCTGGCCGAGATCAGCAAGGGCACCGCCCCCTACGCCAACGGGCTGATGCTTTGGCGGCGCGCCGTCGAACTTGCGCGCGACTATGGGCTGCCCGGGATCTGGTGCCCCGCCTTCCACATGGACCAGGGCGAGGCGGATCGCAGCGGAACCAGCCGCGCCGAGTATGTCGCGCAAGGCGCACAGTTCCGCGCCGATCACGAGGCGGATATCCGTGCGATCACACGCCAGCCGGAGCCCGTGTGGTGGGCGATGATCCAGCTCGCCGCCGCACCACGCCTCATCAGCGATGCCTGGACCGCCCTCTTCCAGCTTGAACTGATGCTGCGGCAGCCACGGACCACGCTGGTCGGCCCCAGTTACTTCTTCCAGGGCAGCTACGGCATGAGCGGCGTCCATTTCACGCCCCAGGGCCACGCGCTGCGCGGCGAGTATCATGCCAAGGCCAATCGCATCATCCGCCGCGCCGTCGAGGCGGCGACGGCCGCCGGGAAGGACCCCTGGGCGCTCACCACCGCCGATGTGCGCACCTGCCTGCGACCGGATTTCGAGCGGATCACGCGCGATGGCGCCGTCATCACCATCCCGCTGATCCTCCCGGCCGAGGGCAAGGCGGTGGTGCTCGACACGACCACCCTGCCACCCGCCGTGCATTTCGGGTTCATCAAGACGGCGGGAAGCGGCGGGCCCATCGCCGAGGTGACGCTGGCCGGCCATGCGATCGAGGTGCGGCTCTCCAGCCCCGGGGGCGCGACGCTGCGATACGCCTATGCGCCAGATACGGGTGGGACGCGGCCCGCCGACCGTTCGGGCGCCTGGGGCAATTTCCGCGATGATGGCGATGAGGACAGCATCGCCGTGCCGGGCCTCAAGCTGCGCAACTGGCTGGTGACCTTCGAGGCGACGGTGGCGTGAGGAACAGGCGATGAGCGCAGGCAGCAACATCTTCAACACGGGAGCGCCGATCCCGCCGCCGCCCGGCGCACTCCTGATGCCCGACTACGACGTCGCCATCGGCGATGATCCAGGCACGGTGGAATGGTGGCATCCCGATCCCGGCTACGTCACCGTGAGCGATGGCCTTGTCTCGTCCCTGCGCACGCAGAAGGCGCATGGCGGGACCCATCTCTCGGCCGAGGGCGGCCACCGGCCGGCCTTGCTGGAGAATGCCATCAACGGGCGCGCGGCGCTGCGTTTCCAGCGGAACCCCGATGAACCGCCGGACCGCTTCGTCTATGAATTCCCCGCAGGCCCCTCGCGATCCTGGACCAAGATCATGGTGCTGCGCGACTACGGCCCGCTCCAGGGCGATGTGTGGAGCGCGGATGGCCCCAGCTCGCACCGCCTCCAGTTCACCCATCTGGCGAACGACGGACACCGCGTGCTGCACCGGGTGATCGCATCCCAGACCTCCTCGGCGATATTCAGGCCGCGCCCGGTGAATGCGTGGTTCCTCATCATGGCGAGCTTCGACCACGTCACGGGCCGCGTGGGCCTCTCGATCGACGGCGGGCGCTGGATCATCGGCCGGAAGGGCGCCAGCCTGGAGCCGGCCACCAGCACCATCGGCGCCCGCCCCGCCGACACGGATCGCAACAGCGGTGGCCAGTTCGACGCCGCCATGATCGCGCTCGACAATGCGGCCCTGCATCTGCCGGAACACGCGGCGAAGCTCGCGCTGTGGAACCAACTGGTGCGGGACGATTTCGCGCTGATGATCGCGTAATCCCGGCCGCGCGCTTCGTGTGGGTTGACCCTCACACGTCCAGGTTGGCCACCTTCAGCGCATTGCCCACGATGAACTCGCGCCGCGGCTCCACCACGTCGCCCATCAGGGTCGAGAAGACGCTCTCCGCATCCTCGGCGTCGTCCACGCGCACCTGGAGCAGCGTGCGCACGGCGGGGTCCAGCGTCGTCTTCCAGAGCTGGTCGGGGTTCATCTCGCCGAGGCCCTTGAAGCGCTGGAAGGAGAGGCCGCGGCGGCCCTGCGCCAGGATGCGGTCGAAGGCGGCGAGCGGGCCGCGCACCGCGGCCTCGTTCCCCTCGAAGGCGAGCTTGGCGCCGGCCTCGAACTCTGCGCTCAGCTTGGCGCGGCGGTCATCCAGCCAGCGCGCCTCGCTGCTGCGGAGTGCGGCCGCCGTCAGCGTGTGGCGCTCGGCCACGCCGCGCACCATGCGATGGATGTGGATGCCCGCCTCATCGACCGAGGCCTTCCAGCCGCGCTCGGCCGGCGGCGCCATGGCATCGAGGCGCGTGACGAAGGCCGGCGCGCCTTCCATGGCGCGCTGCGTGTCGGGCGTCAGGATGCCGGCCATCGCCGCCTGCTCCACGATCTCGACCGGCACATTGGCGGCGAGGCGACGGATGCGCGAGGTGGTCTGGCGCAGCCCCTCCACCACCTCGGCCAGCTCCTCGCCGGCCACCACGCGGCCATCGGCCAGCGTCATCTTCGCGCCCGAGGTCGCCTTCTCGATCAGGTAGTCCTCCAGCGCGCGGTCATCCTTCAGGTACCGCTCATCGCTGCCGCGCTTGGCGCGGTAGAGCGGCGGCTGCGCGATGTAGAGATGCCCGCGCTCGATCAGCTCGGGCATCTGGCGGAAGAAGAAGGTCAGCAGCAGCGTGCGGATGTGCGAGCCGTCCACATCCGCATCCGTCATGATGATGATCTTGTGGTAGCGCAGCTTGTCGGCCGAGAAACCGCCCTTCGCGGGCTCACCCGTGCCAATGCCGGTGCCGAGTGCCGTGATCAGCGTGCCGATTTCCGCACTCGCCAGCATCTTGTCCACGCGCGCGCGCTCGACGTTCAGGATCTTGCCCTTGAGCGGCAGGATCGCCTGGTTCGCGCGGTTGCGCCCCTGCTTGGCCGATCCACCCGCGCTGTCACCCTCGACGAGGAAGAGCTCGCTCCTGGTCGGGTCCTTTTCCTGGCAATCGGCGAGCTTGCCGGGCAGCGTGGAGATGTCGAGCGCGTTCTTGCGCCCCACCTTCTCGCGCGCCAGCTGCGCCGCCTTGCGCGCCACGGCCGAGAGCACGACCTGGTCGAGGACGAGCTTCGCCTCCTTGGGATGCGTCTCGAACCAATGGGACAGCGCATCGGCGACCGCCATGTGCACCACCGGCTGCACCTCGGAGGAGACGAGCTTGTCCTTGGTCTGCGAGCTGAACTTCGGGTCCGGCACCTTGACCGAGAGCACGCAGGTCAGCCCCTCGCGCATGTCGTCGCCGACCAGCTCGATCTTCTCCTTCTTCGCCAGGTCCTCGGCGTATTTGGAGACGATGCGCGTCAGCGCCTGGCGGAAACCCGCCTGGTGCGAGCCGCCATCGCGCTGCGGGATGTTGTTGGTGAAGCAGAGCATCACCTCGCGCGGCGAATTGGTCCACCACATCGCGAGCTCGACGCGAATGCCGTCGCCTTCCTTCGCGATCACGCTGATCGGCGGCTTGAAGATCGGCTCCTTGCCCTTGTCGAGCCATTCGACGAAGGCGACGAGGCCGCCATCGAACTTGAATTCGGCGCTCTGCGCGGGAACATGGCGGTCATCGCGCAGGCTGATGGCGATGCCGGAATTGAGGAAGGCCAGTTCACGGAGGCGGCGCTCCAGGATGTGGAAGTCGTATTCCACCTGGGTGAAGGTGCCGGCCGAAGGCTTGAAGGTGACCTGCGTGCCCTGGTGATGGGTGCTGGGGCCGATGATCGTCAGCGGCTGCACCGTATCGCCATGCTCGAAGCGGATGAAATGCTCGATCCCGCCGCGCCAGATGCGGACTTCCATCCACTCGCTCAGCGCGTTCACCACGGCCGCCCCCACGCCGTGCAGGCCGCCCGAGACCTTGTAGGAATTCTGGTTGAACTTGCCGCCCGCATGCAGGCGCGTCAGCACCACTTCGGCGGCCGAGATGCCCTCCTCCGCGTGGATATCCACGGGGATGCCACGGCCATCATCGGTGACCGTCACGCTGCCATCGCCGTTCAGCACGAGGTCCACGCGCGTGGCGTAGCCGGCCTGCGCTTCGTCCATGGAGTTGTCGAGAATCTCGAAGGCCATGTGATGAAGGCCCGAGCCGTCATCGGTGTCGCCGATATACATGCCCGGGCGCTTGCGCACGGCCTCGAGGCCGCGCAGCACGGTGATCGAGGCGCCGGTGTAATCGGCATCCGAAACCTGGTTCAGGTTCTCGTCACCGGTCGGGGAATCACTGGTCATCGGGAATCGCGAAACCTCTGGAAGAACCTACGGTTTATGCCCGATTTATGTCCCGAAGGACAGGGGCACCGGATGGGCCTCCCCGGGGGCGATTCGCCAATGCCCGGCCCGGCCCGCGAGGGGGCCGAAGACCTCGGCATCCGTGCCGGTCAGGAAGCTCTGCGCCGGCAGGGCGGCCAGTGCGGCGAAGAGGGCGCCGCGCCGCGCCTCGTCCAGATGGGCCGCCACCTCGTCCAGCAGCAGGAGCGGCGCGAAGCCACGCGCCGCGGCGATCAGCCCCGCATGGGCGAGCACGGTCGAGATCAGCAGCGCCTTCTGCTCGCCCGTGGAACAGAGCCCGGCCGGCATGGCCTTGGCGGCATGGGTGAAGAGCAGGTCCGCCCGGTGCGGTCCGCTGAGCGTCGCACCCGCTGCCCCGTCCCGCGCGCGGGAGGCGGCCCAGCCGTCGCGCAGCGCCTCCTCGGCGGCCAGCGCCGGCATCTCCGCCAGCAGCGCCGCCGCCGGGCATTGCAGCGCCAGGATCGCGGCCGGGAAGGCGCTCCCTGCAACCTCCTGGGCCGCGTTCAGCCGCGCCACCAGGGCCCGCCGGGAGGCGGCGATGGCGATGCCGTGCCGCGCCATCGCATCCTCCAGGCCCGCCAGCCAGGCAGGCTCGGCGCGGCCCTTCTGCAGCAGGCGGTTACGGCCGGCCATGGCGGCCTCATAGGCGGTGGCCTCCCGCGCCAGATGCGGCTCCAGCGCCATTGCCAGGCGGTCGAGGAAGCGGCGCCGGCCGCCCGCGCTTTCCTGAAAAAGGCGGTCCATCTGCGGCGTGATCCAGACGGCGGCCACGCGTTCGGCCAGCTCGGCCTGGGCGCGCAGCTTCTCGCCATCCAGGCGGAAGGCGCGGCGGTCGGCGCTGCCTTCCTCCAGGCTGCCCGTGCCGATTTCGAAGCCGCCCAGCCCATCATCGAATGTGCCCGAGACGCTCCAGCTTGGCCCGCCCTGCTGCGCCACCTCGCCGATGCGCGCACCGCGCAGGCCACGCCCGGGCCCGAGCAGGCTGACCGCCTCCAGCAGGTTCGTCTTGCCCGCGCCATTGGGACCGGTGAAGACCTGCATGGGCGCGTCGAAGCGCAGCTCCGCCGCGGCGTAGGAGCGATAGCGCGTGAGGCGGAGGCGCGTGAGGCGGAGCATGTTGAGAGACGGCGCAGGCGCCGCGCGTGGTTCCTCGAAAGCGGGCGGCCCTTATGCCCTGGCTTCGCGCCAAAGCCCAAGTTTCTCCTGCGCCGCGCGGTCGGAATAGGCGAAGAGCACAAGCTCGGTCGCCGCTTCCAGCTCCAGCGCCTGCCAGGAGGGGACGACGAAGCAGTCCCGCTCCATCAGCCGGAATTCCTGCCCGCCGATCCGCGCCGTGCCACGCCCCTCGACGACGACGAAGATCGTCCCGTCCGTGGCTTGGCGCGGCCGCGTGGTGAAGCCGGCCGGCAGCAGCCGCACATGGGCCGCGATGGTGGGCATGACGGGCCCGCCATCGGCCGGGTTGGTGAATTCCAGCGCGTGGCCGAGATGCGGATCCGGCGCGTCATGCGCGGCGATGGCCGAGAGCGCGCCGCGCCATTCCGCGAAAGGGTAGTGGAACAGCGGCAGTTGCGCGGGCCGGCGCGCGGCCGCGCTTCCCGGGAAGGGGCGCAGGTTGCGGCCATAGCGGGCCAGGGTATCGCCCGCCGGCGCTGTCTCGGGATGGGCGGATTCGGGCAGACGCTCGGCGAAGCTCGTCTCGAAGAAGCGCACCATCGGGATGTCGAGGCCGTCGAGCCAGATCATCGGCGCGTCGCTCGTGTTGCCATGGTCATGCCATTGCCAATTGGGCGTGAGCACGAGGTCGAAGGGCCGCATCACCGCCTTCTCGCCATCCAGCGCGGTGAAGGCGCCGCTGCCCTCTACAACGAATCTTAAGGCGCATTGCGTATGCCGGTGGCAGGGCGCCACTTCGCCGGGGAGGATGAGTTGCAGGCCGGCATAGAGCGAAGGCGTGGCACAGGAGGAACCGGGCAGGCTCGGATTTTCCATGATGAGCACGCGGCGCTCGGCCTGCTCGGCGCTGATCAGCGCACCCGCGCGCATCAGGAAGTCGCGCGCCTCGGCATAGCGCCACAGAACGGGCGCGGCGGCGGAGCGCGGCGTGGGTGTGACCAGGCCGTGCAGCACCTCCCAGAGCGGGTGCAGGTGATGCGGCGCCATCTGCGCATAGAGATCGCGCAAGGCGGCGGTGGGTTCGGAGTCCATGGCGCGCTCCCGGTCACGTGCACCGCAAGCATAGGGCAGAGTCGCCGTGGAGTAAAAACGTCTCAAATTTAGTTATATAATCTTTAAAATAAACAAAATGCAGGTTAGCCACACTTATAGGTTTCATTCGTTAACCCATGCTGTATAAGAATGGCAGGCGCAACCTCCAACTGTAAGGAAATTGAGAATGTCTGATCGTTCTGAGATCAACCGTGGTGAAGTTGTCCTGATGGCGCTGCGCTTCTCGCTCCTCGCCGCCTCGGCCGCCCTGGTCGGTGTGCTGGGCCATGTCGCCTGGAAGATCATTTCCGCCTGAACCGCAGCGGCCACCCCCACCCGACGGGGTGGGACATGGCCATACGGTCCTGCGGCGACGCGCCCCCCCTCCCGCGCTGCCCCATGACCGCCTTGCCCGACCGAATGCGCTTCGGATCAGGCGCCCCACCCAGGGCGCCTTGATCCCGGCCTCCGCCGCTCCCCCCCCTTTCCCGCGGCGGAGGCCATTTTTATCCAGGCCCCGGGCAGTCCGCTGCCCGGGACCACACCGCCATCGCCCGGACACGGGCGGCGGCCGCAGCGGCCGAAACCTGGCCTGCAACTGCCGTGATCCGGCGCGGATAATCCGCTAAGGCTCACGGCATGCGTATCCGACCGATTGCCGTGCTCGGGCTCGGCGCCCTGATCTCCGGCGCCTTGCTCCTGGCCTCCACCATCCCCCACCCCCCCGTGGTGGAGGCCCTTCTTCTCCCCGAGGCCCTGTTCCTCGCTTGCCTCGCGCTGCTGAGCCCCTGGATCGCGCTCTCTTCCGTCAATGCGCTGCTGGGCGGCGCCATCCTGCTCTTCGCGCGGGACCCGGCGGCCCATGTCGTGCCCGCGCTGCGCGGCCTCGATCTCACGCCTGCCACGCCCCAGGGCCGCACCGCCATCGCCGTCTGCCTCCGCAACGAGGAGATGGCGCCCATCCTGGCCGCCCTCGACCCCCTGCTGGACGGCCTGCCCGCCAGCCATTTCACCCTCTGGTTCCTCTCCGACACGCAAGACCCCGCCTTCCGCGCCGCCGAGGACGCGGCGCTCGCCGGCTGGCGGCCCCAGGATGCGGGGCGCATTCATCTGCGCCGGCGCGCCGTGAACACCGGCTTCAAGGCCGGCAACGTCATGGAGTTCCTGGAGAACGAGGGCGCCGCCTTCGACTACCTGCTATGCCTCGATGCCGATTCCGAGATGACGCCCGCCGCCGTGATGAAGCTGGCCCTGGCGCTGGATGCAGCGCCGCGCATCGCCATCCTCCAGCAATTGATCGTGGGCCGGCCGGTCGAGGCGCCCTTCCCGCGCCTCTTCCAGTTCGGCATGCGGGCGGGGATGCGCGCCTGGGCCACGGGCCAGGGCTGGTGGCAGGGGCCGAAGGGTCCCTATTGGGGCCACAACGCGCTGATCCGCATCGCCCCCTTCCGCGCCCATGGCAAGCTCGACACCCTGCCGGACGGCTCCACCATCCTGAGCCATGACCAGGTCGAGGCGATCCGCCTGCATGGCGCGGGCTGGGAGGTCTGGTGCCTGCCGGAGGAGCGCGGCAGCCTGGAGGGCAACCCACCCGCCCTGCCGGAATTCATGGCGCGGGACCTGCGCTGGGCCGCGGGCAACATGCAGTATCTGCCCCTGCTGCGCCGGCCGGGTCTTTCCGCCATGGCGCGCTTCCAGCTGGTCCAGGCGATCCTGCTGTTCCTCTGCGCGCCGCTCTGGGTGCTGGCCTTCGTGCTGGCCGCGCTGCTTGCCGCGCTGGGGCGCTTCGACGGGATGAGTGCCGCGCATCTCGCCGGCATCATGGCGCTCTTCTGGGTGGCGCAGCATGCGCCCAAGCTCGCCGGCTACGCCCAGGTGATGCTCCAGGGGCGGGAGGCCGCGCGCTATGGCGGGCGCGGAGGCTTCGCGGCGGGCGCATTGGCGGAAATCCTGTTCACGACGATCCTCTCGCCCATTTCCTGCGTGAACAAGGCGCGTTTCCTGGCAGCGCTGCCCTTCGGCGCGCGCATGGGCTGGGCCGCGCAGAACCGCGCGGCGCGGGGCGTGGGCTGGGGCGATGCGGCGCGGCTCCTGTGGTTCCACACCCTGGCGGGCGCCCTGGCCTTCGGCTTCCTGGCGCTCGCGGCGCCCTGGGCGATCTGGTTCGCGCTGCCCTGGGCGGGCGGGCTGTTGCTCGCCATTCCCTTCTGCGTCGCGACCTCCTCACCCGGCCTGGCGCGCTTCCTCGCCGCGCGCGGCTGGGGCGCCACGCCGGAGGAGGTGGCCTACCGGATGGCGTAGAGCAGCAGCAGCGTCTGCTGGAACGGGTTCTGGTTGTCGTCCGAGACGAGGACGACGAGACTGCGCCCGCCATGCCGCGCGACGGCCACCCCCTCCCAATTCTCGGCGGGCGCATCGGGCGGAAGATCGAGCCAGGTCTCGCCCGAAAGCGGCGCCGTGCCCCGCAGGGCCGCGGCAGGGATATGCGCCAGCCGCCCGGTGAAGCCGCCAAAGATCGAGAAGCGCCGCTCCAGCACCAGGGCACCGCCATCCGGCAGCCCGGCCGCATCGGTCGGGTCCATCCCCGGCGCGGGCAGATAGCTCGTCCGCCGCCAGGTGACCCGCGCCCCCGCGAAGGTGCCGAGCCAGGCCGCGCGGCTCTCCGGCCCGGTGGCGCCCGGCAGCGATTCGCCCAGCGCCAGCAGCCTGCCATCCGCCAGGAGCGCGAGGCCCTCCAGCCCGCCATTGGCCGGCGATTCCTCCAGCCCGGGCGGCGTCTCGATGGGCGTGCCGGGCCCGGCCAGGTCGCGATAGCGCAGGATGCGGTGCCGCCGCTCGAAGCTGACCAGCCAATCGCCATCGGGCAGGCGGGCCAGGCCTTCCGCATCGCCCTGCACGCCGCGCCGGAGCGACTGCCCCGCCGCATCGCGCAGCGGCCCGTGCGCCGCCTCGCCGATCCCTGCCAGCCGGCCCTCGCGCAGCACGAGGGAGCTGCGCCACCAGCGCCCGGTATCGCTGATCGCCGTCAGCGTCAGGTCAGGTGCCAGATGCAGCGCCGAGAGTCCGCCGAATCCCCAGGGCGCGGTGTCGAGCGCCAATGCGCCCAGCGGCTCCAGAAAGGGCCGCGAGGGCGCCCCCTGCACCGGCGGATGTGCCAGGGCGCAGCCCGGCAGCAGCGCCAGCCCGGCAAGAAGAGCGCGGCGGTTCAGGGCATAGGTGTTCTGCATCGGGGGTCACGTCTCGCGCGGGGCGGAAGCGCCCCGCGCGAAACCGGTCACAGGATGGCCGGTGCGCGCTCGGCCGACGCCCGGTGCCAGGCCTCGGCCGCATCCTCGTCGAACAGCTCCGTGAGCTTCTTCATCATGGTGCCGCCCAGTTCCTCGGCGTCCACGATCGTCACCGCGCGGCGGTAATAGCGCGTGACGTCATGGCCGATGCCGATGGCGATCAGTTCCACGGCGTTGCGCGTCTCGATGTCCTTGATCACCTCGCGCAGATGGCGCTCCAGGTAATTGCCCGGATTGACCGAGAGCGTGCTGTCATCCACCGGCGCGCCATCGCTGATCACCATCAGGATGCGGCGATGCTCGGTGCGCGCGAGGATGCGCTTATAGGCCCAGCTCAGCGCCTCGCCGTCGATGTTTTCCTTGAGCAGCCCTTCGCGCAGCATCAGGCCGATGGCCCGGCGCGAGCGGCGCCAGGGCGCATCGGCGCCCTTGTAGATGATGTGCCGCAGGTCGTTCAGGCGACCGGGATTGCGCGGCTTGCCCTCCTGCACCCAGCGCTCCCGCGCCTGGCCGCCCTTCCAGGCGCGCGTGGTGAAGCCGAGGATCTCGACCTTCACGCCGCAGCGCTCGAGCGTGCGGGCCAGGATGTCGGCGCACATGGCGGCCACCGTGATCGGCCGCCCGCGCATCGAGCCGGAATTGTCGATGAGCAGCGTGACGACCGTGTCGCGGAAATCCGCCTCGCGCTCATGCTTGTAGGAGAGGGAGAGCGTCGGGTTCGCGACCACGCGCGCGAGCCGCGCGACGTCGAGGATGCCCTCCTCCAGGTCGAAATCCCAGGCGCGCTGCTGCTGCGCCATGAGACGCCGCTGCAAGCGGTTGGCGAGCTTGGAGACCACGCCCTGCAAATGCTGGAGCTGCTGGTCGAGCTGCTGGCGCAGCCGCGTCAGCTCATCCGGATCGCAGAGGTCATCGGCCTCCACCACCTCGTCGAACTGGGTCGAGAAGGCACGGTAGCGCGTGGTGTCGTCGGTCTGCGGGACTTCCTTGCGGGCCTGCGGGCCGCCGGGCTTTTCGTCGCCCTCGGCGGCGGCGCCCTCTTCCTCGCTGTCCTGCGCCTCTTCGTCGGCGGCCTCGCCCTCCATGCTCTCGGGCTCGGCGCCCTGCATGGATTCCTGCTCCTGGCTCTGCGCCTCGCCGGCGCTGGCCTGGTCCTGCTGGGAGGACTGGTCGCCGCCCTCGTCGCCTTCCTCATCCTGGTCGGCTTCGCTTTCCGTCTCGGCCTCGGCGAGGTCGAGCGCCGTCAGCAGCTTGCGGGCGGCGCGGGCGAAGCTTTCCTGGTCATCGGTGGAGCTGACCAGCTCCTCCATGGCGGAGGCGGCCTTCTCGTCGAGGCTGCCGCGCCACATCTCCAGGATGCGGGTGGCGGCCGCGGGGGCCGCCTCGCCCGAGATCCGCTCGCGCGCCATGAGCGAGAGGGCGGTGTGCAGCGGAAGCTGGTCCTTCCGCGTCATCCGGTCATAGCCCTCGGATTCGCATTCCTCCGAGAGACGGGCGCGCAGATTGGCGGCCACACCCGCCATGTGGCGGCTGCCCACGGCCTGCACGCGCACATCCTCCAGCGCGTCGAACACCTCGCGCGCTTCCTTGCGGCTGGGCGCGCGGGCGGCATGCGTCGCCTCGTCATGGTGACGCAGCTTGAGTGCGACCGCATCGGCCGCACCGCGCAGCTTCGCCATCTCGGCGGGCGGGAGCGAGCGCGTGGGCAAGGGCAGGCGCGCGCGCTTGCCCGAGACGCCGGCCGGGCCGGGCTGGAAGGCGACCTGCACTTCGGTCTGCTGCGCGATGGCACGGACCACGCCGGCCGTCGCGCGCTTGAACTCTTCCTGGCGGGTGAGGTCCTGCTTGGTCACATCACCCCGCCTTCTTGTAGAGCCCCGTCGCGATCTCGGCGTTGAAGCAGCGCTGGTAGTATTCCGCCACCGTCGAACGCTCCGCCTCGTCGCACTTGTTCAGGAAGGTCAGGCGGAAGGCGAAGGCCACGTCGCCGAAGATGCGCGCGTTGTCCGCCCAGGTGATGACCGTGCGCGGCGACATGAC
>JAIYCD010000261.1 GCA_027488195.1 Acetobacteraceae bacterium | reverse complement strand
GTGCAGCACATCGAGCAGCTTGCGCACATCCTCGAAATGCAGGCCCGTCGTTGGCTCATCCAGGATGTAGAGCGTGCGGCCGGTGGCGCGACGGGACAGCTCCTTGCTGAGCTTGATGCGCTGCGCCTCGCCGCCCGAAAGCGTCGTCGCCTGCTGGCCGAGATGGATATAGCCCAGCCCCACCTCTTCCAGCATGCGCAGCTTTTCGTGGATGCTGGGCACGGCGGAGAAGAATTCGCGGCCTTCCGTCACCGTCATGTCCAGCACATCGGCGATGGATTTCCCGCGGAACTTCACCTCCAGCGTTTCGCGGTTGTAGCGCTTGCCCTTGCAGGTGTCGCAGGTGACGTAGACATCGGGCAGGAAGTGCATCTCGATCTTGATGACGCCATCGCCCTGGCAGGCCTCGCAGCGGCCGCCCTTCACGTTGAAGCTGAAGCGGCCGGGCTTGTAGCCGCGCCCGCGTGAATCCGGCAGCTCCGCGAACCAGTCGCGGATGGGGGCAAACAGGCCGGTATAGGTGGCGGGGTTGCTGCGCGGCGTGCGGCCGATGGGGGAATGGTCGGTGTCGATGACCTTGTCGATCAGCTCGATCCCCTCAATGCGCTGGTGCGGCGCGGGCACGACGGAGGCGCCCATCAGCTTGCGGCTGAGGCCGTTGAACAGCGTCTCGATCACCAGCGTGGATTTGCCGCCGCCGGAGACGCCGGCGATGGCGGTGAAGGTGCCGAGCGGGAACTCGGCCGTCACGTCCTTCAGGTTGTTGCCGGTGGCGCCGACCACGCGCAGCATGCGCTTCCTGTCGAAGGCGCGGCGCTGCGGCGGCATCGGGATTTCGCGCCGGCCGGAGAGATAGGCGCCGGTCAGGCTGTTGGGATCGGCCGTCACTTCCTCCGGCGTGCCCTGGCTGACGACGGTGCCGCCCGCCTTGCCGGCGCCGGGGCCGATATCCACCAGGTAATCCGCAGTGCGGATCGCATCCTCGTCATGCTCGACGACGATGACCGAATTGCCGAGGTCGCGCAGGCGGCGCAGCGTCACCAGCAGGCGCTCATTGTCGCGCTGGTGCAGGCCGATGCTGGGCTCGTCCAGCACATAGAGCACGCCGGTGAGGCCCGAGCCGATCTGGGAGGCGAGCCGGATGCGCTGGCTTTCGCCGCCGGAGAGGGTCGCGCTGCTGCGCGAGAGCGAGAGATAGTCGAGGCCCACATCGTTCAGGAACTGCAGCCGGTCCTCGATCTCGCGCAGGATGCGGCGCGCGATGTCCTGGCGCTGCGGTGTCAGCGTGGGCATGACGGCGCCGAACCAGTCCCGCGCGCGGCGGATGGAGAGCGCCGAGGCCTCGCCAATGTGGCAGCCCGCGACCTTCACGGCGAGGGATTGCGGCTTCAGGCGATGGCCATGGCAGACATGGCAGGGACGATCGGCCTGGTAGCGGGCCATGTCCTCGCGCACCCAGGGGTTGTCGCTTTCGCGGAAGCGGCGTTCGAGGTTCTTGATCACGCCTTCGAAGGGCTTTTGGACCTCATAGGCGCGCAGGCCATCCTTGTAGCGCAGCGTGACGGGCTCTGCCCCCGTGCCGTGCAGGATGGCGTTCTGCGCTTCGGCCGGGAGTTCCTCCCAGGGCTTTTCCATGCCGATGCGCAGGTGCTTGGCGAGGCTGACCAGCGTCTGGTCGTAATAGGGGCTGCTGGCATTGCCGGCCCAGGGGACGATGGCGCCCTCCTTCAGGCTCAGCGCCGGATTGGGGATGACCAAAGCGGGGTCGAAAAAGCTCTCCGTTCCCAACCCGTCGCAGGTGGGGCAGGCGCCTTGCGGGGAGTTGAAGCTGAAGAGGCGGGGCTCGATCTCCTCGATGGAGAAGCCGGAGACGGGGCAGGCGAATTTCTGGGAGAAGACGGTGCGTTCGCCGCCATCGGCGTCGGCGCTGGCGCCGCCAGAAACGGTTTCGGCATAGGCGATGCCGTCGGCGAGCGCCAAAGCGGTTTCGAAGCTGTCGGCCAGGCGCTGGGCCAGGCCGTCGCGCACCACGACGCGGTCCACCACCACCTCGATGTCGTGCTTCAGCTTCTTGTCGAGCTTCGGCGCCTCGCTGATCAGGGTGAGCGTGCCGTTGATCTTCACCCGCTCGAAGCCGCGGCGCTGATATTCCAGCAGCTCCTTGCGGTATTCGCCCTTCTTGCCGCGGATCACGGGGGCGAGGATGAGCAGGCGCGTGCCTTCCGGCATCGCCATCACGCGGTCCACCATCTGGGAGACGGTCTGCGCCTCGATCGGCAGGCCGGTGGCCGGCGAATAGGGCACGCCGACCCGCGCCCAGAGCAGGCGCATGTAGTCGTGGATTTCGGTGACGGTGCCGACGGTGGAGCGCGGGTTGTGGCTGGTGGTCTTCTGCTCGATGGAGATGGCGGGCGAGAGGCCCTCGATGCTGTCCACATCGGGCTTCTGCATGAGTTGCAGGAACTGCCGCGCATAGGCGCTGAGGGATTCCACGTAGCGGCGCTGACCCTCGGCATAGATGGTGTCGAAGGCCAGCGACGACTTGCCGGAACCCGAAAGCCCCGTCAGCACCACGAGCTTGCCGCGCGGCAGGTCGAGATTGACGTCCTTGAGATTGTGCTGCCGGGCGCCGCGGATGCGGATCAGATCGGTCTTCACCGCGGGGGCAGGTGTCGCGTCGCGCGGCATGGGGGGACTCCAGGGTAGAATGTTCGTGTTGTGTTCACGTGGGTTTTGCACCATATCAGGGGCGGGTGCCAAGCCTTGGCGCGGGGCTGGCCCGGCCAATCCGGAAAAGCTAGGTTCCGGAACCAGATTGCAAGGAGTCGCCGACCATGGCCGGAGTGAACAAGGTGATCATCCTGGGCCGCCTCGGCAAGGACCCAGAGGTGCGCAACTTCCAGAATGGCGGCAAGGTCGTGAACCTGCGCCTCGCCACCAGTGAGCGTTTCAAGGACCGCGAGGGCAACCAGCAGGAGCGGACCGAGTGGCATGCGGTCGCCATCTTCAACGAGAAGCTGGGCGAGATCGCCGAGCGCT
>JAIYCD010000122.1 GCA_027488195.1 Acetobacteraceae bacterium | reverse complement strand
GCCAAAGATGTAGGCGGAGCGGTAGCGCTGGTCCTTCACCATCCGTGGCCGCATGCCGCGTTGGTACCAGCGGCGCACCATCCGGCCCTTCTGGCATACTCGGGCCTCGTCCTGGAACCAGACCTCGAAGCGCTCGGCGTACGGGTGCTCGGCGACGATCTGGGCGAAGGCGGCCGGGAAGCCCTTTTTTTGAAGCGCTCCCGCGCCGCCGGATCGGTCTCGGCATGACGAGGTCGTGGCGTCTGCCAGGACAGGTCCAGGCTGCGCATCAACCGCGCCATCCCAGTCTCGGCACAGCTGACGCCAAACCGCTCCAGTACGATCCGGCAGAGATCGATCGCCGCCAGCTGGAGACGCCCTCCATCTCCGGATCCGGCCCCGCCAGCACGATGGCCTTTAGTGACGCTTGCTGGCCCTCTGTCAGGCGGCAGGGGCGGCCGGATCCCCAATGATCCGACAGCCCCGCAGGGCCCGCCCGATTGTAGCGGATCACCCAGTCGCGCAGCATCTGACGGTCCATCCCGGCCAGCCGCGCCGCCGTCTCGCGGCTCAGCCCGTCCAGCGCTCCAGCGATCGCCAGGAGGCGCCGCGCCACGCGCGTATCCTTCTCCGACCGGGCAAGCCGCCGCAAATCCTGCGGCGCCATATCGTCCCTGATCCAAAGCCCAGCCATGCCCCACTCTAAGCAGCCACGCTCAGCGATGAATCACGCACGGCCGCGTCGGAGGAACACAAGAGTCAGAACTTCACGCGCTTGGTATGAGCGTGCCGGCTACGCCTGGGACCGGATTGCCTTTTCCGGCGAGGGCCAGGCATTGCTGCCCCGGCCGGGCGGTAGGGGCCGTGTAATCGCTGAGGCATGGCCCGAGTTGGCAGCGCTCTCGGCCAGCGAAGCGGCGGTTTTTTTGCGATGAGCCTGCTCAGCTGGCGCCCACAAAGCACGGCCTTGCCTATGGCATGGGCCGGATCGGGGATTTTGGACTTTCCGCCCCGGCGCTGGTGTTCTTGGCAGGATTGGCCTTGCCTCCGCTCACGAACTTGGGTCCGGCAGTCCTGATCCCCTGTGTCGTTGTACTGCTGGCCATGAGCCTAGGTCTCGCTGAAGGCGGCCGGATCGAGAGCCGGGAATGGCCGCCCGTGCCTCTGCTGGCTGCGTGCAATCTCCTCGGCACCCCTCTTTTGAGGCAGGCGGTCGTGGAGCGCACCTTCGGCTGGATGATCCGCTGGCGCAGACTGGTCCGCGACTAGGAGAAGCGCCTCGACGTGTCCAAGGCCATGATCCACGTCGCCATGGGCGCCCTGCTGCTCCGTCGCGTTGCACATCGGTAGTTCTCACGCGGACTCTAACACCCTGCGGTTGGCTTTATCTGGAATATTTAATTTCCTAAAAGTAATCTTCCTCATATTGAAATATAACCACAATCATGGTCGTCTACTATAGAGTTCGATGTAAAAATTATCAATTTTATACTTAAGGAAAATTTTATGAATACTATAAATTATGTGTTAGGCGCTATCGTCTTGGCCATTCCGACCGCTGTGCAGGCGCAGCCTATCAATGGCATCTACATCGGCGCCGGTGCTGGTACAAACTGGCGCACACAGATCAACGAGAATGGTGCCAGGGGCGGCCGTCTGGACATCGGCACTGAGGTTGGCTTCGTCGGTGTGGCTTCGGTCGGTTATGGTTTCGGCAACGGCCTCCGCGTCGAGATCGAGGGCAATTACCGCTCCAACCCGATCGGCACCACCGCCGTACAGGGGCCGAACGGCGTGACCATCGGTAGCACTTCCGGCAGCCTCAGTAGCTATGGCGGCATGGCCAATGTGCTGTACGACTTCAATCTCGCCGCCGTCGGAATTCCCACCGTCTCGACCTATCTTGGCGCTGGTATCGGCTTCGCCGCCAGTGGTGTGAGCGGCATCGCCGGCCGCACTAATACGGGCACCGTGGCCAATGCGGCGAACGTCAGCGCCAGTGGCGGCGGCTTCGCCTATCAGGGCATCGCGGGCATCGCGATCAGCCTGGACCAGTATGTACCCGGCTTAGCGCTGACGACCGAGTATCGCTACCTCGCCAGCACCGCATCGGAGCTAAGCGTGAATTTCAACAACGGCACAACAGCATCGCGCACCAACTACACCCCAAACAACTCCAACCAGTCGGCGCTGATTGGTCTTCGCTATGCCTTCAACACGCCGCGCCCAGCCCCGGCACCCGCACCCGCATCCGTGGCCGCGCCGGCACCCACGCGCACCTACCTGGTCTTCTTCGACTGGGATCGCGCCGACCTGACCGACCGAGCCCGCGAGATCATTGCGGATGGGGCAACCAATGCGCGGACCGTCGCCTCGACTCGCATCGAGGTTTCAGGCCACGCGGACCGCACCGGTGGCGCCGCCTACAACCAGCGCCTGTCGGTTCGCCGCGCCGAAGCAGTTGCCGCCGAGTTGGTACGCCGTGGCATCGCCCGGAACGAGATCACGATCCAGGGCTTCGGTTTCGATCGTCCGCTCGTCGCGACAGCGATGGGCGTGCGCGAGCCGCAGAATCGACGGGTGGAAATCGTCTTGCGTTAAGCATTGCCAACCTTCTGCCTGGACTGCAGAAAAAGCTGTCTCCCAGGACAGCTTTTTTTCTTGCGGCCTTCTTTGCTAGAGCGGCTTCCCCAAAATGTCTCGCTTGACGCTTCCATCCTACCGATACTCATCCTGCCAGTACGGCGCGGGTTAGGCGGACCGACTGACGCCCGCCCGGGATGGCCGACACGATGTCCGAGGCCAGGAGGGTTGGGCGCAGCAGGCTACCCAGGTAGCCTCACTCGATCTTCCCCGCTGCCGCCATCTCTGTGATGGAGGCGTAGCGCCCCTCGTCCAGCATCCGCTGATATCGTAACGCCCGCGACAGAGCCTTCACCGACGCCGAGTCGGCGCGCGCCGTGACTGGCACCACGGCATCTGCCATCGGCGTCACGACGGTCTTCCGGCCTGACCGGTGGCGGGTCGCCAGCGGCACCCGGACCGTCATGCGGCTCGCCCTCGTCATGCTGCCGTTGATGCGCTTCCCAGCACTGTACTGTTGGGCGGCGGGTTCAGGAATCCCGCGGCGCAGTCCGTGGTGCACGGACAGGATGTCGGCGTGCCGACGAGATACGTGACGCGAGTCGGCTCGGCACTGCGACGGCCCCCGCGACAAGCGCTGGCCCCGACGTGGGCGCGCCTGGCGTCCAGGTTGCGCTGGGCGTCGCGAGTGGTGCCCTTGGACTCAGCGTGCGTCATGGGACGCCATGAACCGCAGGGGTGGGGCGTAAATCGCGTTGGACGTCGGTAACGGCTACTGAAGCTGCTTAAGGCAGTTCCCGGCTGCGGTGGCGCTACCACGCGCCGAGGAGCGTGACACACGGCCGCTGGAGATCAGCGAGCGCGTCTTTTCTTCCAGGACGGGGCGGATTTCCGTTGTGGGCGTGATTGATGGTGCGGTGGCGTCGAAGATCAGGCGCGCCTCCGGCGCCAGCGACGCGGCGCAAGCATCCATAGCAGCGCGATTGGCTGACGACGTCATGGGAAATGCGCAAACGGCAGCGGCGATGATGAGGCGCTTCATGCGGATCGATCCTGATTCATTTTTCTCCAGTGGCCTTAGCACGGTTGAGGAAAAAGCCGTATCCCCCAGCACCACCCGGTCCTATCTGCGAGATGGCAGCGCGGCCCAGGCGGTCGCTCGACATTCCGCAGCCCGGAGCGCATCCCTCCCTCTCGTCTCACAGTGAGTTCTGCAAGCATGAGCTTGGATCATCCGCCGCACGCGATGGCGTCGAATACCGCCGAAACGCAGGCAAGCGACTCTGTCATCTGGTCGCACGCAGCATTCTGCAGCATGGCATTGCCGATGCGAGCTTCCCGCGGAGTTTGGCAGCGCGAGACTGGAGCTGCGTCCATCCGTATTGAGCCCGGCTC
The DNA here is from genome assembly GCA_027488195.1 of Acetobacteraceae bacterium. GTDB lineage: Bacteria > Pseudomonadota > Alphaproteobacteria > Acetobacterales > Acetobacteraceae > Roseococcus. The sequence continues at coordinate 4,612 of JAIYCD010000122.1, read as the reverse complement.
AATCGACGATATCGTTCCCAGCGGACGCATCCTTCGCCTCAGCATGATCCATATCTGCGACGCAGCCTTCCGTGCACGCAGCCAGGTCGTCGAGCTCGGCAAGGATCGCGCGTTGCTGGCTGCCGCTTTGGGCATTGATCCGAAAACACACGGTCTGACCGATCAGTGGCAGCATCTCCAGGCGGCACGCTTCATATGGTCGGGAGATGGCACCGGAGAAATGAGCGTTTTCGACGCGCGGAGCCGACGTCGTCCCGGTGACCTTGGATGGCGACCGGGTGTCCGGTTAAGCGCCAAGTTCCTTGCCAGCCTGGTGGACCACGCCGTCGCACTGGATCGACGCGTCGTCCGCAAGCTGTCGGCGACGCCAGCTGCGCTGGATGCTTATGGTTGGATCACCATGTCACTCCGCCACACAGCAGTGGGCCAGATCGTGACCACCCCATGGGACGAGTTGCTGAGGCGATTCGGCACTGCATCGCAGGATGCCGCCGATTTCAGGCCCGCCTTCGAGGCTGTGCTGCGCATCGTCTTCGAGGCGGAAAGCTCGATCGACATGGCAGTCAGTGATGAGGGAGTTAGCGTCCGTCGTGCGGAACCTGTGCAGAATAGCATCGCTGCAGAGGGCTCCATGCCGATGGAGCCAAATGAACATCTCAGCAATGCCGATGGCGTGGCCCAGTATGAGCGGCAGGCGGTTCTACCAACCGCTACATCCGTTGCCGCGGTCGCTCCGCCGGCTGCGCAAGATCCGGCCCCCGTGCCTTCGGAGCGCTCATCCGCAGAACGGCAACCAGTCGCCACCTCCACCGCAGTCGATCGGATCACCCAGGACAGCGTTAGCTTGCCCAGACACCTGACCGGCTTGGCGCAGGTGATTTGGCTGCGGCGTGGACACGGCGAAGAAAAGATATTGGTGGGGGTCACGCCCGGCCAGCGTTTCCAGCCCGACAGGCTGACTGTGCTGGCGGTGGAGCCGATGGTCCTGCAAGTGAGCGGCGGATTGCCCGAGAAGGACTTCGAGTGCGTTGCGCCATGGGTGATGACCAACCGCGATGTCATCGACGACTTCTGGGAGGGCCTGATAACCTCTATGGCGGAACTCACTCGCCGCGTGCGAAAGGCGCCAGGCCCAGCCTGGCGTTAAGCGAGGCGGATGCATGTCAGAACTGCCTTTCCCACTCCAGCGGAAACGGCTCCATCAGCGCCGGCAGCGTCACATCCCCAGGCTGCCGCCCATCCAGAATTGCTTCGACCAAGTCGGGCGCTAGGAGCGTCAAGCCCAGCAGGCTGTCCAGGTAGCCGCGCTCGAGGCGCCCGGCCTCTGCCATCTCGGTGATGGACGCGTAGCGCCCATCGTCCAGCATGCGCTGATACCGGAATGCCAGCGCCAGCGCCTTCACCAGCGCCGGCGTCTGCGCCCGATGCTGGTTGGCGCGGACCCGCGGGCTGACCTGCAGCACGGCGTGCGCCCGGTCCCACAGCTCCCGCGGCACGATGCCCTGGTGCTCACTGGGATAGATCTGCCCCTTGTGCGCGGCCTCGCCGACATAGGTCCGGTTGTTCAGAAGCTTATAGACGTCACCCTTGTCGAGCGTTCGCCCTGCCTTGCTGGTGGCGCCCTCCGCCCGGAGGCGGGTCACCGTCTCAATACCCGATCCTGTCTCGGTGAAGATTTCGAACACGCGGCGCACCCGCGGTGCCTCCTCCGCATTCACCACCAGCTTCCGTGCCACGACGTCGTAGCCGAGCGGCACCTTGCCCGCCATCCACATGCCGCGAGCGCGCGAGGCGGAGAATTTGTCGCGGATCCGCTCGCCAATGACCTCTCGCTCGAACTGCGCGAAGCTGAGCAGGATGTTCAGCGTCAGCCGTCCCATGCTGGTGGTCGTGTTGAAGCTCTGGGTGACGGACACGAAAGTGACGCCGTGCGCATCCATCACCTCCACCAACTTAGCGAAATCCATCAGCGAGCGAGACAGGCGGTCGATCTTGTAGACCACGATCACGTCGACCAGGTCGGCCTGGATATCGCGCAGGAGCCGCTGCAGCGCCGGCCGCTCCAAGGTGCCGCCGGAGAAGCCGCCGTCGTCGTAGTGATCACGCAGCAGAACCCACCCCTCGGCCCGCTGGCTTGCCACGTAAGCCTCGCAGGCGTCGCGCTGGGCGTGCATGGCGACGTGGATCATGGCTTCGGACACGTCGAGGCGCTTTTCGTAGTCGCGGACGAGGCGGCGCCAGCGGATCATCCAGCCGAAGGTGCGCTCCACGACCCAGCGCCGTGGGATGACCTCGAAGCCCACCGCTTTGTCGGAGCGCCGGACGATCTCGACGACGAAGTCGAGGAAGGCAGCCTTGTCCATGAGCTTCGTTCGGTCATAGCCCGCGTCGGCGAACAGGTGCTTCATCCAAGGCCAGCGCTTGCGGATGGCATCGAGGATCGTCTGCGCGCCTGCACTGTCCGACACGTCATCAGGGGTGAGGTTCACCATCAGCAAGCGCCCGTCCGTGTCCACGGCGACGTGGCGTTTGCGCCCGACAATCCGCTTGCCGCCATCGTAGCCGCGCACCTCGGCGAACGGTGCCTTCACCGTCTGGCTGTCGAGCACTCCACCAGTCGGGCTGGCCTCCCGGCCCGCCGCCTCGCGGTCAAGCATCAGCGCCACGTCGTGAATGGTGCGGAACGGCAGTCGCCGGACGAAGCGCCGGAACCACCAGTAGACCGTCTGCCACGGGCCGAAATGCACCGGCAGCATCCGCCACCCGCCCGCACTGCGTGCCATGTAGCGGATCGCGTTCAACACTTCGCGCAGATCGACCGCTGGCTTGCGCCCACGCCGCGCCGGTTTCGGCAGCAGCGGTTCGATGCGCGCCCACTCCTCATCCGTCAGGTCGGACGGATAGCGCTTCGTCTTACGACCAAGTTCGGCCATTCGGCCTCGGGTGTCTCGGGTCCACATCCCGAGCTTGAATCACCCACGGCCGCGTCGGGCCAAGCCATTCTCAAACGGTCACTTAGCCAATCGAGAAGCGGATCATCTTATTGCTATCTGACCGAGGCCGCTGTGTTGCCCTTGCCGCGAGGGCCATTGCTTGCTCGTGCTCCTCATTGAGGCCGGCTCGGCGCGCTGCTCTGCATCATCTCTGTCTCCGCCGTCACTTACCTCCATCCGTCGCTGCGCGACGCAGGATCGGGGCTGGTCATCGGGATGTGGCGCCGCGGGGCTGTCGGGCGCGCTCGGGACACGCCTGCTGGATCTGGTCGTGGCGGGAGTACAGCGGAGCTTGGGGCCATGAGAACTCGGCGCCGCTCCCGCATCGATCCGAAGTTCATGCCGAGCGGCACGGCTTGACGGCGTCTAACAGAAGGAATTCCTTATCGCAGCCGATATGGCTGCTCCATAAATGCGGCAGCCGTCCCTTTGCTTCCAACTGACCTGGAGAGCCATCCGATGAAGTTTCTCAATTCCGCCCTCGCAGGTTTGATGCTGGGCATCGGTGGCCTCTCCTTTGTACCGGCTGCCTCTGCATTCCCGTCTGCGGTGCTCCACGGTGTGACACCGCACCCGGCGTTACATCACGTGCAGGATCTGGGGCGCCCCGGTGTCGGCGTAGCCCCCGGCGCCGGAGTAGGCGCACCTGGCGTGGGTGTGGCACCCCGTACCGGGCTGGGCGCGCCTGGTGTGCGGGTGGCGCCTGGAGTCGGGGCACCCGGCGTGGGCGTTGCCCCTGGTGTCGGGGCGGGGGCCCGGGGCCCAGGGGTCCGCCCGGGCACGCCCATGAACCGCGGGGGGCCGGTCAATCGAGCCGGCCGTCGGTGAGGGGCAATCAAGGCCTTTCGGCGCTTTTATGAGATCTGCCGAGCCTGGCGCCAGGGGCCACCGCATTAATCGACGTCACGGTGACGGGGCGCGCGCCGGCAATGTGGCGCAAGCATCGCTGGTGTCGTCCATGCGGTTCATCGAACTCGATGCCGCAGTGTGATGAGCATCCGTTCCAGCTGCCGATTGTTTCGTATGATGCTAGCCTCACCCCTATGCACCCGCCGCCACCCCTCATCGGCCATTCCCAAGCCCACATCCGCGCAGCGGCGCTCGCGTATCGCGCCGCGATGGTCGACGGACTTCAAGACGGGCCTGCGGCCCAACAGGCGGCGGCGGCTTTCATCGCAGCAGGCGGCGATCCGGAGACAGCGGTGGCCGACGCGGCGCGGATTATCGCTCGCGTTTCCAGTGATCACGGCGACTGGCTCTGGCGCCCCGTGCACGACAAACTCGAGCGCGAGAAAGCCGCTATGCAGCAACTAGGATGGTGGCCCGGCCCGCTTGCATGGGATGAGCGCCGGCGCGTGGCAGATGAGGCGGTGCGCCGGGTGTTTGGCTGCGGCATGGGCGGTTAGCCCTTTGCCCTTGTTTGGCGGCTCATCGCGCTGGCCAGAATCATGAGGCTTGCTCCCCATTTCCCCTGGTTTCTGCAACAGCCCGATCGTGCTTTGACCTGCCCCCGTAGAAACGGTCCGCCGATAATGTGAGATCGGCGGAACCGTGGAGGGTGTTGGAATGGCGAGGAAGCATCACAAGCCTGAGGAGATCGTGGCCAAGCTGCGCCAGGT
>JAIYCD010000191.1 GCA_027488195.1 Acetobacteraceae bacterium | reverse complement strand
TCCATGAAGCCGTATTCGGCGGCGTCCGGGCAGGGGCCGCGTTCCTCGGCCAGCACGCGGCTGGCCACATCCGCCTGTTCGCGGATGTGCTTGAACATCTTCTTGTTCCACACCTTCGCGACCACGCTCTCGAAGGGGACGTTCATCTTCTGCAGGAAGGAGTGGAAGCCCATCACGCCGAGGCCGACCGAGCGCTCGCGCATCGCGGAATAGCGGGCCTTGGCCATGCTGTCGGGCGCGGTGTCGATGAAGTTCTGGATCACATTGTCCAGGAATCGCATGACGTCCGTGATGAAGAGCGGGTCGTCCTTCCACTCCATCCAGGTCTCGAGGTTCAGCGAGGAGAGGCAGCACACGGCGGTGCGCTGCTGGCCATGCTGGTCGATGCCGGTGGGGAGCGTGATTTCGGAGCAGAGGTTGGAGGTCTTCACCTCCAGCCCCGCGAGCTTGTGATGCTCGGGCCGCGCGTTGTTCACGTGGTCCGAGTAGATGAAGTAGGGCTCGCCCGTCTCGATGCGGGCCGTCAGCATGCGGATCCAGAGCGAGCGGGCCGAGATGGTGCGCACGATGGCGCCATCCTTGGGCGAGGTGAGCGCCCAGGCCTCGTCGGCTTCAACCGCGCGCATGAACTTGTCCGACAGCAGGATGCCGTGGTGCAGGTTCAGCGCCTTGCGGTTCGGGTCGCCGCCGGTCGGGCGGCGGATCTCGATGAATTCCTCGATCTCGGGGTGGGAGACGGGCAGGTAGACCGCGGCCGAACCACGGCGCAGCGAGCCCTGGGAGATGGCGAGCGTCAGGCTGTCCATCACGCGGATGAAGGGGACGATGCCGGAGGTCTTGCCGTTCTGGCCGACCTTCTCGCCGAGGCTGCGCAGATTGCCCCAGTAGGAGCCGATGCCGCCACCCTTGGAGGCGAGCCAGACATTCTCGTTCCAGAGGTCCACGATCGAATCGAGGCTGTCATTCGCCTCATTCAGGAAGCAGGAGATGGGCAGCCCGCGCGTCGTACCCCCGTTCGACAGCACAGGCGTGTCCGGCATGAACCAGAGCTTGCTGATGTAGTCGTAGAGGCGCTGCGAATGGGCCGCGTCATCGCCATAGGCCGAGGCCACGCGGGCGAAGAGGTCCTGGTAGGACTCGCCCGGCAGGAGGTAACGGTCATCGAGCGTGGCGCGGCCGAAATCGGTCAGCAGGGAATCGCGGCTGCGATCCATCTGCACCTGAAAATGGCCTTGAAGCTGAACGGCATCGAACACGGTACTTCCCCCTCAATTCCCCGGCCCAGATATATGCCTGAAGCCCGGTCTCTCGGCAACTAGATATAGACGACGGAGGGTTGGCGGCCACCACATGCTGTGGTTGCTCGGCCGAACTTCCCCCCGCGGGAAAGTCTTGTAACTCCGCCGATGTTCTAGTTTCGTTCATATCCCAGGCGGGTGGCCAAGTCCATCCAGAAGCGCCTCGGGTGTGTCATGGCAGCCACAGGACATGGGGGGAAGCGGAAAGCGGGGCCGGGCCAAACCATCCCCCGAATCCACAGGATGCGGGGGGCTGGGGATAGAATCGGGGAAGGAGTTCCCCGCACCCTGATTCAAGGAAGATCCGAGAAACCTGTTTTGTGGTGGGTGGGCGCGAGAGCGCAAAGCCCTCTCGCAAGGCCGCTATTCCAGCGGCTGCAGTCCGCACCAATCCGCGATGAAGCAGGCCATGGCGAGCGTCGTGCTCTTCAGATGCTCAAGGTTGGTCCGCTCATCGAAGCCGTGGTTGTTCTCGCCCTTCGGCCCATAGCAAAGGGCCGGCATGTCGAAATACAGCCCGTAGAATCGGGTGTCGTTCACCGCCGTCGTGATACGCGCTCCCATCTCGGTACCGAAGGCTGCGCGATGCGCCTCGGCCAGGATGTGCTCGGCCTCGCTGCCCGGCTCGAGGACGAAGCCATCGGCCAGGAAGCCGTGCCACTGCACCTCGGGCGGGTTGTTGGAGAGGAAATTGTCGGTGCGCGCCGCGGCCGAGACGGCCTGCTCCACCGCGCGCTGGCATTCGGCCACGTCCTGGCCGGGCAGCAGGCCGATTCGGCAATCCACCTCGCACCAGGCCGGCGTGGAGCTCGCCCAGTCGCCGCCGCGGATCATGCCGGGGTTGAACTTGATGGGGTCCTGGATCTGGGAATACCAGGGATGGGTCTTGGCCACCTCGTTCAGCGCCTTGGTGTGTTCCTGCAGCGCCTGGATCAGGTGGTAGGCGCTCATGATCGCGTTGCTGCCCGATTGGGCCACGGCCACATGCACCGGCACGCCGCGCACCTTCAGGCGGAACCACATGGTTCCCGTATGCGCCCGGGTGATGGTGCCGCCGGTGGGCTCCGGGATCAGGCAGGCCTCGGCCCGGTAGCCGCGCAGCAGGGTGGCGAGCGCGCCATTGCCGGTGCTCTCCTCCTCCGTCACGGTCTGGAGGTGGATGTCGGCGCCCGGCGCGAAGCCGGCACCGCGCAGCGCCTCCATGGCGAAGCACATGGCCGAGACGCCGGCCTTCATGTCATTGGCGCCGCGGCCATACATCCAGCCATCCCTCACCGTCCCGCCATAGGGCGGGAAGCTCCACATCTCGGCTGGGCCCTCGGGCACGACATCGATATGGCCCTGGATGATGAGGCTGCGGCCGGTGGGGGCCGCGCAGCGCTTGGAGGCGACGACCTGGAAGGAGCCGGCGGCGTCCACCTCCACCATGGGGCTGGCCTTCGGGTGCTCGGCCAGCGGCACATCCGCGATGGAGAAGCGGTCCACCGAATAGCCGCGCGCGTTGAACCAGCGCGCCATGTGGTCCTGCAAGGGCCCCTCCCGCCCGCGCAGCGAGGGGTGGCGGACGATGTCGGCGAGGAAGCGGACCTGCTCGTCGAAGGCGCGGTCCACGGCATCGCTCAGGCGGGCGCGGATGGACTTGTCGGGCATGGTCTTACCTCGGATGTGTCACTCGGCGGGCGAGGCCAGCAAAGCGTTGGTGTACCAGATGGGGCTCGGATCATAACGCACGCGGTTGCGCTGCGCTGCCCAGCTCACCCGCAGATAATGCACGGGAATGACGCCGAGATCATCCGTGGCCGCGCGCATCGCCTGGGCGGTGAGCGCGAGGCGGCGCTCGGGGTTCATGGTGCGCAGCGCCTCCAGGAGCGGCACATCCACCGCCGGGTTGGAGTAGTGCTGGCGGTTGAAGGGGCCGACGCCGGTGGCCGGATCGCGCGTCACCACCACCTGGCGCAGCATGTTGGCGGCGGTCGAGGTGGTGAAGGTCGTCATGAACATGCCGAAGTCACGGGCCGTCGCGCGCGTGAAGAAATTGGCGGGCGGCAGGACTTCCACCCGCGTCTCGATGCCGATTCGCGTCAGCCCCTGGGCGATGGCCTGGAGGATGTCGGCATCCGACGGGATGAAGCCGTTCGGGCCATGGATGGTCATGCGGAACCCGTCCGGGAAGCCCGCCTCGGCCAGCAGGGCGCGGGCGCGGGGCAGGTCGGTCGCGATGGGCGGCAGGCCCTGGGCGCGGTCGGGCAAAGTGGGGGCGGCGAATTGCTCGGCCGCGCGGCCCTGGCCCACGAGGAGGCGGCTCACGATCGCCTCGCGCGGGATGGCGAGCGAGATGGCCTGGCGCACGCGCAGGTCGCGCAGCGGGTTGCGCGGCAGCGGGTTGCCCTGCTTGTCGGTCACGAAGGGCGCCTGGTCGCGCACCGTGTCCGGCATGAGGTAGGAGGTGGTGATGCTGTCCGCCGTGAAGACGGCGAGGCGCGGATCGTTCGACAGGCGCTGCACATCCTGGACCGGCACGGCGTCGATCAGATCCACATCGCCGGCCAGCAGGGCCGCGACGCGCGCGCCATTATTGGTCATGTAGCGGGTGATCACGCGGTCCCAGGGCGGGCGGGGGCCCCAGAAATCCGGGTTGCGCACCAATTCATGCCGCTCGCCCTGGGCGTAGCTGACATGGCGGTAGGCGCCGGTGCCGATCAGGGCACGGCCTTGGTTGAAATCTCCCAGCTGCGCTGTCGCATGGATGCGGCGGGAGAGGATCATGATCCCGGTGATGTCCCGGTCGAAGAAGGGTGTCGGTTCGCGCGTGATCACATGGATGGTGCGCGGGTCGATGATGCGGACCTCGGCCACGGTGCGGACCATGGGCGTGAAGGGGCCGGGCGAATTGGGCACCTGCGGCACGCGCGCGAAGGAGAAGGCGACATCCTCCGCCTCGAAGGGCGTGCCGTCATGGAAGCGCACGCCCTCGCGCAGGCGGAATTCCCAGGTGAGGTCATCCACATTGCGCCAGCTCTCGGCCAGGACCGGGAAGATGCGGCTTTGCGTGTCGAGGTCGATCAGCGGGTTGAAGATCTGCCGCAGCTGCGCGTTGTTGTTGTTGGAGGAGTGGTAATGCGGGTCCATTCCCGTGGGGATGCCGGCCATGCCGACATTCAGCGTGCGCTGTGCCTGGGCGCTGGGTAGCGCGGCAGCGAGAAGGACCGTCGCCAGCAGGGCGGGACGCAGCATCAGCTTCTCCTCAAGATGAAGTCCGCTTCATCTTGAGGGCGTGGGCCTTCGCGTCAAGCGAATTACCGGACGGGCTTGCGGTAGAAGGCCATGGGGATCGCGATGGCCAGCACCACCGCGACCAGCAGGATATAGGGGATGTTCCTGGCACTTTCCGGCGCGCCGAATTTCTCGATGAAGATCGAGACCATGAGGGCCAGGCCGATGATCCCGAAGGCCAGGAACTTGCCGCGGCCCGAGACCTCCTTGCGCACCTCAACCTGGCTGTCCTGCATCGTTCTTCTCGTCCTTGCTGCCTCGGCGGGAAGCCTATCCCGCTTGCGGCGGCCGCGCCAACCAAAACCGGTTCATCGAATGGGGGGCGCGTAGTGGAGCCCGCCGCGCGTCCAGATGTCGTTCAGGCCGCGCGGAATGCCGAGGGGCGCGATGTTGCGCTCGAAGATGTCGCCGTAATTGCCGACCTCGCGGATGATGCGCGCCGCCCATTCATTGTCGAGGCCAAGGGCGCGGCCGAGATCGCCGGTGCGGCCGAGCAGGCGCTGCACATCGGGGTTGGTGGAACCCGCGAAGCTCGCGAGATTGGCCTGGCTGATGCCGAGCTCCTCGGCATTGATCATGGCAAACAGCGTCCAGCGCACGATGTCGAACCACTTCCAGTCGCCCTTGCGGACGACGGGGCCGAGCGGCTCGCGGCTGATGCGCTCGGGCAGGACGACGAAGCGCCCGGCATTCGCGCCCTGGGCATGGCGGAAGGTGGCGAGCGCCGTCGCGTCATTCGTGTAGGCGTCGCAGCGGCCGGCCAGGAAGGCGGCGCGGATCTCCTCGATGCCCTCGATCACCACGGGCTGGAAGCGCATGCGGTTGGTGCGGAAATAATCGGTGAGGTTGAGCTCGGTCGTCGTGCCCGGGGCCACGCAGATGGTGGCGCCATCGAGCTGCCGGGCGGAGGTGATGCCGGCGTCACGCTTCACGACGAAGCCCTGGCCGTCATAGAAATTGATGCCGGCAAATGCCAAGCCGAGCGAGGCCTCGCGCCCCAGCGTCCAGGTGGTGTTGCGGACCAGCACGTCGAGCTCGCCCGATTGCAGCATGGGGAAGCGCTGGACGGCGGTGTTGGGAACGAAGCGCACCTTTTCCGAATCGCCGAGCACGGCGGCGGCCAGCGCGCGGCAGATATCGGCATCCATGCCGCGCATGATCCCGCGGCTGTCGGGGTTGGCGAAGCCCACGGAATTGACGGTGACGCCGCAGACCAGGATGCCGCGTGCGCGGATGGCGGCGACCGTGTCCGGTGCCGGCTGCGCGCTTGCGGTGGCAGCGAGGAGGGCCGCGAAGCCGAGGCCGAGAAGGAGTTTCATGCGTGGGCCGTTCCCTGCGTGATGGCGGGGAGAGGCTAGCGGGGAAGCGGCGTGGCGCGCCGTTACGAGCGCGTTAGCCGAACGCCTTCCCATAGCTCTCCGGGCTGAAGCCCACGAGGCGCGTCTGCCCGAGGTCGAGCACCGGGCGCTTGATCATGGAGGGCTGGGCCAGCATGAGTGCCACGGCGCGGGCCTCGTCCAGGCCCTGCTTCTCGGCCTCCGGCAGTTTGCGGAAGGTGGTGCCGGCGCGGTTCAGCAGCGTCTCCCACCCATGTTCCTTGACCCAGCGCGTCAGCGTCTCGGGCGCGACCCCTTGGGTCTTGTAGTCGTGGAAGGCATAGGCCACGCCCTTCGCGTCCAGCCAGGCGCGGGCCTTCTTCATGGTGTCGCAGTTCTTGATGCCGTGCAGCGTGATCATCGGGCCAATGTCGCATCCAGGCCCGCGCGCGCCAAGCGGCGGGTGGACAGGCCGGCGGGCGGCCCCATAGCCTCGGCCGTGACCAGCCGGAGCCACCCATGCAGGACATCGCCGAACCGAAGCCCGCTTTGTGGCGGCGGATCCTGCATCTGCCGGTGATCCGGCTGCCGCTGCTGGGCGGCGGGCTCTTCCTGCTGATGATGACGAACAATGGCTTCATGGAGAGCCTCGCCGGCGCGCCGCTCACGGCCTTTGCAGTGACGCTCGGCATGGCGCTGCTGGCCCTGGCCTTCTACATCGCCTTCGTCCGGGGGGTGGAGGGCCGCGCGCCGGGCGAGCTCTCGCTGCGCGGGATGGGCCGCGAATGGGCGATGGGCGCCATGGTGGGGGCGGCGCTCTGCACCTCCTCGGTGCTGCTGCTCATGGCGCTCGGCATCTACCGGATCGAGGGGCTGAACCCGGCCAGCTTCCTGCTGCCGGCGCTGGCCATGGCGCTCAGCGCCGGCGTCTTCGAGGAGCTGGTGTTCCGCGGCGCGCTGCAGCGCATCCTGGAGGAGTATCTCGGCAGCTGGGTGGCGCTGGTGCTCTCGGCGCTGGTCTTCGGCTTCACGCATCTGCTCAATCCGGCCGGCACGCTGACGGGCGCGCTTTTCATCAGCATCGAGGCGGGGCTGCTGCTGGGCGCGGCCTATCTGCTGACGCGCCGCCTCTGGATGAGCATGGGCCTCCACATGTCCTGGAACACCACGCAATCGGCGATCTTCTCGGGCATCGTCTCGGGCGGGGACAGCGACCCGGGGCTGATCCGCGCGACCATCTCGGGCCCGGAGCTGCTGACCGGGGGCAGCTTCGGGCTGGAATCCTCGATCATCGCCTTCATCCTCTGCACGGGGACGGGGCTGCTGCTGCTGGGCATGATGCGTTAAGGCGGAGGCGCGGATAGGCTGAAGCATCCTCTCCGCGTGGTGCAGGCGCCCCTCACTCCCACTCGATCGTCCCCGGCGGCTTGCTCGTGATGTCATAGGTCACGCGGTTCACGCCCCGCACCTCATTCACGATGCGGTTCGCGACGCGGCCGAGGAAGGCCATGTCGAAGGGGTAGAACTCCGCCGTCATGCCATCCGTGCTGGTCACGGCGCGCAGCGCGCAGGCCATGTCATAGGTGCGGCCATCGCCCATGACGCCCACGGTGCGGACCGGCAGCAGCACGGCGAAGGCCTGCCAGATGGCGTCATAAAGCCCCGCCGCGCGGATTTCCTCCAGATAGACCGTGTCCACGCGCCGCAGCAGGTCGGCCTTCTCGCGCGTCACCTCGCCCGGGATGCGGATGGCGAGGCCGGGGCCGGGGAAGGGGTGGCGGCCCACGATCTCCTCGGGCATGCCGAGCTCGCGGCCCAGCACGCGGACCTCGTCCTTGAACAGCTCGCGCAGCGGCTCGACCAGCTGCATGCGCATGCCCGCGGGCAGGCCGCCGACATTGTGGTGCGACTTGATGGTGACCGAGGGGCCGCCGGTGGCCGAGACGCTCTCGATCACATCCGGATAGAGCGTGCCCTGGGCCAGGAAATCGGCGCCGCCGATCTTGTTCTGCTCCTCCTCGAAGACCTCGATGAAGAGGCGGCCGATGATCTTGCGCTTCTGCTCGGGGTCGGTGACGCCGGAGAGCTGGCCGAGGAACAGCTCGCTGGCATCCCGGTGCACCAGCTTGATGTTGAAGCGGTCGCGGAAGGTCTTCACCACCTGCGCGCTTTCATTGGCGCGCATCAGGCCGTGATCCACATAGATGCAGGTGAGCTGGTCGCCGATCGCCTCATGCAGCAGCACCGCCGCCACTGAGGAATCGACGCCCCCCGAAAGTCCGCAGACCACTCGCCCGTTCCCGACCTGGGCGCGGATCTTCGCGATGGTCTCGGCGCGGTAGCCGGCCATGGTCCAGTCGCCGGTGCAGCCGCAGACGCCATGGGTGAAGTTGCGCAGCAGGGCCGCGCCATGCGGCGTGTGCACCACCTCGGGGTGGAACATGGTGCCGTAGTATCGGCGCTCATCATTGGCGATCAGCGCGAAGGGCGCGCCCTCGCTCTCCGCCACCACGCGGAAGCCGGGGGGCAGCACGGTGATGCGGTCACCATGGGACATCCAGACCGTCTCCTGCGCGCCCTTGGCCCAGACACCCTGGGTGATCGGGCAATCGGAGGTGACGGTGACGATGGCGCGGCCGAATTCGCGCGCATGCCCGCCCTCGACCGTGCCGCCCAGCTGATGCGCCAAAGTCTGCTGGCCGTAGCAGACGCCGAGGATGGGCAGGCCGGATTCGAAGGCATAATCCGGCGCGCGCGGGCTTTCGCCCTCGGTCACCGAGGCCGGGCCGCCGGAGAAGATGATCCCCTTGGGCGCGAAGGCGCGGATTCGCGCCTCGGGCGCCGCGTTGAACGGCCAGATCTCGCAATAGACGCCCGACTCGCGCAGGCGGCGCGCGATGAGCTGCGTCACCTGGCTGCCGAAATCGAGGATGAGGATGCGGTCGTGCTGGGCGGGGGTGTTGCTCATGTCGTTCGGCACCACAGACGGCCTGATCCGTCAAGTCGGGCGCGCGGCGAACCAGGCCCCCGCCGAGAGCAGCAGCCCGATGCCGAAGACCAGCGCATGGCTCTCGCCCGAGGCGCCGAACAGCCCCGCCAGCGCGAAGGCCGCCACCGCCTGCGCCACGGCATAGGCGATGGTGGCCCGCACCCAGAGCGCGCCGGCCGCAGCGCCCGCCACCTCCCGCGCCCAGGCCAGCGTCACGGCCGAGACACCCACGCCCGCAAAGCCGCCCGCCAGGGCGGCCAGCGGCAAGGCGGGCCACCAGGGCAGCAGCACGAAGCAGAGCGCCGCGACCTGCACGCCCAGCCAGAGCCGCACGGCCCGCGCACCCCCCAGCCGATCCGCCACCCGCCCGCCGAGCAGCGTGCCCAGCAGCCCCCCCAGGCCAAACATCATCCAGAGGCCACTGCCGGCCAGGACGCCCAGGCCAAAACCGCGCGCGGCGAAATCCGCCAGATAGACCATGTGCGGCACCATCCCGGCGCCGGAGAGCGCATAAGCCAGCAGCAGCCCGGGCACCGCCGGTGGCGCAAGCGCGGCATCGCGCCCCGCCGGGTCGCGCGGGAAGCGCGGCTGCGCAAAGGCCCAGAGCAGCGCCGTCAGCCCCGCCAGCCCGAGCCACCCCGCGCTGGGGCCGGAGAGCAGCAAAGGCGGCAGTAGCGCGGCGCCGAGGAAAATGCCGCCCCCCACGCCGCTCACCACCACGCCCGAGGCCAGGCCTCGCCGCTCCGGCGGCACGGCGCGCTGGATGGCCGGGCCAGCCAGCGACATCAGCACACCCCCCGCGACCCCCGCCAGGAGCCGCCAGGGCAGCAGCCAGAAGAGCCCGCCCGGAATGGCGCAGGCCAGCAGTGAGAGCAGCGCGCCCCCCATGCCCAGCGCCAGGGCCGGCCTGGTGCCGATGCGCCGGCCCAGCGCCTGCGCGCCCATGGCACCACCGACATAGCCGGCGAGCGCCGCCGCGCCGAGCAAGCCCGCCTCGGCCCCGCTCACCCAGCCGGCCTCGACCAGCGCCGGGAAGAGCGGCACGAAGGCGAAGCGCGCCAGACCTACACCCACGCAGGTCGCCGCCGCGCCGGATAGCGCCAGCGGGAGGAAGCCCGTGCCGTGCCCGGGGTTCAGAAGGGCCTCCGGCGGCTGGGGCCGAGAGGCCCCAGACCCCAACACCGCGCAGCCTTGCAAGGGCGGCCCCAGCCGCCGGAGGCCTGCTTTTCTTCCTCCCTCACGACCGCAAGCAAGGTGAGCCCCCGCATCACACCGTGAACTGCTCGGCGATGATCCGCGCGGAAAGGCTGCGATCCGGGTCGAACAGCATGGTCATGGTGATGCTGCGATCCTCCCGCACTTCGACGCGGCGCACATCGCGCACCTCGGTGTAGTCGGCCGTCGCCGAGACGGGGCGCTTTTCCGGCTCCAGCACCTCGAAGACGACGCGCGCGGCGGAGGGCAGCAGCGCGCCGCGCCAGCGCCGCGGGCGGAAGGCGGAAATCGGCGTCAGCGGCAGCAGCCGCGCATCCAGCGGCACGATGGGCCCATGCGCCGAGAGGTTATAGGCCGTGCTGCCAGCCGGGGTGGAAATCAGGATGCCGTCGCAGATCAGTTCCGGCAGGCGTTCCTTGCCATCCACCAGGATGCGCAGCTTGGCCGCCTGGCGCTGCTCGCGCAGCAGCGAGACCTCGTTGATGGCGAGCGAGGCATGGGTGCCGGTGGCGGAATGGGCGCGCATGCGCAGCGGGTGCAGATGCGCGGCCTGGGCGGCCCGCAGCCGCGCGGGCAGATCCTCCTCGCGGTAGGAATTCATCAGGAAGCCGACGCTGCCGCGATTCATCCCATAGATCGGCGCGTTGCGGCCGAGGAAGCGGTGCTGCGTCTCCAGCATCAGCCCATCGCCGCCCAGGGCCACGATGAACTCCGCCTCGTTCGGCGGCACATCGCCGTAAAGCGCGACCAGTCGGGCCAGGGCCTCCTGCGCGGGCGGGGCGGCCGAGGCGAGGAAGGTGATCTTGAGGGGAAGGCTCACGCCAGCCGCCGATGTTCAAGCACCGGCATGTCTCGCCGCACCTTGGCCGTGACGGCCGGGTCGATCCGCGCCGTGGTCCAGCCGATGCCATCGCTCGCCTTGGCCACCACATGCCCCCAGGGGTCGGCGATCAGGGAATGGCCATAGACCTGGCGCGTCGCCCCGCGCTCCTCATAGGCGCCCCAGGAGGCGGCGGCGACGATCCAGCATTGCGTCTCGATGGCCCGGGCCCGCAGCAGCACCTCCCAATGATCCTTGCCGGTCAT
>JAIYCD010000028.1 GCA_027488195.1 Acetobacteraceae bacterium | reverse complement strand
TCCAAACAACCCCACCCGCAAGCGCTTCCATCCCTTTGCCGCGCCGCCTACCGCGCGCGAAATGCCATCGAGCGAACCTTCAGTCGGCTGAAGGATTGGCGCCGCATCCACACGAGATAAGACAAGCTCGGCAACAACTTCGCCTCGCCCGTCGCCATCCCTGCCGCAATCTGGTGCGGCCCCCATTTCGACCGGACAGGTGGTGCTACCCTGAGGGCCTAGGTTGGTGTGTGGACGGCCCCCTCAACGCAAGGGCGATTTGACGATTGGCGCCGCGGTCGGGTGCGGTCATGTGTCCGGCCTGTTTGCGCGGCGCCCACGGCCGCTGGCCCTGATGCAATCCGCAGCCGAGCTCCCGATCAGCCTATCGCGCTCAAGGCGCTTATAACCTAACGGGTTCTGCCGGGCTCCGGGTTCGACCGGTACGCCATCATCGCCCTCACGCGCCCACCGGTCGCGGCGACCTCCGGTGGGAAACCGTCAAAGCCTATGCGCCTGCGAGCTGCGGGGATCCTTGCCGCGGCCGGTAGCTCTCGCCTCTCGCCAGTAGCGCCCACGCAACCCGTGCTGTCTTGTTGGCCTGCGCCACGGCCGCGACCATGGTTGGGCGGCGGCCGATGAGGTCCGCGAGCCAGCCTTCCCGCGCCTTAATGCGGATCTGGCGGATGACAGAAGCCGCTCCAAGCACCAGGAGCCGCCGTAGATATCGATCTCCTGCCTTGGAAATGCCTCCCTGCCGCGGCTTGCCGCCCGTGCTGTTCTGCCGCGGCACCAAGCCAATCCAAGCCGCGAAGTGCCGGGCCGACGGGAAGTTCGACACGTCGCCGACGGTCGCGACGATCGCTGAGGCCGTGATCGGGCCAATGCCGGGCACGGCGGCGAGACGTCGACTGGCTTCGCTCTCCTTGTGCCAAGCGATGATCGCCGCCTCGATCTCCTCCCCCCGCACGTTCACGTTGTCCAACTCCGCCGCCAAGCCTCGCAGCGCCTGGCGGGCCAGGGGCGGCAGGGCGGCCTCATCCTCGCCGAGCAGAACGGCCAACAGATCCGCCACGCGAGCGATCCCCTGTGGGGCGATGATCCCGAACTCTGCCATGTGCCCCCGGAGCGCAGACACCAGCATGGTGCGCTGCCGAATCAGCAGGTCACGCGTCCGCTGCAGCACATGCACCCCCTGCTGCTCGGCTGACTTCACCGGCACGAAGCGCATGCTCGGCCGACCCACCGCCTCGCAGATCGCCTCCGCATCGGCCGCATCGGTCTTGCCGCGCTTCACGTAAGAAGCTGGGATCAGTCGCACTTCGTGGCCAAGCGCCCTGATCTCGCGCGCCCAGTGGTGCGCCGTGCCGCAGGCCTCGATGCCTACCAAGCAGGGCGGTAGAGCGCGAAAGAAGTCGAGCACCTCGCTGCGGGTCAGCTGGTGCAGACAGCCGCCAGCTTGGCACAGCGATGCCGCTCAGGGGCCGTTCACCGAATTAGCCTGGGCGTGCGCCTATGTCGAAGCCCATCGAACGCGTTGAAATCACCAGTGGCACCCACCGCCGTCGGCGCTACAGTGCCGATGAAAAGGTTCGGCTGGTCGAGCAGAGCATGCAGCCCAGCATGACGGGCTCGGCCGTCGCCCGGCTCGGCTGATGCCGCGCCACCCGCCGGGCGATGCCGATCAGATCAAACGCGGGACGCTCGCTCAGCCCGTGGCACTCCCGGGCATGGGCGACTGCGTTCCGCTTCGCGTCGGGCGTCACCATTTCTTTGTCGAGATGTCCTTCAGCACCGCGATGTCCAGCATCGCTTCCACCAGTAGCTTCTTGCGCTTGGCGTTCTCCTCTTCCAACGTCCGCAGCCGCTTGGCCTCAGTCACCTCAAGGCCGCCAAGCTTGGCCTTCCACTGGTTGAAGGTTGCGCCGCTGATGCCGTGCCGCCGGCACACATCCGCTGTAGCCGCACCGGCCTCCTGCTCTTTCAAAATCCCGATGATCTGCTCATCGCTGAACCTGCTGCGCTTCATTCGTCCGTCCTTCGCTGGAGCGGACTCTACCGAAAAATGGCGCCATTTCAGGGGAGCACGTCAGTGCCGAGCGCCTGCGGCTGATGACGTCCATTCAAGACGCCGAGACCGCGGCTGCGCTGCGTGGCGCCGACGAACGTCAGCAGGCGGACCAGCGCGCGGCAGACATGCGGCGGCACCGCAGCCGTTCAGCGAGGTTGCGCCGGGAGACGCCCGCCACGGACGCCCATGACCAATGACCTGCGCACACCCGAGTGGTTCGCTGTATGCAATCCAGGACATACCTGTGCTAGCCTCGCCATCTTGAGCGATGCCCTGACCCAGGGCCGCCTGGACAAGGAGAAGCGCTTGGCGCTGGGATTGCAAGACGCGCAGGACGACGATGCCGAGCCCAGGGGCGGGCGCGGCCGCAGCGAATGGGCCTACAACAAGCTGCATGAGGCTATCCGCGAAGGCATGATCGAGCCCGGCCAGCGCGTGATGGAAGTGGAACTCGCGACATGGTTTCGCATGAGCCGCACACCCGTGCGCGAAGCCATGCGGCGTCTGCAGGCGGAAGGCATGCTGGAATACGCGCCCGGCGGCGGCATGGCCGTTGTGCTTTACGATCTGCGCGCGATCGGAGAGTTTTACGCGACACGGGAAAGCCTGGAAGGCACAGCAGCCCGCCTGGCCGCCGCCAATGCCGACGAAACGGAAATCCACATCCTCAACACGATGCTGGACGGGATGCGCGCGCTGCCGCCTGATCCCCGGATGCATGCGCGGGAGAACCAAGCCTTCCACGAGCAGATCTACAACGCGGCGCACAATCGCTTCCTGCTGAAGACCCTGCGGTCGCTGCTGAACTTCACCCCGCTGCTCGGTCGCACCACATACAACGCCGATGGCCGCATCCCCGCCTCGCTGGTGGAGCATGCGGAGATCATCGACGCCATCCGCGCGCGCGATCCGAACCGCGCGGAGGAGGCGGCGCGCCGCCACATTCGCCATTCACACCAGAGCCGCGTGCATGTCGTCTCCGATGATGTGCGCAACGCGGCACACAAGCGATCGCAACTGCAACCGCCGCCAGGAGTGGCGCGGGCATCACGGCCATGACGTGACAATGGGGTGAGAGTTCCAGGCCGCCCACCCCGGCGGCGGCCTGCCCTGCGCTTGCCAGCAACCCTATAGCGTCGCCGCCGTGCCCAGGATGTTGGTCGCGTGGGCAGACAGCACGCCACCGCTTCCATGGCACAGGCAAATCTCCGGCCTGCCCGCCTGCCGGGCGCCGCCTTCCCCGCGCAGCTGGCGCACGCCCTCGATGAGGGTGAACAGGCCATACATGCCGGGATGACAGTAGGACAGCCCGCCACCATTGGTATTGACCGGCAGGCTGCCCCCCGGGGAGATGCGGCCTTCCGCGACGAAGCGGCCGCCCTCGCCCTTCGGGCAGAAGCCCAGGTCCTCCAGGAACAGCACGGTGTTGATGGTGAAGGCGTCGTAGAGCTGGGCCATGTCGATGTCGGCTGGACTCAGCCCCGCCATGGCATAGGCGCGCTGGCCGGATTCCCGCGCGCCGGTCACGCAGAGATCCGCCATGGCCGAGATGTGCTTGTGGGAATGCGCCATGCCGGCACCGAGCAGATAGGCGCCAGGCTTGCTGCAGTCCCGCGCCAGATCCTGCCGGACCATCACCACCGCGCCGGCGCCGTCGGTGACAAGGCAGCAATCGAGGCGCGAGAGCGGGCTCGAGACCATCCGCGAAGCCAGGACATCCGCGATGGTCAGCGGCTGCCGGGCGAACGCTTCCGGGTTCAGCCTGGCCCAGTCGCGCGCGGCGACCGCGACGGCCGCCAGGTGCTCCCGCGTGGTGCCGTATTCATGCATGTGGCGCGACGCCGCGAGGGCGTAGGAACTGGCGGGGAAGATCGGTTCGTAGCGCGTCTCGAACGGCGACCAAGCGTTGCTGACGGCGGTCTGCAGCCGGCCGAGCGCACTGCGCTGATTGCTGCCGTAGCAGATCAGCGCCACCTTGCAGAGGCCGGCCTCCAGCGCCAGCGCCGCCTGCAGCGTATGGGCCAGGAATGCCGCGCCACCAATCCGGTTGTTGTCGGAGATCACGGGGTGGATCCCGAGGTATTCCGAAATCGCCATCGTGTTGAAGAAGTCGGTCTGCATGCAGCCGAACAGGCCATCCACATCGGCCATCGTCAGCCCCGCATCGGCCAGCGCGGCGTGGCTGACGTCCGAGATCATCTCCAGCGGGTCAAAGCCCGGCGCCTCGCCGATGAAGCCGGTGGCGACACCCACGATCGCGGCGCGCCCGCGCAGCGCGGCGCTCATGCCCGCACCTCCGGCAGGAACACCAGCAGCGAGCCGGGGGGCTTGCCGCGAAACGCCGCCCGCACCGGCATACCGATAGTCACTGCCTGGGGCGGCAGATCCTCGACCCGGCTCATCAGCCTGAAACCCTCCTCCAACTCCACCAGGACGAGGTTGTAGTCGCCGCCTTGTTCGGCCCGGCGGGCGATGACCGTGGTCGCATGCACGTAGCCCCGGCCACTGGCCGGCACGAGCGAGAGCGCATCCGCGCCGCAATGCGGGCAGCGGCGACGGGGCGGGAAGCTGTACCGCGCGCAGGCACCGCAGTGCTGGATGAGCAGAATCTCGCGCGCGAGGGCGGCTTCCACCTCCGCCTGGGGGCCTGCGGCCTGGGGTGTTGCATCCCCGCTGGAAGGCTCGATCATCCGATATCTCCTCCGAAACACACGTGTATGCACTTGACACATCGTGTCTACACGATCAATCGGTGGATGAGACCAAACAGCGAAAAGGAAGGGACGCGATGCCGCTGCTGAACAGTTTCGGGTTCACTGACGAGCAGCGCTTGATGCGCGAAAGCCTGCTTCGTCTCGCCGAGCGCGCCCTGCCGCCGGAGCGCATCCGTGAAATCGACCGCACCGGCGAATGGCCGCATGAAGGCTATCGCGCCCTGGCGGCGGATGGCTGGCTCGGACTGCCCTTCCCCGAAGAGGCAGGCGGCCTTGGCGGCAGCTACAAGGACATCGCGATCCTGCTGGAGACGCTGTCGTACCACTACGCCTGCCTGGCCACGACCTACATGACCAGCATCATCTATGCGGGTCTGCAGATCCATCACAATGGCACCGATGAGGTGCGCAAGAGCTATCTGCCGCGCCTCATTTCAGGCGAGATCTATGTGGCCTTCGCGCTGACTGAGCCGCAGACCGGCTCCGACGCCGCCTCGATCAAGACGCATGCCGTCATGGACGGGGACGACTTCATCCTACGCGGCCAGAAGTGGTTCATCACCAGCGCGCATGTGGCCGACCACCTGGTCGTCATCGCCAAGACCGACCCCTCGGCCGAACCCGCGCACAAGGGCTTCAGCATCTTCCTCGTCGATGCCAGGGCGCCAGGTGTGCAGATGATGCCGATCGAGACGATGGGCCGGCACACCACGCACACCAACCAGGTGTTCTTCGACGATGTGCGCGTGCCCAGGAGCCATCTGCTCGGCGAGAAGAACCGGGGCTGGAAGCTGCTGATGCGCGGGCTGGATCTGGAGCGCATGAGCATCGCCGCCTGTGGCGCCGGCAACGCCCAGAAGGCGATCGACATCGCGCAGGACTACGCCACGCAGCGCATCCAATTCGGCCAGCCCATCTCCAGGCTGCAGGTCATCCAGCACAAATTCGCCGACATGCGGATCAAGGCGGAGATGGCGCGCCTCGTCACCTACCGGGTTGCGGAAATGCTCGACGCCGGCGCCGATGCCCGCATGGAGACCGCGATCGCCAAGATCGTCGCGACCGACAATGACTTCGAGTGCGCCCATATCGGCATGCAGATCATGGGCGGCGCCGGCTACACCATGGAGCACGACATGCAGCGGCTGTTCCGCGACTCCCGGCTTGGTCCCATCGGCGGCGGCAGCAACGAGATCCAGCGGAACATCATCTCGAAGCTGATGGGCCTGTGATGACCGGCGCCGCGCCGCGTGGGCGCCACTTCGACGATTTCGCGGTGGGGGAGGTGATCGTCACCGGCCGGCGCACCATCACCGCCACCGACATCGTGAACTTCGCCTGCCTCTCGGGTGATTTCAACGAGGTGCACTGCAATCACGAATACTGTCGCAGCACGCCCTTCGGCGAGCCGATCGCGCATGGGCCGCTGGTATATGCCGTCGCGGCCGGGCTCAACTACGCATCCGGCTTGCATGAGGGCACGCTTCTGGGCCTGCTCGGCATCGACCGCTGGCGCATGCATCTGCCGGTCCGCCATGGTGACACGATCGAGTGCCGCTCGACCGTGCTGGAACTGCGGCCGACCAGCAAGCCTGGCCGCGGCATCGTCGTGTTCCGCAGGGAGATCATGAACCAGCACGGCGAGATCGTGCAGTCGCTGGAAGCCACCTTGATGTTCCGCGCGAGGCCACGGCCTGTGGCCTGAAAGCGCCCCAGGCCGCACACCCGCCCCGCGACCGGATGCGGCCCTTACTCCGGCCGGATGCCGGCCCGCCGGGCGGCCTCTCCCAGAATCTGCATCTCCCGCGCGATCTTGCTCGCGAAGGCATCCCCCGCGATCACCTGTGGCACGCCCTGGCTCTGCAGCTGCTCGCGCACCGCCGGGTCCGCGACGGCGGCGGTGAGACTCTGCTCCAGCGTGCGGGCGATGGCATCCTCCGTCCCGGCCGGCGCGAAGAAGCCCACCCAGAAGTTCACATCGAAACCGGGATGGCCGGACTCGGCGATGGTCGGCACATCCGGCAGGTCCGGCAGGCGGCTGAGCGAGGTGACGGCCAGCGCCCGCATCCGGCCCGCGCGGATCTGCGGCACCGCCGACATCGTGTCCATCACCACCGACACATCGCCGGCCAGTAGCGCCGTCTGCGCCGCCGCCGCGCCGCGGAAGGGCACATGCAGCAGCTGCACGCCCGCCACATTGGCGAGCAGCTCGAAGCCCAGATGTGTGATGTTGCCGTTGCCGGCCGAACCATAGGCAATGGCGCCGGGCTGCCGCCTGGCCATCGCGATCAGGTCGGCCAATGTCCTGACCCCGGCCATCCGGGCATCCGTCGCGTTGACGCTGAGGATCAATGGCACCGTCAGCACCGATGCGATGGGGCGGAAGCTGCGGATGGGGTCATAGGTCGGGTTCGCGACCAGGCTGTTGACCAGCGTGATGGTGCTGCTGTTGCTGACGAAGATCGTATGCCCATCCGGCCGCGCGCGCGCCACGGCCTCCGCCGCGATCATGCCGTTGGCGCCCGTCCGGTTCTCGATGACGAAAGGCTGGCCGAGGCCTCGGGACAGGTGGTTGCCCATGATGCGCGCCACGACATCGATGGTGCCGCCCGGCGTGAAGCCCACCACCAGCCGCACCGGGCGGCTTGGATAGGTCTCCGCCCGCAGGCCGGCCGGTGCCATCGCGCCCGCCAGTGCGGCCGTGAGCAGATGTCTTTTCTTCATGGTCTTCCCTCCCTTCTGCTGGTGTTGGTTCTTGAAGCCCGCGGGTCGGGCGGGTCAGCGCTCCCCGCGCGCGGCCAGGTGCAGCACCGCATCGCACGCCACCGCGCCCTGTCCGGGCGGCAGCGCGCGCAGCGGGTTGATCTCAAGCCCAGTGATCTCCCGCCCCCGCGCCACGAAAAGCGCGGACAGGCGGGCGGCGATCTGCGCCACAGCCTCCAGATCCGCTGCCGGCGCGCCGCGAAAACCCGCGAAGACGGCGTGGCCACGCAGGCCGCGCAGGGCGTCCAGCACCTGCGAGGGGCTGGTGGGCGCAAGGCGGAACGCCACGTCGGCGTAAAGCTCGGCATGGAAGCCGCCGAGGCCCATCATCAGCACCGGTCCGAGGACGGGATCGTGATGCAGGCCGAGGATCAATTCCACCCCGGCCGGCACCATCTCCTCCACCAGGAAACCTTGGAAAAGCCCGGGCGACAGGCGTGCCCGCATCGTCTGAGCCGCCTCGCGCACCGCCTGCGGCGTGGCGAGGCCGAGCACGACGCCGCCCAGTTCGCTCTTGTGGTCCACCAGCGCCGAATGCAGCTTCAGCGCCACTGGCGCGCCGATCCGCGCGGCGGCCGCGGCTGCCTCCCGCGCGTCGCGCGTCACTTCGCCGCGTGGCACGGCAATGCCCAGCGCGCGCAGCACCGCCTTGGCCGAGGCCTCGGTGCCGTCATGGCGGGCCAGCGCACGCGCCACCTCGGGGCCGGCCGGGCAGGGCGGGGGCAATGCCGCCGCCGCCGCCTGCCCGGCGCGCGCCGCGACGGCGAGCGCGGCCACCGCGCGATGCAGATCCCCGAACACCAGGAAGCCCGCTTCCTCATAGCCACGGCCGATCGAGGCGTCGGCCAGGATGCACAGGCAGATCGGCACGCCGTGACGTTGCGGCAGCCCCGCAAGGGCTTCGGTCAGCGCGGGCGCGAGCGCCGGGCTGCCTGCCGTCATGGTGAAGAAGGCGACCAGCGCGTCGCACTGGCCGGCCTCGAGCATCGTCTCCAGGTTCTCCCGGACCACGTCCAGGCGATTGAAGGCCTGGGCGGTGATGTCCACCGGGTTGCGTGTGCCGGCAAAGGGGATCAGCGCGCGCAGCCGCGCCTGCGCCGGCTCCGGCAGGGCGGGCATGACCAGACCGTGCGCCGCCGCCGCATCCGCGATCTGCACGCCGGCCGCACCGGAGATGGTGACCGCACCCAGCCGCCTGCCACGCAGTGGCCCGGCGCGCTGCAGCACATAGGCGGCATCGGCCATGGCCTCGGCGGTCGGCAGGCGTTGCGCGCCGAGGCCGGCCAGCATGCCCTCGAACACCCTGTCGGACCCGGCCAGGGCGGCGGTGTGGCTGCGTGCGGCAGCCGCGCCCACATCGCTCACGCCAGCCTTCATGACCAGAACGGGCTTGCCCGCCGCGCGCGCCGCCGCAAGCCCGTCCACCAGCGAGGCGCGCTCCCGCACCCCCTCGAGATAGGCCAGGATAACCGCCACCTCGGGCTGTTCTGCCATCCAGCCGATGCATTGGCCGACATCCAGCCCCGCCTCATTGCCCGTGGTCATCCATGGGCCGAGGCGGACGCCGCGATCGAGGCAGAGCTTGGCGAGATGGCTGCCGAAGCCGCCGCTCTGGCTCGCGATCGCGACATTGCCGCCGGGCGGGAAGCCATGGTCGAAGAGGCTGGAGAAGGTCGCGTAGAGCCGGTGCGCCGGGTTGCATGCGCCCAGGCAATTGGGCCCGAGCAGCGCGATGCCGGCCTGCGCGGCGATGTCGGAGAGCTCGGCCTGCAAGGCCTGGCCGACGGGGCCGGCTTCGGCGAAATCGGCGCCGAACAGGATGGCGGCGCCGATACCCGCCGCTGCGCAATCGCGCACCGCACTCACCGATGGCCCGGCCGGCAGCGCGATGATGGCAAGGTCGGTGCCCGCGGGCAGGTCCGGGATGGCCGGATACGCTACCAGCCCCTGCACCCGCGGCCGCTTCGGATTGACCGGCAGGATGCGACCGGCGAAGCCTGCTTCCAGAAGGTAGCGCACGGGCCGCCCCCCGATGCGGCCGGCATCCTCCGAGGCACCGACCACGGCGATGCTGGCCGGACGCATCAGCCGATCCATGGCGCGCGGCGCAAGCCGGCCCTGGCCGGCGGCCAGTTGGTCAGGCGGGCAGGACAAGGCTGGCGCTCCCGGTCAGCAGGGTTCGGCCACGGCATTGGCTCTCGATGTCGAATTCGCACTGCCGGTCGGACAGCGTGGAGACCGAAAGGCGCATCAGCACGGCGTCACCCACCCAGGCGGGGTGGCGCAGCCGGACCGCGATGCGGCCGCCGGCCGTCCAGGCCGCCGTGCCAAACAGCGCGCAGAGCCAGCTTTCATAGGGCGCCGCCAACAGCATCCCCTGGGCGATGGTGCCGCCGAAGGCGGTGGTTTGCGCATAGTCGGGGTCGTCATGGATGGGCGCATCGGTGCCCAGCAGGCGACCGAAGGTGGAGAAGGCCTGCTGCGTCAGCGCCGGGCCGAGACGCTCCAGCACCAGCTCGGGCCAGAGGTCCATGCGCTTCAGCATGGCCAGAACAGGGTCCGGGTGATCCGCAGCGCGGGCTCGGCCGCGCCCTCGGCCCACACCTCCTGCGCCAGCACGACGAAGCGCTTGCCGTTGCGGATCGCGGTCTCCTCGATGCGGACGCTGGCGCGCAGCGGCTGGCCGACATGCACCGGCGCCAGCACCGTCACCGTCTCGCTCGCATGCAGCACGCCCGGCGGCAGGCGCAGGGCGGCCTTCAATGTCAGGAATTCGTTGAGCAGGAAGGCCGGGATGCAGGTGTCTCCAGGCTCCGGCGTCTCGCCCAGGCAGGCGCGGAAGCGGCACAGCGCCTGCGCATCGATGCTGAAGCCACGCGGGGGAAACACCTGGCCGGCGCGCAGGCTGGCGAAGGGCACCCCTTGCCAGCCGCCCATGCCCGCGGCGGCGTCGGCGGTCGTGGTCACGGCTGGCATTGCGCCCAGGCCTCCACCGCGTCGCGCAGCACCTTGCCGGTGCCGTTGCGCGGCAACTCCCAGCCCCGCGTGAACAGGATGCGCTTCGGCCGCTTGTAGGCGGCGAGGTCGCGCGCGCAGAGGGCGAGCAGTTCAGTCTCGCTGGGCCCCGGCTCGGCGGCATCGACCACCAGCACCGGCACCTCGCCCCAGACCGCGTCCGGCGCGCGTACCACCACGGCCTCCCGTACCGCCAGATGCTGGGCGACAACGCGTTCGATCTCGGCGGGATAGATGTTCTCGCCGCCGGACTTGATCAGGTATTTGCGCCGGTCGACGTAGGCGAGCCGCCCATCGGGGCGGCGGCGGAACACATCGCCCGTGTGGTACCAGCCGCCGGCGAATGCCTCGTGCGTCGCCTCCTCCGCCGCCCAGTAGCCGCTGAACAGGGTGGGGCCGCGCATCAGCAATTCGCCGGGCTCGCCCTCGGCCACGTCATGCCCCTGTTCATCGGCGAGGCGGATGTCGCAGAGCAGGCTTTCGGTCTTGGCGAGATCCGGCGCGGCGTCGCCTGGTGCCAGGCGGCCTGCCGAGGCGGGCGGCATGCCCGTTTCGGTGCTGCCGAAGGTGTTGGTGAAGGGCACCCCGAGCAGCGCCGTCATCTCGGCCAGGGCGTGCGGCGGAAAGAGGTCGGCCAGCGCGCCGAACTTCTTCAGCCGATACACGCGCGGCCGGCGTTCGCGCAGATAGGCCAGAGTCTTCTCGACCATGCCGGGAAAGAAGATGAGGTTGCTGACAGGCTCGCTTTCCAGGATGTCGCAAATGGCGGGCAGGTCCGGCCCGTCCAGGATGGCGACCTTGCCGCCGAGCAGGAGCGAGCCGAGCGTGAGCTCCACGGAGGCCATGTGAAACAGGGGCGACCAAGCGATGAATGTGTCGTCGCCATCCACCCCGTAATCGGTGACATAGACCAGCAGGCGCGCCAGCATGGCGCGGGCGCTGATGATCGCGCCCTTGGGCAGGCCCGTGGTGCCGCTGGTGTAGATGATGAAGAGCGCCTCCTCCGGGTCCCGGCGTTGCAGCGCGAGGCCCGCGGCGGCGCGGGCCTGTTCGGGCGTGGCGGGAGCGAGGGCCTCGGCTGCGTCGATCACCGTGGCGCCGCTGCCATCCGCGGGCAGCCGGTGCCGCATCTGCGCCGACACCAGCACGATGCGGGGCGCGACCAGCGTGATGCAGTGATGCAGCTCGCGCTCGGAGAGGCGCCAGTTCAGCGTGGCGACCACGACACCCAGCCGCAGCGCGGCGATGGCCAGCACCGGGAAGAGCGCGCTGTTCTCCGACAGGATGCAGACCCGATCGCCCGCCTGGCAGCCCTGCTGCGCGAGGCGCGCGGCGAGCAGCGCGGCCTGCTGGTCAAGTGCCGCATAGCTGAGCCGCGCCGCGCCGGCTTCGATGGCGATGCGGGCGGGGTCGCGCCGCACCTGCTTGGCGAAGAGCTGATACAGGGACAGCGAGGCGGCGGAGGCCACCTCAGGGTTCAGTGGTCTCGTCATGATCCGGTGCCGGGCCGTGGGCTGCGTCAGGCCGGCAGGCCCGGGCGGACGCCGAGCCGTGCCTCGCGCCATGCGGTGAAGCGCCGCAGCCCCTCGCGCAGCGGCACCTTGGCGGTCCAGCCGATCCGTTCGCGGGCCTGCAGCGGGCTGAAGCACAGGCGCTCACCGCCGGCGGAGCGGAAGGCGCGCGTGTCCTCGCGATAGACCGGGCGAAGATGGGTGGCGCCGCAGACATCGAGCATCATCTCGACGAGCTGCGTCAGGTTCGTATCCTCGCCGGTGACGAGGTTCAGCACATCACCCCCCGTGCCGTTCAGCATGGCGGCCAGGCAGCCGGACGCGACATCGGCGACATGGATGTAGTCATGCACCTCGCGCCCGTCGCCCGCGATCACGGGGCATTCGCCGCGCAGGATCTGGTCGTGGAGAATGGCGATGGCGTTCGCATTCATCGCGCGCTCATGCTGGCGCTCCCCGTAGACGGAGGCGAAGCGCAGCGCGTTGAACTGCAGCCCGTGCTTCTGCTGGTACAGCCTGCCGATATTCTCCCCGAGCAGCTTGGTGGTGCCGTAGACGGCGGCGATCGGCGATGCGGTGGAGAGGCCGACCGGCAGGTTCTCCGTCAGGCTGTCGGCCCTGGTCTCGCCATAGGCGGCGACGGAGGAGGCGAAGACGACGCGGCGCACGCCGGCGATGCGCGCGGCCTCCAGCGTGTTCACCACGCCGGTGGTGTTGACCTCGACGCCGAGCGGGATGTTCGCCGCCATCGGGATGGTCAGGAAGCCGGCCAGCGCGAAGATGCCATCGGCGCCGCGGGCGGCGTCGATCACGTCATTCAGCCGCAGGATGTCGCCGCGCAGGCGTGTCACGCGCGCCTCGCCTTCGAGATGCGCGATGGTGTCGGGCGTGCCGAGCGCGTAGTTGTCGAGCAGACGAACCTCGGCGGCGCCGCGGGCCAGCAGATGGTCCGCGAGGTGCGAGCCGATCAGGCTGGCGCCGCCCGTGACCAGATAGATCTTGCCTGAACTGTCGTGCTGCACGGCGTTCCCTCTCCTTGCTTCTTCGGTGCATGGCGGGCGCGCCGCGCATCGGTGCGCAGTGTTTCCCCGCCGCCCATCGCTGTCAATGCTTTTGTGCGCGCTTGCATACATGAGAGCCTCGCAGTATTTATGCGCCGGTGGGACCGGATGGCCGACGTTCGGGGATGGCGCGTCCTGGTCTTGTATGCAGTTGCGTATCTCGGTGTGCGAAGCGGGCTCACTCACCCGTCGCGCCACCAGGTGAGGGAGGAAAACCGCATGGCGGCGACACAAGACCATCTCGCGCGGGCCGGCCTGCCGCGCCCCGGAGGCTGCGCGTCGTGAACGAGATCCGTCTGCTCTCGACGAGCGCGATCCTGGGCTATGGCTTCCCCGAGGCCTCGCTGGCCGCGGGCATGGCGCGCCAGCCGCACATGATCGGCGTGGATGGCGGCAGCGTCGATCCCGGCCCCTATTATCTCGGCGCCGGCAAGCCCTTCTGCTCGCTCATGGCCATCCGCCGCGACCTGCGGCTCATGCTGCACGCCGCGATCGGCGCCGGCATCCCTCTCGTGATCGGCACCGCCGGCGGCAGCGGCGGAGAGCCGCATCTGCAGACCACCGCCCGGCTGGTTCGCGAGATTGCGGCCGAGGACGATCTGCATTTCCGCATGGCGCTGATCCATGCCGAGCCGGAGCGGGAGGCGCTGCTGGCCAGGCTCGCGGCGGGGGATGTGGCGCCGCTTTCCGGCCTGCCACCGCTCACGCCGGAGGTGGTGCAGCGGGCCAAGAGGATTGTCGCGATGATGGGCCCCGAGCCTTTCATGCAGGCCATGCAGCAGGGTGCGCAGGTCATCCTCGCCGGCCGCTCCAGCGATCCCGCGCCCTGGGTTGCCGCCTGCTTGCGCGCCGGGCTGCCGCCGGCACCGGCCTGGTATGCGGGCAAGATGCTGGAATGCGGCGCCACGCCGTCGCTGCCCAAGGGGCATGACTGCCTGCTCGTCACCATCCGCGACGACCATGTGGAGTGCGAGCCGATGAACCCGGTGCGGCGCTGCACCCCGCTGTCCATCGCCAACCATTCTCTGCACGAGAATGCGAGCCCGATCCACCATGTGGAGCCAGGCGGCATGCTCGACACCTCTGCATGCAGGTTCGACGCGGTGGACGACCGGACTGTGCGCATCGCCGGCATGCGCTGGACACCGGCTGCGCGCTACACGGTCAAGCTGGAGGGTGTGGAACTCGCCGGCTATCGCAGCATCTGCGTCTGCGGCACGCGCGACCCGCTGCTGATCGCGCGCATCGATGCCTTCCTGGCCGAGATCCGCAGCATCGTGGCCGAGAAGGCCGCGGCCTTCGGCGCCACGCCGGACCGCTATCGGCTCGCCTTCCGAGTCTATGGGCGCGACGGTGTCATGGCCGGGCGCGAGCCGCAGCGCGATGCGCTGCCGCACGAGCTCGGCTTCGTGATCGAGGTGGTGGGCGAGACGCAGGACATCGCCAGCGCCGTCCTCGGCATCGCGCGCACCAACATGCTGCACACCGATTTTCCAGGCAGGCTCTGCCGCGAAGGCAACATGGCGTTTCCCTTCTCGCCCTCCGATGTCGAGATGGGTGCGGCCTACCGGTTCAGCATCCATCACGTCGTGGCGCTCGAGGATCCATGCGCCCTCTTCCCGATCGAACACGAGGAGGTCTGACGCCATGCCGGCCATTCGCGACATCGCCAAGGTCTGCAAGAGCAAGAATGCAGGCCCCTTCGAGCTGACGATCGACGTCGTCTTCGATGACCCTGATCTCTACCGCCGCGTGAAGCACAGCGGCGTGCTGTGCCCCGCGCTGTTCGCGCGGCTCTACGGTGTCAGCCCCGACCAGGTGCTGTTCACGCCATACGACGCCGCCAATGCCTTCAAGGCGACACTGCCGCGCCTGCTGCCCTCAGGCGAGGTCGGCGACACCGATGTCTATGGCTGCCAACAGCACGCGCCGCTGCTGGATGTCGAAATTCCCGTCTGAAAACGACCCTCTGCACAAGGACATGCCCATGCCTGACCGTCAGATGACGATGATCGCCTTCCTACAGGCGCAGAACTGCTCGAACCTGCCGGCCTCCTGGCGGCACCCGGCATCCGCGACCGACTTCACATCGCCGGAATACTTCCAGCGCATCGCCCGCGTGCTGGAGGATGGCCGCTACCACATGGCATTTTTCGATGATCGCCTGGCGATGCCCGACATCTACTCGAATGACTTCCGCGCGACCGTCGAGCACGGCGTGCGCGCGGTGAAGCTGGAGCCGACCGCCGTGGCGCTCACCATGGCTATGGCGACGACACGGCTCGGCCTCGGCGCCACCTACTCCACCACCTATTACGAGCCGTTCCATGTCGCGCGCGTCTTCGCCACGCTGGACCTGATGACCAAGGGCCGTTCGGCCTGGAACATCGTCACCTCCCTGAACAATTCGGAGGCGCTGAACTTCGGCGCGACGGAGCACCTGGAACACGACCTGCGCTACGACCGCGCGGATGAGTTCATGGAAGTGGTGATGGGCCATTGGGGCAGCTGGGATGATGATGCGCTGATCGTCGACAAGGCGACAGGCCGGTTCGCCCACGCCGACAAGGTGCACCGCCTGGATCATCGCGGGCCGTTCTTCAATTCACGCGGGCCTTTCACTGTTCCGCGCTCACCGCAGGGGCATCCGGTCCTGCTGCAGGCGGGACAGAGCGGCCGCGGCCGCAGCTTCGCCGGCCGCTGGGGGGAGGTCATTTTTGTCGTCTATCCCTCCCTCGCCGCCGGGCAGAAGCAATATGCCGAGCTGAAGGCCGCCGTCATGGCCGAGGGACGCAACCCCGACCATGTGAAGATCGCGCCCGCCTGCTACATCGTCGTTGGTGAAACCGAGCAGATGGCGGCTGACAAGAAGGGCTTCCTGGATGAACTCCCGAAGCCCATCGATGGGCTCACCCTCTTGTCGGAAGTGCTGAATTTCGACCTTGCGACGCTGCCCTACGACCAGCCGATGAGCGACGAGCAGCTCGCCTCGCTGTCATGGCAGGGCTTCCGTGACCGCGTGATTTCCCTGTCCGGCAAGAAGAACCCGAGCGTGGCGGATTTCGTCCACTTCTCCGGCCGCGGCACGATCAAGGAACACCACGCCTTCGTCGGCACACCCAAATCGGTCGCCGACCAGATGGAGGAGTGGTTCACCGGCCGCGCCTGCGACGGCTTCGTGCAGGCCGCGACCCACATGCCAGGGGCCTACGAGGATTTCGCCCGGCTGGTGGTGCCGGAGCTGCAGCGGCGCGGCCTCTACCAGAAGGATTATGCCGGTTCCACGCTGCGCGAGAATCTCGGCCTGCCGCGCCCCACGGCTGCCGACTGCCGGCGGCAGGCGGGCCGTGCGGCCGTGCAGGCCGAGGCTTCCGCCGCCGAATAGTCCCGCCGCAGTCCATCGGGACAGTGACGGGGTGCGGCTGGTGCCGCTGGTCAAGGCGGCGGGCAGCACGGCAGCGCGGCTGCTGGCTGGCTGGGCCAGCGCCCAGGCGAGGACGGTTGGGTCCATGGCGTCCATCCTCCATCTGCCCGGTTGACGGCTATCTGAGCTAAGTGGTCATTATGGCCGACGGTGTGGCCGGCCATGCGGCGGCGCACACCCAGCTCGACCAGGGATCAACCAGATGCGGTTTCGAACTCTTGGCGCGCTCGCCGCCTGCGCCCTGCTGCTCGTGGCGCATCCCGCGGCAGCTGAGCGCACCGACCCCTTCGAGGGAGCCAACCGCAGGATCCACGCCTTCAATAGGGGCGTCCAAGTGAAATTGCTCGGCCCGTTGGCAGAGTTCTACCTCTCCACGACCTCGGTCGAGTTTCGGCGTGGCGTCAGCAACTCCCTGGCCAATCTAAATGAGCCCGTCACAGCGGTGAGCGGCTTGGTCGCTGGTGATGTCGCCTTGGCAGCAAACGCCTCAGTTCGCTTTGCCATCAACTCAACTCTGGGCCTCGGTGGCGTCCAGGACCGGGCCGCGGATATGGGCTACCCACGCCAGGCCCTGGCAGTCGCGGATGCGGTCTGCCGGTGGGGCGTGCCGAGTGGCCCCTTCCTGATGCTCCCACTCTTGGGCCCATCGACCCTGCGGGACGCCGGTGCGTTGATGGCGTCCAGCGCGGCGCTCTCCCACACCTTGGGATCAGACGTCTATCTCGCCTGGAGTGGAACTGAGGCCATCATCGACTACGCCCAGCTCCACCATGAACTCGGGCGGGTCGATGCGCAGTCGCTCGATGCCTACGCTGTCTACCGCAGCGCCTTTCTGCAGAGGCGCGCGGCCGTCTGCGTGGTCGATCGGGTTCCGGATGCAGCAGATACCGCTGAGGATTAGTCAGGGTCGTCTCGATCCGAGGCACAGCCAAGCTTGCTGACCAGCCCCAGGGTCTGCTTTCAGCGAAGCCAGCCGTTGCGCGGCGCAAGCCAACCTCGCGGCCGCGGGCTGTCGGATGCTGGCGCCGTCTCGGCCTCCGACGGCGGTGACGAATGGGCGAACTTCCCAGCGGTGGGAACCTCGCTTGGGCGCAGGCGCTGCAGTGATACCGTGCCGTCTCCGGCGCTCCCTTCTCCCAGACCAGCCGTTCGAAGCGCAGCCACTGCATTTCCTGGCATTCAGGGCACGGCACAAAGAATCGCCGTTGGTCGGAGGCCAGATACTCCCGCTCGATCCGGCTGCGGCCGGCGATGGTCGGCGTGCTGACCAGGAACGCCTTACGCCGCCAGCCGAAGCTGCGGGCGGGCGGGATCGGCGGTCTCGGTCAGGCGGCGGCGGGTCTTGTCGATGTCCCACTGACCATCCGGCTCGCGGGCGATGCGGCCCGCCCGCTCGGCCTTGTGGATGGTGGTGTTGCTGACGCCGAGGCGTCGCGCGGCCTCACGCGCGGAGGCGGTCAGTTCCGGCATGGCGGCGACCTCCCGCCGCACGAGGATGGGCTGCGCGTGCGACTGCCCCACTAGGGCGCGCAGCTTGGCACGGACCTCCTCGAGTTCCGCGGGCGACACCCGCCCCTTGCGCGTCGCCCGCCGCGCCCGCCAGTCGAGGCTCTTCACCTGGTCGGCGAGCACGACGCTGTCCGGCTTCCCAGAGATCGCGACCTCGAATGGATAGCCCTTGATGCGGGGGGGGGGAGGGGGCAGCAGACCATCAGGCTGGTCTTGCTATTGTAGACGGCCGGGCTGAGCACCAGGGTCAGGCGATGTCCCGCCTGCTCATGGCCTGCCTACGGGTCGAACTTCAGCCAGACGACATCGCCGGCATCCGGAACGTAGCGGATGCCGCTCACCAGGCTTCGCGGCCCTGCGATGCGCCGAAGTCAGCACTTTCATGGCGATTATCATCGGTGATCGCCTCGACCAGCGATGCCAGGTCATAGCGATCAGGCTCTACTGGCTCGACAATGATGCGCCCCTCCTCCTCGCGGACCTCGACCGGCTGGTCGAGCGAGAGACGTGCCGCGGCCATCACCGAAGCCGGGATGCGCACGGAGGCGCTGTTGCCCCACTTCTTGACGACGACGCGCATGGTGCCCTCTGGATGCTGCGGAGGGGCGAGAGAGAGGCAGCTGTACGCGATGTATCAACATTGTTGATACGCAATGCGCCGGGGATGGTGTTGATCCCCGGCGCTTCCGACCATGTTCAGCGGCGTCGCTGAGGCGCTTCACTCAGCCATGGCGTAGACCCTGAAGGAACCCAGACGCAGGAAGTCATAGATTATTTTTTTGCCAGTTTCTTTGCGCCTCGCAGATCTTGAGTGATGTTGACAGCCAGGGAGAGTAGCAAACTACTTTTTTCTCCAAAACCGATTGCTGGGTAGTCATTTTACGGAGATAAGCCAATATCGGGAAGAAATTTGTATTTGAAAACAATGTATTGAAGCTTAAGGAATAAATCACCTCACCCCCGATATTCGGAGACTATTGGGCCTCGGGAGAGAGATTTCCTGGTCCGTTTCATTCTCCAACCCCCAAGCCGTCGCAGCAAAACCCCAGCAAACCTGCGGTTCAGGGCGCCACCTGCGCGTGGGAAATGCGAGGTTGGGAAACCAACTGGAGCAGCGCTGGGAACCGGGGTCCAACCTTCTCTGGTGTTCGTGAGACGTGCCTCGCCGAGTGGGTCATTTTATGGTTGCAAGCATCGGAGCTGGTTCGGTGACGAGGCGATGCTGCCGGTTGCCGCCATCGTCGCGGCAACTACAACTCCAGCAGCGCGCGCGAAGCGTCGCCGAAGCGCGCGGCATCCGCGATGACGCGCGGCACCTTGTGCTGCCCGCCCAGCCGCCCTGTTCGGCGCATCCATGCCGTGAAACTGCCTGCCGGCAGTAGCGTGACCAGCGGCGGCGCGAGTTGTCCCGCTTGCCGATGCGTGGCGTAGTCATCATTGCCGGCCGCAAGCCGGGCATCGAGCGCCGCTGCGAGCTTGTCCGCTGCACCGTTCGGCGCCGCAGCCGTCTCGACAAGCCAATGATGACGTCCCTGGGCACCCACAAGCTCCGGCCCCATGGTGAACTCCAGAACCGTGACATCCAGCGCCGCCGTCGCCGACCACAGCGCTGCCTCGATCTCCGCGCCGCTCAGATGCTCGCCAAAAGCCGAGAGATCCTGCGCAGTTCGCCCGGTCATCAACAGCCGGGGCGGATTGCGCGACAGGAAGCGAACCGTGTCGCCCAGCACATAGCCCCACAGCCCGGCGCAGGAGGTGACAATGACGGCGTAGTCCACGCCGGGCTCGATCGTCGCCACCCAGTGCCGTGTGGGGGCAGGCCCATCCAACTCCGCCACCGGTACGAATTCCCAGAAAACGCCCCGGTCGACATTCAGCCGCAGCCCTTCGCCGTCGCCGCGATCGGCGATGGCGCAGAAGCCCTCGCTGGCCGGATAGACTTCGCGCGTCGTGCATCCCGCCGGGAGCAGCGGGCGGATCCGCTCGCGGTACGGCCGCCAGGCGGTGCCGCCATGCACCAGCAGTTCAAGCCCTGGCAGCGGCGGCGTTCCATGGCGCTGCGCCAGCTGGTCGAGCAGCATGAGCAGCCAGCTTGGCGTGCCGGTCAGCACGCGGATGGCCTGCTGGGGCGTCGCCGCGACCAGGCTGGCAAGCTTGCGGTCCCAGTCCTCGATCAGCGCCAATTCGGTCGGAGGGAAACTCCAGCGCGGCAGCCATGCCGGTATCTCCCGCGCGGCGATGCCGGAGAGATCGCCCTGGCGGGTCCCAGGCGCGACCTCGGGCAGGGCGGTGCTGCCGCCCAGCATGAAGGACAGCCCGCCAAAGACGCGGCTGTGTGGATGTGCCGCCAGGTGCCAGGCCAGTACATCGAAGCCGGCCGCGCGATTGGCTCGCACCATCTCGCGCGAGACGGGGATGAATTTGCTGCGCCCGGCGCTGGTCCCGGAAGACAGCGCGAGATACGGCATGCGGCCCGGCCAGGTGGCATCTTCCAGCAGCGGCGCGGCCGGCTGCCACCACTCCTGCCAGAACGCCTCGTAGCGACGCAGCCCCACCCTGGCCTGGTAGCCCGCCACGTCCTGGATCTCCGCGAACCCATGGGAGCGGCCAAAGCGGGTTCCCGCCGCTCGCTTCAGCAGCCCGCGCAGGACCCTCGCCTGCGCCGCGACCGGATCGAGCCGCTGCAGATGTGCCAGCCGCGCCGAGGCGGCCAGGCGCAGCAATGGCGTGGCATCGAAGGGCGGTGGCCGGATCATCGGGGCGAGAGACGGGTCACCAGGGGAAATTCCCGCGCCACGACCTCCGGACGCAAGGGCAGGCGGATCCCCTCGTTGCGCTGCCAGAGTGGGATCTGGCTGAGGAAGCCGGCGCTGCCGAGCCACCCATCCTGGCCGCCCCACAGGCTGAACCAATTGGCATCCGGATCGGCCATGTCGCTGATGTGGCGCGCCATGGAGCCGAACACCACGTCATGTGGCCCGGTGATGAAGCCGTGGCTGCTCTTCATCGGCGTCTCGCGTGAGCCGCCGACAGGGTGACGTGCCTGGATAAAGGGCTCGCCGACCACCGGCAGGAAGGACAGCACGTAGCCGGCGCGCATCCGGTGCACCTCACCCCAATTGCGGTGCCGTGCCGCCAGCGGCGCGGCCCGATCGGCGGCGCGACGCAGCAGCGCATCGCGCTGGGTGGCCGGCAAACCGTCGAGGTCGCGCAGCAGGAAGGTGGTGATCGCGCTCCACTCGCCATAAGGCGGCGTTCCACGCGCTTCGGCGATCTGCGGCGCCAGTTGCCCCAGCAGGAGTTCGAAGACGAGGGCAGCCTCGCTGGTCGCGGCGTAGTCGCCGTCCCATCCGCGCAATCGCGCGAGCATGGCGGGTTGCGGCGCACCGCCCGGCAAGGCGTCCAAGCGGGTCAGCAGGGCGGTTGCCAGCAGCGCCGCCTTCGGCGCGCGCGTGTCGGCCTGCAGCGCCACCAGATCCTCGACGCGCAGCCCTCGGCGCGCGTCCAGAAGGGTGCGCAGCCGCATCAGCCTGTCATCATCACTGAAGCTGTAGCCGATCGGTGGGCCGCCCGGTGTCCACGTCTCCGGATTTTCGTTGGCGGAAGTGATGATGCCCTCGGGCGGATTCACCAGGCGGGGCAGGTCCCGCACATCCCACAGGCGCTGCCAGGGCGCGGTTGCGCCAGGGTTGCGGGCGTCGAGCACCGGATCGCTGCTCGGAAAGCCGCGGCGCGAGGGCAGCACCGTCGCCACCACGCGACCGATGCCGCCGGCCCGTTCGGCATAGACGAGGTTGAGCGGCGAGACGCCGAAGCCCGTCAGGCTGTCGCGGAACTCCTGGCCGTTGCGTGCGCGCGCCGCGCGCAGCAGGGCCGTGATCTCGTCGGTCGCCTCGTGGCCCGCCCAGCGCAGCGCGAGAACTTCGCCGGGCCGGGTGCGCAGCAGCGCCGCATCGGACATCACCGGCCCATGCGGGCTGTCACGCAGGTTGCGTCGCGCCGATCCCCAGAAGCGCTGGGCGATCCTTGTCTCGCGCGTCGTGATCTCGGAAGCGGGCAGGGAGGCGATGTCGAACACATCGCTCGACGCGGCGCGCAGGTTGGTGCCGCCCCATGCCAAATCGGGGCTGCGTCCGAAGCCCACCACGGGCAATCCGGGCACCATCATGCCCACCATGTGGAAGCTGGGCGAGCGCATGCCGACCAGCATCCAGACATTCGGCAGCACCAGGCCCAGATGCGGGTCATTGGCGATCATCGCGCCACCGCTCGCGCTGCGCGAAGCCGCAACCGCCACGGTGTTACTGCCGCTGCGCGACACGTTGCGCAACAGGGCACCAAGGGCGGCCTGGCGGTCCGTGAGGCCATCGGGCATCGCGCTGCCCGCGCCCCCCTCGCGCAGCCGCTGCCACCGCTCGGCATAGCCCGGCTGGCCGCGTTCCTGCAGCAGTCCGATCAGCCCGAACCAGTTGACGTCGCTGCCGGCCAGTCGACCCATTGCCAGCATGTCGGCCGCTGTGATCGGTTCTCGCCGCAGGGCCAGCAGCCCGGCCTCGGGGGGCCGTGGTCCGTGCAGGATCGCGTGGTTCAGCCCGGCCAGGAAGCGCGTGACGAAGCTGCGCGTCTCGGGCGGCCAGTTGCGTTCGATCTCGGGCGCGGCACGGGCGAAATCCAGGATGCGCAGCGCATGGTCGTAGTCGGTGGCGAGCGGCCCCAACATCTCCGCGAGCCGACCACGCGCGATGTTGCGCAGGATGAGGATCTGTCCCGCGCGCAGATGCCCCTGCACCAGGCCAAGCGAATAAGCGAGATCCTCGTCCGTCCTGGCCTCGATCCAGGGCACGAGGTGCTCGTTCCAGCGGATGGTGACCGGCTGTGCCAGTTCGAGGCCCGTCCGTGGCAGGGCGTCCAGCCTCTGCTCGACAGCGATGGGGCGCGGCGAGAGCACCGCGCAACCCGCCAGCATGCCCAGCAGACCCGTGGACAGCGTGACGGCGCGGAGCAGGCGAAGGGTGGTCATTGGGCAGGCCCTTTCCAGTGTTGGGCGGTTGCGGCCACCAGCAGCGCGCCGAGCAGCGCCACCGCCGCGCCGATGAGCCCCAGCGCCGGCAAGCCAAAGAGGGAAAGCCCGACCCCGCCCAGTGCAGCGCCCAGGCCCTGGCCGGCGAACACCATGGATCCGTTGAGTGCGAGCAGGACCGGACGGTGCGCCGGCGCGGCGGCGACCAGGCGCGCCTGGACCACCGGGGCGCGCAGGAACAGCGCCGCCGCACCAAGAATGGTGGCAGGCAGCAGCAGTGCGAGCATCGCACCCTGCGGGAGGGGCAGGAGAAGCAGCACGCCGAACAGCGACAGCATCGCGGCCGAGAGCAGGAAGCTCGTCAGCAGGGGCCCCCATGCGCTGGACCGATCCGCCCATCGCCCGCCGAGCACCACGCCGGCAATGGCGCCGATGCCCACCAGCGCCTGCATCGCGCCCACCCCCGCGCCGGAGAAGCCCAGCAACGCCCCAAGCAGGGGGCCGAAATAGGCCGTCACGCAGAAGGTCGCCGCGAAGCCTGTCAGCGTCAGCGCCAGGCTTGAGGCGACGCCTGGCGCGCCCAGCACGATGCCGGGGCGGAACGTGACGCGGGGGCCCGGCATGATCCGTGGCAGCAGGAGCCCGACGATCAAGGCGGCGATCAGCGCGATCATGCCCGCCCACAGGAAGGTTCCTCGCCAGCCGAAAACCTCCCCTGCGAGGCTGCCGAGCGGAACACCCAGCACGAAGGCGAGGGTGACCCCGGCAAAGACCGTGGCCATGGCGCGGCCGCGGGCCTCCGGTGGGGAAAGCTCCGCCGCGGCGGTCGTGGCGATGGGGCCGACCAAGCCGGTCGCCAGGCCGCACAGCACGCGCACCGCGATCAGTCCGCCCAGCGTCGTGAGCATCGCCGCCGCAAGGTTGAGCGCGCCGATGGCGACAAGGCCCACGACCAGCACGCGCCTGCGCTCCATGCCGGCCACCGCGCCTGCGACGAAGGGGGCGCTGATCGCGCTGGTGAACGCGAAGACGGTGGCCAACTGCCCGACCGCCGCGACCGAGACATCCAGCGCGACGGCCATGGCGTCGAGATGGCCGACGAAGACGAAGGCCTCCGTGCCGAGCGCGAAGCCGGCCAGGGCGAGCACGCTGATGCGCGTGCTCACGCGCTGCGCCGCGGAAATTGCACCGAAGCGGATGAGAATGGCGCGGCACCTGGGCGCATCGGTATCTCCGGAAACTGGATGGTTGACACTGTCAACCTTCATCGCATATCAGGTAGACACCGTCAACATCCGAGGCTTGCCATGCTGACCCGTCCCCTTCTTCCCGCCTTCCTGCTGCTGATCGCGGGCAGTGCGGGCGCTGCCGATGCCACAGCCGCCGAACTGCGCGTCGCCGTGACCGGAGCGCGCAGCGCCGCAGGCCAGATCGGCTGCGCGCTCTACCCCGCCGAGCGCGGCTTCCCGATGGATCCCGCCAGCGCCGTCCAGCTCTGGCAGGCGGCGGATCCGAATGGCGTCATGTGCCGCTTCGAGGGATTGCGCCCGGGCAGCTATGCCGTCGCCGTCTCGCACGACCTGAACGCCAATCGTCGGACGGATACCAACTTCCTCGGCATTCCGACGGAGGATTGAGACGTGTCGAACAATGTTCGTCCCACGCTACGCGCGCCGCGCTTCGAGGAAGCGGCGGTGCTGGTCACGGACGGGGCGCCGGTCGCCATCGAGATCAGGCTGGGCCGATGAACCGCCTCGTGGATCGCTACGGGCCCTGGGCGCTCGTGACCGGTGCCTCCGACGGCATCGGCGCCGCCACCGCGAGGCGACTGGCGGCAGAGGGATTTGCGCTGCTGTTGGTCGCGCGACGCCAGGCGAAGCTGACGGCCCTGGCCGATGAACTGAAGGCCGCGCATCGGGTGGAAGTCGAGACGCTCGCGATCGATCTCGGTACCGAGTATGGCGTGAGTGGGCTGTTGCGGGCGAGCGAGGCGCACGACATCGGAATGCTCGTCGCCGCGGCGGGCTTCGGGACGTCAGGCTCCTTTCTCGCCAGTCCGATCGCCGACGAAGTGGCGATGCTCGACGTCAACTGCCGGGCCGTGCTGTCGCTGACCCATGCCTTCGGCAACCGCTTCGCCGGGCGCGGCCGCGGCGGGATTGTACTGTTCAGCTCGCTCGTCGCCTTCCAGGGGGTGCCGAACTCCGCGAACTATGCCGCCACCAAGGCTTTTGTGCAGAGCCTCGCCGAAGGCATTGGTCCGGAGTTGCGGGCGCGCGGCGTCGATGTCCTGGCCGTAGCCCCCGGCCCGGTGCGCAGCGGCTTCGCCGCCCGTGCCGGCATGCGCATGGGCGCCACTGACAGCCCGGTCACCGTGGCCAAGGGACTGATCGACGCGCTGGGCCGGCAATCATTGGTGCGGCCCGGGATGCTATCGAAGTTGCTCGAGTTCGCGCTGACCTTCCTGCCGCGGCGCGGCCGCGTCTGGATGATGGGCAAGGTCATGTCCGGCATGGCGAGGACTGGCGATGCGCGATGACGCCCTGGCCTTGAACGGGTTCATGGACCTCGCGGCCCGTTGGTTGGTGGAAGCGGCGCCCGCCGCTAATGTGGTGCCCCACCCCAATTGGCCCGACACGCACCCCATGGCCCGCAAGAGCGATCCGCCGCGCGAGCTTCGCGAGGCCTGCATCCACGAAGCCCTCGCTGTCATTGAGCAGCAGGGTGTCGAGGCGCTCAGCCTGCGCGAAGTTGCGCGGCGGCTCGGCGTTTCGCACCAGGCGCCCTATCGGCACTATCCCAGCCGAGACCATCTTTTGGCCGAAGTGGTGCGGCGCGCCTTCGCGGCTTTCGCCGATCACCTGGATGCGCGCCCGCGGGAGGCGGAGCCCTTTGCAGACCTTCATGCGATGGGTCGTGCCTATCTCGACTACGCGCTGCGCCACCCGCTGCAATACCGCCTGATCTTCGGCACGCCGCTGCCGGATGCCGAGGCGCATCCCGAGATGTTGACACGCGGGCGCTATGCCTTTGCGTTGCTGGAGCAGGCTGTCGCGGCCCTTGATGCGGCGCGCCCCGCCGCGGCGCGGCCCGCCGACCCGCGCCTCGATGCGCTCCATGTCTGGTCGGTGCTGCACGGGCTGGCGAGCATCGCGCAGACGAGCGCGCTGCGCAGCCTCAGCCTGCCGAAGCCCGTCATGGTCGCGATGCAGGAGCACGCGATGGCGCGAATGGAGGAGAGCCTGCGCGCGGCCCTTCCGGCCCCCACGCCGGTGCGGCGCCGGCGGCGATGAGTTGGCGGGAGCCGGGCGCGGCCGTCACGCTCTGCTGGCTCGCTGCCGGCGGCTTCCTGGTGATCTTCGCCTTAACGGCGGGGATAGAGCGGTTGGATGCGCGGCAACTGGGTGGCGTCAGCGTCTGGGCGAAGCCGCTGAAGTTCCAGATCGCCACCGTGGTGCATCTGGCGACCATGGCCTGGGTGGCCAGCCGGCTTGGCCAGGATTGGCGCGAGGGGTGGCTGCTGCAGCTGGTGCTGCTTCTGGCCATCGCCAGCGCCGCCTTTGAGGTCGGCTACATCACGTTGCAGGGCGCACTGCAGCAGCCTTCGCACTTCAACGTCTCCACCCCGTTCCACGCCACCATGTATTCGCTGATGGCATTCGGCGCGGTGGTGCTGACGGTTTCGGCCGGTGCGCTTGGCGTGATGGTCGCGCTCGACGCCCATGTGCGGATGGGGCCGGGCCTGCGCAGCGCGGTGGCGCTGGGGCTGGTGGGCGGCACGGTGCTGACGCTGATCATCGCCCTCGAGATGGGCGGGCGGATGACGCACCATGTGGGCATACCGCCGCAGCCGGCCTCCCGCTGGCCGATCTTCGGCTGGTCGCGCGACGTGGGGGATCTGCGCCCGCCGCATTTCTTCGCGACCCACATGATGCAGGCGGTGCCGGCGCTGGGGTGGCTGGCGGACCGGACGCTGCCGTCCTTCGCTGCCGTGACCGGGGCCTGGATCGCGGCCGCGCTCTGGGCCGCGCTGACGTGGTGGCTGTTCCGCGAGGCCATGGCGGGGCGGCCGTTTCCCGGCTGAGGGCGTCGGCTCGCTTCCGTCGTCACGCATGAATCGCCGTGTGGCATCGGCAACCATCACGGGCAGGTCAAGCGGGATCTCCATCGCGCTGACCGTGTCGTCGAACAGCAGGAATGAGAGGCCATGCACGAAGGTCCAGAGCTTCAGGCCACGCGCCAGGATGGACGGGTGGTCGGCTGGCGCGCCGTAGCGATGCGCGAGATCGCGCGGCAGCACGCCGAGGGTCTCCCGCCGGTCCGCCGCTCGTCGATACTCTGCCGTCCACGCCTTTCTCTGCCCCCCGCGAATCGTCCGCAGAAACAGGGAATCACACCCGATTCAGGCGATTCAGTTCCTTGCCCGATGGGCTCTGAGACGGGAGAAGCCGGGGGGCGCTGCCCCTCGGTCTGTCTCGCATCCCGCCCGCCACGGGGTTGTGG
Source organism: Acetobacteraceae bacterium (assembly GCA_027488195.1). Taxonomy (GTDB): domain Bacteria; phylum Pseudomonadota; class Alphaproteobacteria; order Acetobacterales; family Acetobacteraceae; genus Roseococcus. The sequence continues at coordinate 26,136 of JAIYCD010000028.1, read as the reverse complement.
GTCATCTGCCCTGGTCCTCCGTGTGAGGTGGCGTTTCAACCCGTCATGCTCTGGCGCCGGCCGGCCTGGGGAGCGTCACGGCGCGGGCCGACAGGTCCGCGAGCCAGCGGGTTGAGCGGAAGGGCCAGATGCCGGATGGCCGCGCCCTTAGCCCCTTGGTTTCGGCAATGCGCGCGACGTGGGCCTCGGCCTCCGCCTCGGTGACGCGGACACGCGTCAGTCGCCGGTAGAGCTGCGCGGCGGTCCGGACGTCCTGCCGGGCGATGCGGCCGCGCGCATCGGTTTGCGTCGCCAGGTAGGTCGCCACCTCGGCGTTCGCGGTTTCGGGGGAGGGCTGGCGGGTGGCTTGCGCCACCTCCGAGCGGATTTCCTTCACCTCCCGTGCGGAAAGGCCGTAGCGGGTCACGCCTTGCGAGAGAAGTTCCAGCTCGGCCGATGGATCGAGCGTGCCCGCTGATGAGGAGCGCACCCGCACGAGTTGCTCGAAGCCCGCCTGATCGGCGCCCGGGGAGGACGCGCCCGGCGCTCGGATGATCGCCCCTGCCCCAAGCGAGGCGACCGCGATGCTGCGCGTGGCGGGGCTGACCGCCTCGGCCCTGAAGCCGCTTGGCACGCAGGCTGGGCACGGCAACACGCGCGCGCTCCCGTCGAGGTCCATCAGCTTGATCTCGACAAGCAGGTTTGGATGGCGCTGCCGCACCCGGGCCGCCGCTTCCCGCAGGACGTCCCCATGGATACGCAGCTCCTCGGCCGGATCATCCTGCAGGTTTCGGCCCGCCCACAGGTTCATGGCGCCGCAGTCGCGGTGATTGATGAAGATCACCTTGCGGACGCCGTGCAGGGCGATCGACGCGTCCAGGTTCTCCCACAGGGCCGTCCCCCAGGCGGGACGCGCGGTGTCTACTGCCGCCAGCGCCGCGCCCGCGATCCGCATCTCGCTGTAGCGGTCCGTGCGGCCCAGGGCCGCCTGCAGGAATGTGGTGTCATCCGTCAGGCGCGGGTCGATGCAGGAGACAAGGAAGGCGTCCGCCTTGCTGGGTTGCGCCGGGGTGTTGCCGCTCATTTGATGGTTTCCACATGGGTGATGCCGGAGAGGCGGTGGTGGATCAAGGACCACGACAAACCGATGGAGTAGAGCATGGTGAGGATGCACAGCAGGATGGTAAACCGCGTCGTGCTGGCCGTCCCGCCCGTGCCGAACAGCTGCGCGATGCTGATCCAGGCGCCGATGAGCGTCAGCGTGACGAGCAGCACGCCGTGCCACTTCAGCACGCCGATGATGGTGCCCCAGATCGCGCCATGGGCCAGCAGGAGGAGCAGCCCGATGGTGAACTTCGGCCAGAAGGGCGAAAATCCGCCCGACACCCAGTGCACATAGGAATGACCTGAGGGGTTGTAGACCATGAAGACCATGGTCGCGCTGAAGAGCGTGCGGGCGACGATCCCCTGCCAGCTGAAACGCGCGGTCATCGGGCGGCGGCTGGTCGACGGCAGCCAGCTCCGGCGGCCGTGAGGGAGGCGATGCGCTGATCCAGGACGGAGCCCGCCGTGTGGCGGGCAAGCTCGACGAAGCGGGCCTCAAGCGCGCCGATGGACCGCAGCGCCTGGTTCTCGAACTCGATACGGTTCCATGCCGCGTCGAGCCGGTTGAGGGCCCAGTCGAAGCCCCAGTAGATGCCAATGCCCGCGACCATCCCCAGGGCCAGGCCGCTGGCGCCGCCAAGCGCGTAGCCGATTCCCCCGCCCGTCGCGAAGGCGGAACCCACCTCCGTGGCGCGCATCGCGAACACGCCGACGCGCGCGGCCATCGGGCGCATCGAACGCACGAAGATCGCTGTCGGGTCGTCGCTGATCTCGAGGGCCATGGACCACGCGCTGTCCGGCGTGGGCGTGGCCAAGCCCGGGGCCGACGCCGCGGATGCCGCGGCGGGTGGCAGGAGGTGAGCTGCATCCTGCAAGGCCTCGAGCCACACCGCGTCCACGATCCTGCCGATTTGCTCCAGGTCGGAAGCGAGGCTGCCGTTCCTGTCCGCCGGCTCGACCACGCGCCGGCGGAATTCGTCCCGCATCGGGGCCGACATCCGCTCAATGATGACGGCCGCGCGCGGCATGGCCTCGTCGCTCGCGGCATCGGCGAGGGAGGCAGCCAATTGGCTGAGCATCCGGTAGGAGCTGATGTAGGACTGGACCCAATCATAGGCCCAGGCGCCAAAAGCGGGCACCTGCTCGCGGGATTCGGCGAAGCGGGCCGATGCGGCGTCGGCGGCCAGGCGGGTCGTCATTCCCACGATGTCCTGCCGTGCGGCTTCCAGCGCAGCGCGCATAGCTGCCTGCCCCTCGGTCGGCATCCCGCGCGGCCCACAGGTCTCTACCGGGACGGGTGGTGCCCCCGCACCCTGGCCCGCCGCCGGGAGGGGCAGGAGCGCCGCCGCGAGGCCGGCCAGGAGCAAGCCACTGGCGCAACCTGACCGCAGCCGTGTTAACAAGCGCGGCGGCTGTTTGGAGAAGTTCGTTTGCCGACCCTCGAAGCGTTCCCTCTGTTCGACATCCTGGGCACGCTCGTCGCCGTGCTGATCGCGCTGGTGGCGCAGCGGATCGGCAGCGCGATGTACGCGTTGCTGGCACCGGAGGATGCGGAGGCGGTGCCGCTCTTCCACAGCCTTGCCCTGGCCTGTGGCGCCTGCACCGGGGTGGTCCTGCTGCTGGCCGCCCCGCACTTCGCGGAGTTCGCGCCGCATCGAATCTTCGCTGCGGACGCCATCTGGTGGGTCGGCTTGCGGGAGTTCCTGTTCCTCTACGCGCTGCCGTGCGGGCGGAGTTTCCGCGGGGCCGCCGGCGCCCTCGCGGGAAACGGGGAGGCGCTGCCGCTGGTCATCGCCTGGCTGGCGATCGCCGCGCTCGCCAGCGCCTCGCTGCTGGTGCTGCGCTGGTGGCGCGGCATGGCGCGCCTGCGCGCCATGCTGGCCTTTCTCGTCATCGCCGCCTGGACGGCGCTGCTCCTCGACTACGGCGTCAACCTGCTCGCCTGGGCGCTGGCGCAGCTGAGTTTCTGGGCGATCCCCATTGCGTTGGTCGCGTTCCAGCGCTGGCGCTACGCCGGAAGTCCCGCTCACTGAGGAACATGCCCCGAAGAACCACCACCCGGTCATGGCAGTTCCATCAGCTGGAAGAACGGGCCGGGTGAGAGCAGCGGGGGGCTGCCGATGAACGGGTAGGAGAGCTTGAGCGCCACCAGCAGCACCCCGCCGACGACAATCGCGCTGCCGGCGCCCAGTGCGATGTGGATCACGTTGTTGCTGCCCGTGAAGAGCCACTGGAAGGACAGCACGCTCACCGAGACCGCGATGCAGAGCAGCCAGATCAATTGCGACAGGGCCCGCGTGCTCACCGACAGGCGCCCGATCCGTGACTCGGCCACTCTCGCCAGCCATTCCGGCGTATTCTGCGCGACGCCCTGCTGCGCCCCCGTCACCGGCTCCACATCCATGAAGGCCCTCGCCAGCCGCGTATAGGCCGCGTCCGACGTGTGGGAGTGAACGCCGGCCTTCATCTGAGCCCAGTCGCCGAAGGCGACGGAGGAGGCGTAGTTCCGGATGGCGGCGCGCATCTCGTTGCGGGCTGGCGCCTGCTGAGGGAGGGCGTACGTGTCCACGGCGTGCGCCAGGAGGTAGAGCGCCCCGGTTTCCCGCTGCACCTGGTCACGCGATGTCTGGTAGATGTCCCAGGCGCCGACCAGGGTGAGGGCGGCGACCACGGCATAGACCTGCACCACGAAACCGAACTTCATTGAGACCATGAAGGCGTTCTGGGCGAATTCCTGCGGCGTGAAGAGCGACGAGATAACCACACCGACGATGATGGCAAGCAGCAGCGGTACGCCAATCATGATGAGCGCCGCGTAGAGGAGGGGCAGCGCCGCGATGTCATATGCCCAGAGCGTGTTCATGGTGCTGTCCGAGGAGTTGGCGACTGCGGCGCGGGGCGAGGGGGGGGCGGTGGCCTCCGTACCGTCAGCACGTCGCCGGCTGCGACATCGACGGCAGGGGCGGCGCGGGCGGGTGGGGCATGATACGCCGGGGTCGGAGCAGCGGGGCGCCGGATCACGGGCGCGGCAAGGTCTTGTCCATACGGCGTCAACTCATGCGCCCGCGACATGCTCTAGCTCGGGATCTGGCGATACCAGCGGCGTGTGCGAATGATGCGCCCGCTCCGCGCCGGCTTCAGGTCCGCTTCCTCCATGATGCGCTTGAGGCGCCGCTGGGACTCGAGCTCGGTCACGGCGTGACCGGCCCGTGCGCGGTAGAAGGCGGCGGCCTTCCGGAAGTCGTTGCGCGACACGCGTCCGCGCGGATCCGCGAGGGTCCGCAGCAGCTGCTCGCCCGCCACGTCTAGCTCGCCTTCCAGCACAAGGTGTTCCTCCGCCGCCGCCGAGCGCAGGGCACTGCGCGCCTCATCCAGGGTGAGGTTGTAGCGGGTCACGCCATCCTCGAGCAGGCGGCGCTCCTCGTCACGGGCGAGGTAACGTCGGCCATGCGCGTGCAGTTTAACCAACTCACCGAAGCGCCCACGGGCGGCTACGTCAGATGTAGTCATCATCAGACCTTTTCCTAATGTCGGCGCGCACCGGCATCCGCAGCACGCAAGCGCATGAAGTTCGGCGGGGCGGCGCCTAAGCTGCGCCTCCCCACCCCGCGCGGCTCAGTTCAGCGACAGCATGGCCGCGCGCTGCTGCTGACCGGACCCTGGTGTGGGCTGAGGGATCTGGAAAGCGGGCCGGCCCGGGGACTGAAGTTGCATGCGCCGATTGAGCTGGTCCACCGCGCGCATGATCCGTGCCGCATCCAGGCCGAGCGGTGCATCCGCCGGCGCCAGCACGAACTTCACGCGGGGCAGCGGCAGGAAATCGATCTCGACCTTATCGATGGCGAGCCCGCCAAGGTCCGAGGCCTCCAGGACGGCATGGACAATGGCGCGCTGCGCCCAGGCAAGCGGGCCTCCATGGTTGCGGGCATGCCGGTCGAGGATGCGCTCGAGATACTCGCGGTCGGCCTCGGTCAGGTCGCGCGCCTGACCGAAGGTCATGCTGAAATGTGGCACGATCCCGACGACGCTCTCGATTTCCTTCAACTTGTAGCCCGCGATATCCATCAATACGCTGAAATCCAGATCTGCGGTGCTTTGGCCACGCGCGGCCATGGCCCGCCGCCGCATCATGTCAGAGGTAGTGGAGCCGAAGCGGAAGATGCCGATGAGGCTGTCCCAGGCCTGTCCGGCCCGCTCAAGGACCGAGGGGTCAGGCGGGTCCTGCAGCGGAATCGCGATGGTGGCCGGCGCCGCCGTTGGCGCGGGGGCCGGCTGCGCCGTGGCGTGGAGGGGCACGCTCGTGAGTGCGAGCGCGACGGCGATGGCGGGCGCTAGGCGGGGAATGGTCATCGGGGTCGCTCCGTTCTTTGCGTGGATCAGCGATCGGTCATCAGCGTCATGTTCGCGGCGATGCGGCGTTGGGCTTCACGGTCCGCCGGCTGCAGGGAGATCAGACCTGCGCCCGAAAGCATTCCCCCGGGGCCGGTCATCGCTTCGGCTGTCGCATCTGCGAGGAATTCATGAATGCCGCGCACCACGCCCACGCCCTGGTTGTTTCGCGCGTGCTGACGCTTCGCATACACGAACACCGTGCGCGTCTGGTTGTATTCCAGGGACGCGACGGTGGCGGCCGTTGGGCTGATGCCGTCCAGAGACAGGGCCACCAAATTGCCGCCGCTTTCCAGCACCTGCGTATTAGTGAGAACGGCGAGCGTTCCCGGCGGCGAGGCCAGCAGCTGCGCCGGAGCATCGAGCGGGTCCAATTCGCGGATGACGCCATCGGCGCGCAACGTCACGCACTTGGACCGCCGGTAAGGCGCTTCGAACAGCAGGCGGATCTGCCGCACGCCGCGGCAGCCAGCTTCCATGACCAGGTCCTCGAACAGGCTGCGCGTCCCGCTACTCTCATCGGGTACGAGAAACCGGATGGGGACGGCCGGCAGGCCGGGCGACACATCAGCCCACGTCTGGTCGGGATTGCTGATGAAGCCCTCGTCGCTGGCACGCTCCGCCGCGAGGCCCTCGTAGACCTGCCGCGAGGTGAGCGCCTGGATGGGATCGCCACGGCGCGCGGCGATGACCAGAGCACCCATGCCGATCCGGATCTCCACGATGTCCTGGACCCCGTTGGCGCGGCAGGTTTCGGCGGTTGAGCGCGGCATGCGCCGCGTCGTCACCGCGATGTCCGGCGTGGCCGGGCCGACGCCGGCGCAGAACAGGTCGAGCGCCGTGTTGGAGCCGACCGCGCGCACTTCCGGCGGGAACGCGGCGCCCTGGCGTTGGTCGCTATGGAACTCGGCAATTCTCCGCGTCAGGCGGTTCGCCGTCTCCGAGCTGACGATCAGGAGGCGGTCGCGCAACACCATTGCCGGTTGCGCCGAGGCCGGGACCGATACCGCCCCGATGAGTCCGAGAACTGACGCGGTGGCAAGAAGGATTTTGCTCAAGGCACACTCTCCAAGACGTTGGGGCGGGCGGCAGGTCGAACTGCCGGTACAGGGACGTATTCGGTCGTGGCGCCCGGCATCAGCGGGGGCTCGCGGCAGGTGAGCGGCCGCCCGCCAGCGCGGGCAACAATGTCTCCTGGATCGCCTGCTCGACGGCGAGGCGCGCGCGGGCCTGGGCGACCCAGCCCGCCAGGAGTGGCTGCAGCGCTTCATCCAGTGCCGCGATATCCGCCAGCGCACCCGACAGGTCACGGCGCCGAAGGCGTTCGCCGATGCTGTTGAGCGCGGCCTCCGTACCGCCCGGAGCGGGCCGAGAAGCGAGGCCGATGCCGGCAAGGACCGAGCGGGCGAAGTCGGAGACGCGGGTGAGCATGTCCCCCTCGCTGGGCGCCCGCTCCAGCAACAGGGGCGTCAGGGTCATGAAACGCTCGCGCAGTTCAGCTTCGGTGGGCAGGCCGCGCGCGGCATGGCTGGCCAATGTCTCCGCGAGGGGGCGGGGAATCTGGCCGGATGTCGCCAGGTTCATCACGATCTGCAATTCGCGCTGCCAGGGGCGCGAGCTGGCGATGACGCCTTGCAGGTAGATCAAAGCGACGAGGAAGCGCTCTCCCTGCCCGGCGGCGGCAACCGGAGCGCTCTGTGGGCGACGCGCCTGCTCATGCAGCCGCGCCTCGACGGCCTCCCATTGCTGGGCGCGCTGGGCGAGAGCCAGTTCGAGGGCACGCAGGCGAACCTCTGCGGGGGCATGCTCGGGAAGCGGCGTCGACGCGGGTCCGTTTCCCGAGCGGGCCGGATTCAACACCAAGGCACCAATATAGGCGCCCGAAGCGAAGATAAGGGCTGCGGCTAGCAGGAAGCCAGCGCCGACCCAGTAGACTTTAGGGATTAACCTCCGGCGGAATGCTTGCTCAACACCCCCTGTATCGTAGTTGCCAGCGCCATTCATCATCATTCTCTTGCATGAATATAGAAATATATAAAATATGAAGCGGCGCTCTCCTGGATTCCGTCCAATTGAGCGCGAGGCGTGCAAAGCGACTTAGAGTGCGCGAGGAATAGGCAAAAAGTCAATAAGAGCGAATGTAGATTATTGGATCTTCATTTGGTCTTCAAAAGTATGATACTAAGTTTGTTGTAAATTTGCTTTGGTGTTGTCATCTGGCGCATGCGGGTAAGGCAGATTGCGGCTCGACGCTCAGGCCGCGTCGACACCTTGGAGGGTGCACTCCCTTGGGGCGCGGCTGGCTCGCAGGCGGGGGTGGGGAATGAAATCTGGTCTCGGTTGGGTTGTTGTATGCGGTGTGCTGTTGCTGGGGGTTCTTGCCGACGGTCAGGCCATGGCGCAGGGCGGGCCTCAAGGCGGCGCTCCAGGTGCGGCCAGCCGGCGCGAATTGCCGCGGCTGCAGGCGCGTGTCGCCGCACTCGAGGCGCGGATCAACGAGCTGGCCGATGCCCTGCGCGCGATCGAGCCAGTGCCGGCGCCACACACGGCGCCACACACGGTGGCCCGCATGGAGCGGCTCGCCTTTACGATGCTGGACCTTCAGGCGGCGCTCTTGGCCGGCCGGCCCTTCACGCGCGAATGGCGCGACCTGCGTGCCGCCCATGGCGACGCCCTGCCCGCCTCCGCCGCCGCGACTCTGGAGGCGCAGGCCCCGCGGGGCCTGCCCACCATGACCGACCTGCGCGAGGGGTTCGGTCCGGTCGCCGCCCAGTTCCTCGCTCACGCCGCTCTGGCGGACGAGCCGACCGGATGGGTGGCCCGGCTCTGGCGCCGCGTCCTGGCCTGGGCCGGCACCGAGACATTCGGCCCGTCTTCCCTTCTGCCGCCATGGATCGTGCGGGTGGATCGGGCTCTCTCGGCCGGCCGGTTGGAGGCTGCGGCCATCGAGGTCGAGGCCATGGAGCAGCGCTTTGGCGCTGGCGTCGCCTCCGCCGCCTGGCTGGCGCAGGCCAGGATGCGCCTGACGGCGGAAGCGGCCTTGCAGGATGTGATCCTTCGCGCATTCGATGGGCGTGCGGCCAGCTGACCCTGCCCTGGTCTGCGCGGCATGCCGAATCTCGTGCAAATTATTGTAGATATATTTTAAAACGATTGAAAATTTACCTCATGTAGACAAATCTCTTACTTTTTTTCGATTGCATTTCTTTGTGGCCAGCCCCAACTATCGCCGCGTTAACTGGTAAATTCTTCCATTTTTACTGTATGCGTGATGAATAAAGGGCGTGAAGGAAAATTTGGATGTCTTGGCCGCGTAATACTTCCGCACGCCTAGTACCTTTGGTGCCAGTTGCGGTGCTGGGATTGATGCTCACGGGTTGTTCGACCACCGTCCCGCCGGATCCGACGCGGGGTGTCCTTGCACGGATGTGCGTGCAGGACGCTCCCATCCGCATGCCGATGCGCAATGTGCCGGACGCCCCCGACCCCGCGGTCGAGGCTCGACTGGCCGAGCTGGGTCTCTCCCTGGCGGCGATCGAGGCCGCGCACGCCGTCGGCGTCTCCCGTCAGATCGTCCAACTGCTGAGCGTGCCCGCGAGCCAGCGCGAGCGCCCGGGCGCCTTACGGACATACCTCTACCTCAATGGACGGATCCTGGCGGGCACGTTGGCTGTCTCAAGCATCCAATCGGAGATCGACTGCGAGAACGAGCGCGGTGATGCCCTGCTCCTGCGCGTCAGGGGCGTGATGGATCGTCGGAGCCAGAGGCTCAACCTTGCCGCGATCATCGTCGGCGCTGGAACTGCGGCCCTTACCGGCGGGCTCTCCGTGATAGGGGGCGCCGTCTCCAGCAATGTCGTGGGCATCGCGGGTGGTGGTCTCGAGGCTGGCCTCGGCCTTGCCATGCAGTTCGATCATGTCGCCGCCGAACTCCGGACGCCCCAGAACGCTCTCGCGGAAATCTGGAACAGGCCCGCGGAGCCGACCCTGATCCCGCGCCCCGTCTGGCGTTACCTGACGCGCCCTGGCTCCGATGGGAGCACGCGGCTGGATAGCCTCATCTCTGAATGGCGCGCGCCCGACCTGATCGGCGAGCCGGGCAGCGATGCGGAGCGGGAACGCGCCCCCATCCTGTTCGGCACGGGCGGCATGTATACGGCGGAGATGCTGGAGGTTCGCGATGAGCTTCTGGACCAGTTGCAGGCGGTCATCGGCCTGATGAGCCGCAGCATCAGGATCCTCTCCGCCGAGCTGCACGATCTCGATCCGCGATAGACCATGCCGCGCCAGCCCCCCCCACCCAGCTTGACCCGAACGGAGTTGATCGCTTGAAAATGCGCCCCGCCCTTCTCGCCGCCGCCCTGATCACCGCCTCCGTCACGCCCGCGCTGTCGCAGGGGCGGTCCGAGCAATCCCAGCTGTCCGCGTCCGAGCGGATCCGAACCCAGATCAACCAGGCCGAGCAGGCTCTGGCACCGACAGCCGAGCAGATCCGGACCCATGTGAAACAGGCCGAGCAGGCTCTGTCATCGACGGTGGAACGCATCCGCGGCCAAATCGATGATGCCGAGCAGGCCCTGGCGCCCACGATCGGACGCATCCGGATGCAGATCGACCAGATGGAGCCCGGGTCGATGGCGCTGATTGCCGGTGGAGTTGTCGCTGGTGCCGTTCTGCTTCCGGTCGTTTATCCGGCGGTGGCGGCCGTGGTCGCCACCTCGGGGGCGGCGGTTGGCGTCGTCGCCATGGGCCTGGCCGATACGGCGGCCGCCGGGGCCGCCGCAGTGGCGACCCTGGGGACGGTCGCGGGCCAGGCGGCCTCTGGGACCGGCCATCTTGTTTCGGGCCTGGCTGGTCTGGTGCATGCGGGGGTCACGAGCGGCGGCGCCGCAGGTCTCGCGCTCCTCGGGGCGGCGGGCGGCGGGGTGGCCGCATACGTCTATGATGAGAACCGGCTCGCCAGCGATCCTGCGGGGTCCGCAAGGGCCAACTAGAGCGGTTTCCAGGTGAAGGGACACCGCCCTGGCGCCGCTGCTCCGGCCAGATTAACACCATGGCTGTTCCCAGCCATGGGCGATCTGCCTTAGGCTGGCACCGGCAGTGCCCCTCATGATCCGGCCCTTTCGATGACGCAGCCCGGAGGCGGACCCCAGCTCGCGGCGCTGCGGGGCATCGGCGGCGAATTGCTGCTCTTCCCGGACCGCCTGATCATCCGTCGCCGCGGCGCGCTGTTCAACGCCGCCAATATCCTTCTCCACATCGAGCGGGAGATCGAGACGGTCATCCTGCTGCGCGAACTTGTCGGCGTGCATCTGATCCGTTCATACCTGCTGCTGCAGTTCCTGCGGCTGACCTATCCGGGCGGCCCGCAGCCCAGCGGACGCTATCACCGCGACGCCTTCGCGGAAAATGCGTTCCTCTACAGCTTGTCCGACAATCGCCCGCTGGTCGGCATGATGCATCGCATCTCCCAGGCCGCCGCGGATGCGCGCATCCGCGTCTCCGGCTGATCCGGGCGCATTGCTGCGGCTCCATCTCAATCCATCCCGGTCTGAACGAGCCCGGCCAGCCGCGCCGGCAATTCCGCCAGCCGCTCGGCTTGCGCATTGGCGAAGGCCAGGCGCAGGTGGCTCTCCTGGTCCGGGCCCAAGAAGGGGCCGGCCAGCGCCATCAGCCCCGCCTAGGCGGCGAGGTTTCCCGCCGCCGCCATCGCGTCCGAGGCGCCGGCGAGCAGGCGCAGATAGGCGAAGCAGCTCCCCATTGCGTCGATCCAGTCGGCCTTGAGCGCGGCGCGGCAGACGGTCGGGCGGGCCTGCATGATCCTGCGGTCATCCGCCAGCCTGGCAGGCGGGGCCACGTCCGGCACGATGCCGCCCCCCGCGCGGCAGGGCAGGGGGCGCGCTTCCACCCCCGCCAAGGTCAGTGCCATGTCGTGGTTGACATACCGGGGCGTGGGAACGAGTACCTTCATCGCCATGGCGCAGGCTAGGCTGCACCCGGCGGTGATGGCGACATGCCCCGGCTCGATCGGGGCGCCGTAGAAGCCGTTCGCATCCTCGGCCAGGGCCGCGCGCAGCGCTTCGTCACCGGCGATCAGGCCGTAGCCCGCCCCCGCGCGATCCGCCGCCGCCTCGCCCAGGCGCGCCAGCAGCTCCGGATGCGGCGGGTAGCCGGGCACGGCCTGCGTCAGATCGAGCGCCGGGCCGCGCTGGCCCCGGTCGCGCGTCGCCCAGGCGCGGGCGGCCGGGATGGGCGGCCCGGCCGAGGCGAGGATGCGGGGCGAGAAATGCGGTACGCGAAGCTCAGGCGTCGAGAAGCGTCACCTGTCCGTGCTCCAGTGCGTAATATGCCGCCTGCACCTGCAGCGCGCCGGAGGCGAGGGCCGGCGAGAGGGCCGAGGGCTCATTGCGGAGCCGCCGGGCGGTCATGCGGGCATGCAGCAGCACCGTGGCGTCCAGCAGGTTCGCGGGGTTGCTGCGCCGCGCCTCCGCCACGGCGGGGAGGATCGGCTGGACCACCGCCATCAGCGCGCCGGGCAGCCGCGTGCCCTGCTCGGCCACCTGGATCGCCGCGCTCACCGCGCCGCAGCGCTTATGGCCGAGCACGACGATCTGGGAGACGCCCAGCGCAGTGGTCGGGTATTCCAGGCTGCCCAGTCCGTCGGGGGGGATCGAATTGCCGGCGATGCGCACGGTGAAGACCTCGCCCAGCGTCGCGCGGAACAGGGTCTCGGGCGGGGTACGGCTGTCGGCGCAGCCGAGGATGGCGGCGAAGGGCGCCTGGCCGCTGCGGAGCGCGCGGCGGCGCGTCACGTAGTCGGCCGCCGGGGTTGGCGCATCGGCCACGAAGCGCCGGTTGCCTTGCATCTTGAAGCGCGGGTTACGGAAGGTCTTCAGAAATCCGGCGGGGACCTGGAGGTAGGGGTGCCGCCTCACCGCCGGCTTCCAGCAGCAGTACGCGGCGGGCTGGGTCGGCGGAGAGGCGGTTGGCCAGCACGCAGCCGGCGCTTCCCCCGCCGATGATGATGTGGTCCCAATCGCCCTCGAAACGCGCGGCGCTCACGCGGCGGCGGCGAGGGTCGGCGCGATGCCGGCGACGCAGGTGCGCACCATGTGGCGGCGTTCCGTCGTTGTCGCGAAGGGGGTGGCGCGGTGCAGCGCGGCGCGATTGTCCCACATCACGAGGTCATGCGGCTGCCAGCGATGCGCATAGGTGAAGGCGGGCTGTGTCGCATGCGCCATCAGGCGCTCGATCAGGGCGCGGGACTGCGCCTCATCCATGCCCTCGATGCCGCGGGCATGGGCGCCGAGATAGAGCGCGGGGCCATAGGGATTCTCTTCCAGCACCAGGGCCTGGCGCACCGGCGGGTGCTGGTGGCGCTCGGCCTCGCTCACCAGCGTGGCATCCACCCGGGCGCGGGACCAGCCGAAGTCGTGGATGGCGACGCGGCCGCGCAACCCCGCCTGCTCGGCCGGGTCCAGCGCCGCGAAGGCCGCACGCATGGAGGCGAATTCGGTGTCCCCGCCGGCCGAGGGGATCTCGCGCGCCGAAAGTAGCGAGGCATGGGCCGGCACCGGCTTGAAGGAGGAATCATGGTGCCAGAAGCGATTGGCCTTGTTGTTCAGCAATTGCTTGTCGGTGAGCGGCGCGATCTCGCCGGCCGGGCCGATATTGGAGAGGATGATCACCGGGCTGCCCGCCCCGGGCGCACCCGGCCGCGTGCGTTCCAGAGGCCCGAAACCCTCGCTGAAGGCGATCTGCGCCGCGTCGTCCAGGTGCTGGTCGGGGAAGACCAGTACCGAGAAGCGGTCGAGCGCGTCGCGCAGCGCGGCCATGGTCGGCCCATCCACCCCGCGGGCGATGTCGAGACCCGTGATGCGGGTGCCGAGGATGGGGGTGAGCGGTGTGATCTCGAGCATCGGGTGTTTCCTTCGTTCCGCACCATGGCGCGGCGGCGCATCCCGGCGCCAGGCAGCATTTTGGGGAAACACTCTGCCGATTCTCGGCAGAATGCAGGGGCGGTCAGGCGGTCTTCGCCAGCAGATGCGCGACGAAGGCGGCGATCTTGGCGGGGATCCGCTCGGCGCGGGCATGCACGGCGTGGATCTCGGCCTGGTAGCGCTCGGGCCAGGCGGGCCACTCCGGCAGCAGTTCGGTGAGCTTGCCGGCGGTGACATCCTCGCCCACCATCCATTCCGGCAGCAGCACCAGCCCCATGCCGTCCAGCGCGGCCTGGCGCAGCGCCTCGCCGCTGTTGGAGCGGAAGGGGCCGCTGACCGCGATCTCCTGCCGCCCGCCGGACGTGGTGGCGAAGACCCAGACCGGCGCCTCCTCCTCCTGGCGATAGGTCAGGCAGGGGTGCTGGAGGATGGCCTCCGGCGTGGTCGGGGCGCCGTGCCGCGCGAGATAGCCGGGGCTGGCGCAGAGGATGCGCCGGCCCGAGGCCAGGGCATGCCCGGTGTAGGATTTGCCGGCGGGCAGGCCCAGGCGGATGACGAGGTCCACCCCTTGCGCCGGCACCAGGCCGGTCTGCTCGGTGAGCGCGAGGTCAATCTCCACCCGCGGATGCCCCGCGCGGAATGCGGCGAGATGCGGCACCACATGGCGCAGCGCGTAGGAACGCCGGGCCAGGATGCGCAGCGTGCCCGTCGCTTCCTCATGCATCTCCCGCGCCTCGACCATGGCGGCGTCGAGCCCCTCGAGCAAAGGCGCGACGTGGGCCGCGAGGCGCCGTCCGGCCTCGGTGGGCGCGACATGGCGCGTCGTGCGGTCGAAGAGGCGCAGTTCGAGATCGTCCTCCAACTCGCGCAGCGCCCGCGACGCCGCCGTCGCCGAGAGGCCGAGCGAACGCCCCGCCGCCGCGATGCCGCCGCGATCGATGGTGCGCAGGAACAGCCGGAGGGCGGTCAGGCGGTCCATGCGGCCTCGTTGCTGCGGCTCAACCCGGGCAGCGGTCCGGGCGCGCCCAATGGCGGGGATAGCGCGGGCCGCCGAAGCCGGGCCGCCCTTCCTCGATGCGTTGCAGCAGGTCGCGGATCTCGGTCGTGATGCTGGCGATGCCGCGGGGGCTGCGCGTGCCGCCATGGCCGCCGAGATCGTCGATATCCACCAGCTTGGCATCCGGCGCGTGCATGGCCACGGTCATCACGCCGCTTTCGCCGGGGGGCAGCAACTGGTCGAAGCAATTGGGGATCAGCAGCAGCCGCGCGCGGATGGTCCGTGACGCCGCGGCGAGATCACCATTGAAAGGGGCCGCAGCCGCGATGTCATGGCTTTCGATCGCCCAGGTCCGGTAGATCCAGTCGCGCGCCTGGGTCGTGTTGCCGATCTGATCGACCTGCTGGGCGTAGTTGCGGTGCACCGCGCCCGCATCGCGGAACAGCGCCTCATAGCCGCCGGCGGAGATGCCGAAGGCGTTCTGGATGATCATGCCGACGCCCGTGCCGCGGCGCGGCGGATCATCATTCGGGTAATTGCCGTCGCGCCACTTCGGATCGAGCATGATGGCCTGGCGCGCCGACTCCCAGATGAAGTTCACCTGGCGATTGGCATGCGCCTGCGGCACCAGCGGAATCACCGCCTGCATGAAGTCCGGATATTGCACCGCCCATTGCAGCGAGCCGATGCCGCCCATCGACGTGCCGGTCACCGCGACCAGGCGGCGGATGTTCAGGCATTCCGTCACCATGCGGTATTCCGCCTGGACCATGTCCCGCATGGTGAAGCGCGGGAAGTTCATGTTCATGCCCGACCGCGTGGGCGAGGTCGTGGCATTGGGGTCGAGCGAGGCGACGCCCAGCGTATCCGGCTGGATGACGAAGTACTTCGTCGTATCCAGCGCCTCACCGGGCCCCGCCCAGGCGGATTGCGTGGTGCGGTCCCCGCGCAACCCATGCAGGGAGAGGATGGCGTTCGAGCGATCGGCATTCAGCGTGCCGTGGGTGATGAAGGTCATCCGGAAATTAGGAATGACCTGGCCGCTCTCCAGCCGGAGGTCGCCGAGCTGGCAGGTCTGCACCGGTGGCGTCTGGGCCATGGCCGGCGCGGCCATGAGGATGGCGCCGAGCGCCCAGGCGGGCGCCGCAATCTTGTCAAACATGGATCTCCCCTCCGTCTCGGTGCCTTCCTGACGACCGTTGCTGGAGAGGTTCGCAGGCGATAGGGGCGGCCGTCCAGCCTGCCCTTCACAGCCGTTTGGCGCGCACCAGCAGCGCACAGAGGATGGCGAAGCCCGAGACTGTTACGCACATGTCAAAGGCGTTGAGATGCCCGATCATCGCCGCCTGACGATCCACCTCGCGCTAAGGACGGGCCAGCCCCTAGGCGTGGTCTGCCCTGAAAACCCTAGGAAGCCTGACACTCAGCGGGGCGGTCAGTCAGGCGGATAGTGCGGCTCCTACGGAAACTGGCGGAGTTGATCAGGATGCTGGAAGAGATCCGAGGGAGGGCGGTGGCGTGATGGCCCAGCATCCGCGTCGGTAGGGCCGGAAGGCCAATGCGGGTCTTGCTTTTCGCGTTATCTGCGTACTGCAAGTCTGACGGCCCTCGCCGCCAATTGGTTGGGACGTTACCGTTTGGGCGCGCGACGGCGACCAAGCTGCTGCAAGCCGCCGCTGGGAGGGCAGACGAACGTGAGATTGATCCCTTTGGCCGGACGCCGCGCCTTGCTTGCCTTGCCGGGTCTTGTTGCGACGGCCTCTGTTCGGGCGCAAGCTTCCTGGCCGGACAGGCAGGTCCGAATGCTGATTGGCTTCCCGCCCGGCGGCCCGACCGACTTCATTGGACGTGTGGCTGCCAATGGGCTGCAGGCCGCGTGGGGGCAGACTGTCGTTGTGGAGAACCGCGCCGGCGCCTCATCCTCCGTCGCGGCAGAGGGGGTTTCTCGCGCTGCGCCTGACGGCCTGACCCTCTTCTTCGCCTCCAACGCGCTCATCCTCAACGGCGCCATTCATCCCAGCCTTCCCTATGCGCTGCCGGAGAGCTTTGCACCTGTCGGTACCCTGTGCAGTTCGCCCAACGTCTTCTGGTGTGCCGCCAACCAGCCCTGGCGCGACTTGGGAGCGGTTGCTGCCGCTGCCCGGGCACAGCCCGGTGCGCTGGCCTATGGCACCACCGGCGTGGGCGGTACCGGGCATTTCGGCGGAGAAACACTGTGCCGGGCGCTCGGCATCTCGCTTACGCATGTACCGTACCGTGGCACAGCTCCGCTGATGCAGGACGTGATCGGCGGCCGTGTGCCGTTGTTGATCCATGGGATGGCGGGTGCCGTGGGTCCATACCAGGGAGGGCACATCCGCCCGGTCGCTGTGCTTGGGTCGCGGCGTGCAGCCGAACTGCCGAACGTACCGACCATGGCGGAACTTGGTCACCCCGTCCCGGATTCTAGTGTCTGGTTTGGCATTATGGCGCCGGCGGGAACGCCGCCGGCTCTGGTTGCACGCATCGCCCGGGACCTGGAGGCGCTTGCCAATACGACAGACACTCGAACGAAACTCGCGACGCAGGCGGCAGTCCCGGACTTCGTCGGGCCGCAGGACTTCGCAACCCGGATCCGGACAGAGCTGGCCACGTGGCGGGAGGTCGCGAGGAGTGCAGGCATCAGGCCCGAGTAAGCCGGGGTGACTTCGGCGGCCGGTCGCATCGGGTGCTCTGAGGCATCCGGCACGGCAGCGCCTACGGCTCGGCTTTCTCGCCGGTGACCGGTGTGCACGGCGATGCGGCTTGGCATGTAGCACTTTCCCAAAATCGAAAATGGGCCGGCCTGCGAGTAACTGAAGCGAATCGGGAAGCGGCATTCATCCCGGACGTGCGAAGATGCGCCGCCAGCGTACCAAAATATTCGCTCTCGAAGTAAGGATTTCGGGCAAGTGGGGTTCGAACCGGGGCAAGTGCTGACCGCGCTGAAACCGTTCATTCACCTAGGTTTTTGCGCTCCGTACTAGATCGGCCAAATCAGGATGTCCGGAGAGAATTGGCCTCAGGAGAGCGAATTTCCGCCGTCTCCGCGCGGAGCCAGTCAACAGGTCTGCCCCAAAAACCCCAGGAAACCTGCCACCCGGCGTGGCGGCCTATCAGGCGGAGAGTGCTACTCGTCTGAAAACTGGCGCAGGAGGTGCGACTCGGTACAGGCGGTCGCTGGTCGCTGGTCGTGAGGCGCGATGCCGCATGTGGTGGAATTCGAACCAGGCGAACGAACGCGACCGCGCTGTAACCGGCGACCTCAGAAGCGCGCTATTGAACCGGCGCCCTCCGCATTGTCACAGCGAACTGCCGCCGCAGATCAGCATCTGCTGGCCGGTGATCGCGCCAGCCTCTGGGCCGAGCAGGAAGGCCGTCAGCGCCGCGACCTCTTCCGGGCTAATGTAGCGCCCGATCGGCGGCAGCTTCGGCGCCACGGCGCTGCGCGCCGGGTCACGCAGCATCGGCGTGTCGGTCGCTGCGGGTGCGACGACATTCACCGTGATGCCGCGCGGCGCGAGCTCGATCGCCCAGGATCGTGCCATGGCAACCAGCGCGGCCTTGGTTGCGGCGTATTGGCTGCGCCCGGCCGATCCCGCGGCGGTGCGGCTGCCGAGCAGCACAACGCGTCCGCCATCCGGCATGCGCGTCACCAGCAGGTCCGCCAGCAGCGACGCCGCTTCGACATGCAGGCGCCACAGCATACGCCCCGCCTCCGCATCCAGCGCGCCCACCACGCCGCCGCGCATCAGGCCTGCGGCGTGCACGAAGGCGGTGGGGCTCAGGTCTGCCACCGCGGCGGACAGAGCCGTTGCGTCGAGCAGATCCACTGCGCGGTGCATGTAACGGGCATTGGCCAGGCCGGGATCGGTGCGGCTGAGGCCAGTGACCCGCCAGCCTTCCCGCAGCAGCCGCGCGACGAGGGCTGCACCAATGCCGGAGCTGGCGCCGGTGACGATGGCGTGCCTCTCGGCTGATTCTGGTGTCACGCGGCGTTATCTCCTTGGCTCATGCGATCCGCTTGACAGGGCGGGTGAGCACCAGATAACGAGTCCCTACAAAACGAACAAGTGTTCGCAATCCGATCATGTGCGAAGGGGAGAGTCAGCGGTGGACGGCACAGGGGGTCGAGTCGAGAACCCCAAGAACCTGGTGCAGTCTGTCGCGAAGGCCTTCGCGGTGCTTAAGGCCTTCGGGCCCGGGCGTCCCGAGTTGACTGTCGCCGAAGTCGCAGGATTGAGCGGGCATGACCGCGGCACTGCCTTCCGCCTGATTCACACCCTGGTCGATCTCGGCTACCTGCGCCCCGTGCCGGAAGGGCGGCGCTTCCGGCTGACGCTGAAGTGCCTTGAGCTTGGCTACGCCGCGCTCTCGGCCGGCGACCTGCCCACGCATGCCCTTCCGCTGCTGCGCGAACTGGTTCCGGCCGTGGCCGATGCCGGCTCCCTCGGCGTGCTGGAGAAGGGGGAGGTGATCTACCTCGCTCGTGTCGAGGCGGGGCTGGAGCACCATGGTGTTGTGCGCCGCCCCGGCACGCGCATCGGCGCCTATGCCACCGCCTTGGGCCAGGCGATCCTGGCCTGGCTGCCGCGCGACGAGCAGGTCGCGCAACTCGAAAGCGTGCCGCGGGTGAAGCTGTCCGACCGCACTTTGACGGACCTCGATGCGTTGCTGGAGCGGCTGGATGCGGTGCGCGCCTGCGGCTACGCGGTCTCGGATGGCGAAAACGCCTACGGCCTGCGCACCGTCGCGGCCCCGGTGCTTGATGCGCATGGCGCGCCGGCGGCCGGGGTGAGCCTGACTATTGGCGGCGGCCGGCTGGCGCTACCCGATTTCATCACCCAGACCGCGCCGCGCGCCCGCGCCCTGGCGGAGGAGCTTGGCACCGCGCTGCGTTTGTCGCTCGGCACCATCGGGCCTGGCGGGACGATGCGATGACCCGGCCAGTGCTGCGCCTGATCGCTGACGACCTGACCGGCGCGCTGGACTCCGCGGCCGAGCTGACCGGGCTGTGTGGCCCGGTGCCGCTGCGCTGGACGGATGACGTTGACGTGGCGGGCAGTCTCGCGATCGATGCCGGCACGCGGGAAGCCTCGCACGATGGTGCGGTCGCGAGGCTGCACATGCTCGCGCCAATGCTGTGCGGCGCGGACATCGCCTTCAAGAAAATCGATAGCCTGCTGCGCGGCCATGTTGCGGCAGAGTTGGCCACCTGCATGGCAGTCGGTGACTGGCGACACGTCGTGCTCGCCCCCGCCTTTCCCGCGCAGGGGCGCATCACGCGCGGCGGCCGCGTGCTGGTGCGGCAAGCTAGCGGGGCGCCCGAAAGCGTCGCGCCCGACCTGAATGCCTTGCTCGCCGCGGCAGGATTGCAGGCGCGACGAGGTCATCCTTCAGCGCCTCTGCCGCCCGGCCTGTCGGTCTTCGATGTGGAGGAGGACGCGGACCTTGCCGGTATCGTCGCACTCGGTCGCGCCGCGTCGGGGCCGGTGTTGTGGTGCGGCAGTGGCGGCCTGGCGCGAGCGCTGGCCGACACCGCGACTGCAGAGGCCAGCACGGCGCTGCATGGCCCGGTACTGGGTCTGTTTGGCTCCGACCAGGCGGTGACGGCGCGGCAGATCACCGCCTGCGGTGACTGCGCCATCAGCATCGTGGCCGGCGACCAACCGGATGCTGCGCGTGTTGCGTGCATGATGGACAAGGCTGGTGTGGCGATGGTGCGCGTCGCGCTGTCCGATGGCCTCGACCGCGCCGACGCCGCGCGACGCATCGCCGCGGCGATGGCGGGGCTCACGCAACGACTGCCGCCGCCCGGCACGCTCATCGCGGCGGGCGGAGAGACGCTGCGCGCGATCTGCGCTGCGGTCGGCGCGCGGGGGCTGGAAGCGGTAGGCATTGTTCAGCCTGGCGTGCCGCGCTCGGTGTTGCGCGGCGGCGCTTGGGACGGTGTCACCGTCGTCTCGAAGTCCGGTGCCTTCGGCAATGACACATTGTGGCGTGACCTGCTGAACAACCGCGCCCTGACACCCTGGAGCATTTCTGCATGACGACGCCCCACCTCGCCATCACCATGGGGGATCCCGCGGGCATCGGCCCCGAGATCATCGTCAAGGCCTGCGCTACGCTGCGCGAGCGCATAGATGCCGGCGCGCTGCGTCTGCTCGTGATCGGCAGCGGCACCGCGCTGGAGCGAGCACGCCTCGCACTGGCGCCCGGGCTCGCCTTCCCCGGGGTGACGACAGAACAGCGCGACTGGCCGGCTTTGGCCTTCCTCCAGGCCGGCCCGGAAGGCGCGCCGATCCTGCCGGGCGTGCTGAGTGCCGATGGTGGTCGCTTCGCCTATCTGGCGATCGAGCATGGCGTGCGCCTGGCGCAATCCGGGCGGGTCGGCGCCATCGTCACGGCACCGCTGAACAAGGAGGCGCTGAACAAGGCCGGCTATCACTATGCCGGCCATACCGAGATGCTGGCGGAACTCACTGGCGTGAAGGGCAGCGTGATGTTGTTGGCGCATGGCAACATGCGCGTCAGCCACGTCACCACCCATTGCGCGTTGGAGGATGTGCCCAAGCGCGTCACGCCCGAGCGCATCCGCCTCGTGCTGGATCTGACGGAAGCTGCGCTGCGCGGCCTCGGCATCGCGAGGCCTCACATCGCTGTCGCCGCGCTGAACCCGCATGCGGGCGAGGGCGGGCTGTTCGGCCGGCAGGATATCGACGTGGTGGTGCCCACCATCGCGCAGGCCGTGGCCGATGGCATGCACGTCACCGGCCCGGTGCCGGGCGACACGGTCTTCGTGAAGCTGCGCGCCGGGCAGTTCGACGCCGTGGTCGCGATGTATCACGACCAGGGGCACATCCCGGTGAAGCTGCTGGGCTTCCATGTCGATCCTGCGACCGGGAAGTGGGATGCGCTATCGGGCGTGAATATCACCCTCGGCCTGCCCGTGATCCGCACCTCTGTTGACCACGGCACCGCTTTCGACATCGCGGGCCAGGGCATCGCCAGCGAGCGCAGCCTGATCGAGGCGATCGAATATGCAGAACTGCTCGCCGCGCACCGCGCCCTCGCCACGAAAGCCGCCGCATGACCGACCTGCTGCGTCCCATCGAGATTGATCGCCCGGCGCGCCTTGCCTTCGGCCCCGGCCAGGTTGCCGCCATAAGCGCCTGGGCGCGCGAAAAGGGCATCACGCGCAGCCTTGTCATCGCCGGTGGCTTCAACGCGGCGCGGGTCGACCTGCTGGGACTGCCGGGCGAGGTGACGGTGTTCGGGGCGGTGAAGCCCGAGCCGGATATCCCGAACCTCGACGCTGCGCTGGCGCTGGCCGAGCGAGTGCAGCCGCAACTGGTCGTGGGCTTTGGCGGCGGAAGCGCGATGGACCTCGCCAAGCTGGTGGCCGTGCTCCCGGGGAGCGGGCAGACCCTGCACGAGGTGGTCGGGCCGGAGAAGGTCGCTGGCCGCCGCGTCTTGCTGGCGCAGGTTTCGACCACCTCGGGCACCGGTAGCGAGGCCGGTTCGCGCGCATTGGTGACCGACCCCGCGACGCAGAACAAGCTCGCGGTGCAGAGCCGTCACATGATCGCCGACCTCGCGGTGGTGGATCCCGACCTGACGCTGAGCGTGCCCGCTGCGGTGACGGCCGCGACCGGTGTTGACGCGCTGGCGCATTGCGCGGAGGCCTTCACCAGCCGCCGCGCGCATCCGCTGATCGATATCTATGCGCTGGAGGGCATCCGCCTCGTTGGCCGCTTCCTGCCGCGCGCCGTGGCCGATGGCGGGGACCGTGAAGCGAGGGCGGGCCTCGCTCTCGCATCGCTCTATGGCGGGTTCTGCCTGGGGCCGGTGAACACCACGGCGGGGCACGCGGTGGCCTATCCGCTGGGCACGCGGCACCACATCGCGCATGGCCTGGCCTGCGCGGTGATCTTCCCGCACACCCTGGCCTTCAATGCGTCGGCGATGCCGGAAAAGACGGCGCTGGTGCTGGAGGCACTCGGCCTCGGCGGTGCGCGCGATGTCCTGGCGGCGAGCCATCGCTGGTGTGCCGCGCTCGGCATCGAGATGCGGCTCTCGGCGCTCGGTGTGCCCGGGGATGATCTGCCCATCATGGCGACGGAAGCCCATGCCATTCGCCGCCTGCTCGACAACAACCCGCGCGAGATGAGTCGCGAGGACATCCTCGCTCTGTATCGCGCGGCCTTTTGAGGAAACACCCATGCCTGACGCTGGCGTGATCGACCGCCCCGAGACCCTGGCCCAAGCGCCGGGCGACGCCGCGCGCATCGAGGCCTTCATCCCGACCCCCTGCGTGCAGAATCACGCGGCCTTCCTGCTGCCGCTGCCCGGCGGAGATATGGGCTGCGTGTGGTTCGGCGGCACGCAGGAAGGCGTGCCCGACATCTCCGTGCATTTCTCACGCCTCGTCGCCGGGGCTGATCGCTGGTCTCAGGCGGTGCGGCTGTCCGACGACCCGACGCGATCTGAGCAGAACCCGCTGCTGTTCAACGCGCCCGATGGCCGGTTGTGGCTGCTGTGGACGGCACAGATTTCCGGCAACCAGGACACCGCCATCATCCGCCGCCGCATCTCGGCCGATGGCGGCAGGAGCTGGGGGCCGATCGAGACGCTGTTCGGCGAGCAGCCCGGTTTCGGCACCTTTATCCGCAGCCCCATCGTGGCGCTGGACAATGGCGATTGGCTGCTGCCGATTTGGCGCTGCACCAAGCCGCCAGTGGGCGCCTGGACCGGTGATCTCGACACCAGCTCGGTGATGATTTCCGCCGATGCCGGCGCCACCTGGAGGGAGATTGCCGTACCCGGCAGCACGGGCTGCGTGCATATGAGCATCGTCGATTTGCGCGACGGCACGCTGGCGGCGTTCTATCGCAGCCGCTGGGCGGATCGGGTCTATCGCAGCCAGTCTTCGGATGGTGGCCGAAGCTGGTCCACGCCGGAACCCACCGAACTGCCCAACAACAACTCGTCCGTGATGGCGACGCGCCTCGCCGATGGCCGGCTCGCCATCGTCTACAACCATTCGAGCGAGGCGGATGCGACCGGCCGGCGCCTGTCGCTCTACGACGATATCGGCGGTGAGGACCTCGCCCCCGCCGCGCCGCCCTCGGGCCGCAGCGCCTTCTGGGGCGCGCCGCGTGCACCGATGACGCTGGCGCTGTCCACCGACCACGGCAGGACGTGGCCGGTGCGGCGCAACCTCGAGACCGGCGACGGCTACTGCCTGACCAACAATTCGAAGGACCGGCTGAACCGGGAATTCTCCTACCCGTCGCTGTGCCAGACGCCGGATGGCGTGCTGCACATCGCCTATACCTATTGGCGCCAGGCCATTAAATACGTGCGCGTCGCCCCGGATTGGGCGGCGGGAGAGGGCGCATGACCGCGCTGCACCCGCGCGGTGTGTTCTCCGCCGCGCTCACCCCGGTGACCGCCGAGGGCGCGCCCGATGCCGCGCTGTTCGTCACGCATTGCCGGCGCTTGCTGGCGGAGGGCTGCGACGGGATCGCGATGCTCGGCACCACGGGCGAGGCGAACTCCTTCGCCAACGACGAACGCCGAGCTCTGCTGGAGGCGGTGGTCGCCGCTGGTATCGCACCCGGCCGGCTGCTGCCTGGCACCGGCGTCGCCGCTCTGAGCGAGACCGTGGCGCTGACCCGGCACGCGCTGTCGCTTGGCGTGACCACGGTCGTGATGCTGCCGCCCTTCTACTACAAGGGCGTCACCGAGGACGGGCTGTTCGCCGCCTATGCCGAGGTGGTGCAGCGCCTGGCCGATCCGCGCCTGCGCATCGTGCTGTATCACATCCCGCAGATGTCGGCGGTGCCGATTCCCTTCGCGGTGATCGCGCGGCTGCGCGCCGCCTATCCCGGCACTTTCAGCGGGATCAAGGATTCCGCCGGCGACCTCGCGCACATGGAGGCGCTCGTCGAAGCCTTCCCCGGCCTCGCCGTGCTGGCGGGGGCCGACCCGCTGATGCTGCCGCTACTGCGCAAGGGGGGCGCGGGCTGCATCACCGCAACATCGAACCTGGTCGCTGCCGATCTTGCCTTCGTGTTCCGCCACTTTGCCGACCTCAACCGGACGGCGGAGGTGGAGGCCGCGCAGGCGCGCATTGTCGCCATGCGCAATCGTGCGTCGCGCTTCGCGCAGATGGCGTCGCTGAAGGCGTTGCTCGCGGACCGCACCGGGGAGGAAGCCTGGCATCGCCTGCGTCCGCCGCTCCTGCCGCTGAGCGAGGTTGAGCGCAGCGCGCTGCTCGGCGGATAATCGTTTCAACCCGGGCGCGTGCAACGTCGTGCAGCCCTTCGGAGGGAAATTACCATGAACCGTCGTCATCTTCTCGCCACCGCCGCCGGCGGCGTTGCTGCCTTGGCCGCGCCTGCCATCCAGGCCCAGGAAGCCTGGCCGCGTGCACGGCCGATCCGCGTGATCTGTCCCTGGCCGCCAGGTGCTGCGAATGACGCGCTGGCGCGGCTGACGGCGGCACGCCTGCAGGAAAAGTTCGGCGCTACCGTCGTGGTCGAAAACCGCACCGGCGGCGCCGGCCTGATTGGCACCAATGCCGTTCTTCAGGCGGGGCCGGATGGCTACACCCTGCTTGCCTCTGCCTTCAACACCGCGGTCATGCCGCTGGTCCTGCGCGGGGCGACCTTCGATCCGCAGCGCGACCTCGAGGTGATGGCCCGCACGGCAGCCGCGCCGCTGGTCATGGTGATGAGCGCCCAGCGCCCGCAGCGCACACTGGCCGAGGTGCTCGCGGCCGCCAGGGAGCAGCCGCGGGAGTGGAACTTCGCGCTCTCCTCGCTCGGTTCGGCCGGGCACCTCGCGACCATCGATTTCATGCGCCGCAGTGGCGTCCAGATCAATCAGGTGACGTATCGCGGCACGCAACCTGCGCTGACCGACCTGATCGCGGGCAACGCCCAATTGCTCATTGACCCGAGTTTCGCCCTGCTGCCGGCCGCCGCCGATGGTCGGGTCCGCGCGCTCGGCATCGCGACGGCAGCGCGCTCGAGCCTGGCGCCGAACGTGCCGACCGTGACGGAGGCTGGCCTGCCCGGCTTCGAGTTCCAATCCTGGTACGGCGTCTGGGCCCCGAAGGGCACGCCGGCTGAGATCAACCAGCGCGTGAACGACCTGATGCAGGAGACGATGCGCGAGCCGGCCATCATCGAGCGGCTGAGAAGCCAGATCCTGGAACCGGTGACGGAGAGCATTGTGGACACGCGGCGCTTCATCGCCTCCGAGATCACCCGCGCCACCGAACTGCTGCGCAGCGTCAACTACC
Source organism: Acetobacteraceae bacterium (assembly GCA_027488195.1). Classification (GTDB taxonomy): domain Bacteria; phylum Pseudomonadota; class Alphaproteobacteria; order Acetobacterales; family Acetobacteraceae; genus Roseococcus. The sequence goes on along the minus strand of JAIYCD010000028.1, from coordinate 398 downwards.
AGCCCGAGTGAGGAGGGCAGCCGTGCTGAGCAGGCGCATTGTGAGCGCGTGATGGCAAACGATGTCGATCGTAGCATTTGCGTGACGGGCGGGACTCGTGGGCTGGGTGTGGCGATCGTGCGCGGCTTCGCAAGGCAGGGCGCGCATGTGCATGTCTGCGACATCCCGCAGAGCGAGGGCCAGGACCTCGTTGGAGCACTGCGGGCTGAGGTACTTCGCGCGTCCTTCCACTGACCAGCCCCCATTGAGTGATCCAGGCTGAATTTTAGTGGGCCATCGTGACCAGCCCCCATTGAGCGGTCCGGGCAAAAAGTTAGTGTGCGATCGTCATGTCTCCTGAGCTGGAGCCTGTGGAGCCAGAGCCACTGGGGTTCCAGGGCATCGATAGAAGCACCTCC
>JAIYCD010000115.1 GCA_027488195.1 Acetobacteraceae bacterium | reverse complement strand
GGTCGGCGGTGGGGAGGGTTTCGAAGTCGAAGAACATGTCCGGGCGGCCTCGTGGGGTTCGCCGCGCAAATTGAGCGCGGGGCGCATTTCTGTCGAGGGGGCGTTCACGCGGCTTTAAGCGACCGGTGCGCAAGTTCGGCTTGACAAGGAGAATCCCTGCCATGCGCTTCTTTCGGAATCTGTCGGTCGGTCGCAAGCTGGCGCTGAGCGCGGGCGTTGCATTGCTGCTGCTGGGCGCGCTCGTCGTCCTCGTCACGCGAGAGAACGCGAAGCTGTCCGACCAGCAGGCGGCCGAGCGCCGCGCGGCCGAGGCCCGGCTTGCCGCCTTCGAAGCCGGGCGCGCGGTGCTTGGCGCCAACAATGCGTTGCGCGGCGTGCTTCTCGCGAACCAGGCGGACCGCCTCCAGGCCGATGCGACCCTGATGGGGACATTCCTCGCCGACGCACAGCGCACGCTGGAGCATGCGCGGGGCCTGGCCGCCGCCGCCGCCGTCGCGCCGCTTGAGACGACGCTTCGGGAATTCGCCGATTTCAACGCCTCGCTGAACGATTCGGTCGCGGCCCGCCGGGAACTGATCCAGCGCCGCGACGCCGATTTCTTCCCCCGCTTCGCCGAATTCGACCAGGCGCTGGAGGCCGCCGCCGCCAACCTGCAATTCGGCGTCGAGGCCGATGCGCGGGATGAGCTGCGGGACGTGATGAACACCTACGTCCAGGCCGTGAACGAGGTGCGGCTGAGCCTGCAGCGCTACCTCGCCACCGATGAGGCGGCGGCCGCCACCCGCGCCCGCCGCGCGGCCGCGCAAAGCCGCGTGCATGGGCGCCGCCTGGCCGCGGCCGCCCCCGCCTCGGTCCGGCCCGATATGGAACGCCTCGCCACCACCGGGCAGGCGCTGGCGGAACAGGCGGATGCGGTGATGGCAGTCGCCGCGCGCATCCAGGACATCCGCGCGAACCGCAACACACCGGCGCGGGAGCGGATGATGGCCGCGCTCGCCACCGCCAACACCGCCCTGGAGGGCGAGGCATCCCGCAACGCGGCCGCCGCGGCGGCGGCCATGGGCGCGCTGGAACGCAGCGTCTGGATCATCGGCGCCATCGTCGCGATGCTGCTGGCCGTCTCCGGCTGGCTGACCGCGCGGGCCATCGGCACGCCGCTGCGGCGTCTGGCGGGCTCGGTGCGTGGGCTGGCCGGCGGCGACACCTCGCAGCCCGTGCCAGACCAGGACCGCCGCGACGAGATCGGCCAGATCGCCGTGGCGCTGGAAGAGCTGCGCGGCGAAGTGGCGCAGGCCTTCGCGCGGCAGCAGATGCTCGAGCAACTGCCGGTCGGCATCATGATGGCCGATCCGCGGGACGAGTTCCGCATCACCTACGTGAATCCCGAGGCGCTGCGCCTGATGCGGCAGATCGAGCACGTCATGCCGGTCAAGGCCGACGAGATGCGCGGCCAGAGCATCGACATCCTGCACCGCAACCCCGGCCACCAGCGGGCCATCCTGGCTGACGGCTCCCGCCTGCCGCACCGCGCGCGGATCACCACGGGCGGCGAGGTGCTGGACCTCAACATCACCGCCATCCGCGACCGCCAGGGCGAATATGTGGGACCGATGCTGAGCTGGCAGCTCGTCACCGCCCAGGCGCAGCTCGCCGACCAGTTCGAGCGGGAGATGGGCGGCGTGGTGGATGCGGTGGCGGCCGCCGCCGGGCAGATGCAGCAATCCGCCCATGCGCTGACCAGCTCGGCCGTGACGTCGGGCCGTGAGGCCGATGCGGTGGCGGATGTCTCGGGCCGTGCCGGCGCCGATGTGCAGGCCGTCGCCGCCAGCGCCGAGGAACTGGCGGCCAGCGTCGCCGAGATCACCCGCCAGGTGGCGGAGGGCGCCGAGGTGGCGCGCTCCGCGGCCGATGAGGCGCGGGCAACGGACGGCACGGTGCAGGGGCTGGCCCAGGCGGCTGCGCGCATCGGCGATGTGGTGCGGCTGATCAGCGACATCGCGGGACAGACGAACCTGCTGGCGCTGAACGCCACGATCGAGGCGGCGCGGGCGGGCGATGCCGGCAAGGGCTTCGCCGTGGTGGCGAGCGAAGTGAAGAACCTGGCCGCTCAAACGGCCAAGGCCACCGAGGAGATCGCCGGCCAGATCGGCGGCATCCAGGGCAGCACGAGCGAGGCCGTGGCGGCCCTGCAAGCCATCACCGCCACGATCGAGCGGATGAACGAGGTGACGACCGCCATCGCCGCCGCCGTGGAGCAGCAGGGAGCGGCGACGCGTGAGATCGCCCGCAGTGCGGCCCTGGTGGCCGAGGGCACGGGCGCCGTCGCGCGCCGCATCGAGGATGTCCGCATCGCCTCGGGCGAGACGGGCCGCTCCGCCGGGGAGGTGCTGACAGCCGCGAACGGCATGGCGCAGCAGGCGGGGCTGCTGCGCGAGAAGTCGGCAGACTTCCTGCAGCAGGTGCGGGCGAGCTGAGGCGTCAGGGGGCGGAGAAGACCCGCCCCCAATCCTCCCGCATCGAGACCACCTGCCAACCCCGCGCCGGCGCCTCGTCCAGCGCGCGGACGAGGCGGCCGAAATGGCTCGCGCGGTCATAGGCGTATTCGCGCGCGGCATCGTCGTGATGGATGATCATGCCGAGGCGCCGTCCCGGGCCCTCGGTCACGTAGCGCAGCATGTGCCAATCCCCATCCGAATTGCCGAAAGCGGCGATGGGGCGGCGGCCGATGAAGCGCGCGATGCCGACGGGTTTGCCCGGGCCGTCATCCACGAAATCGATCCGCGGCTCGCGCGTCAGCGTGATGCGGCCCGCGGCCTCGCCTGGGGTGAGGGCGAAGCTGGAGCCCACCACCTGGTGTGGCGGGATCTGGTAGGCCTGTTCGGAGAAGGCGCGCACGAACTCGACGCCGCCGCCCGAGACGATGAAATTCGTGAAGCCCTGGCCGCGCAGCAGGGCCAGTACCTCCAGCATCGGCTGGTAGACGAGCGCGGTGTAGGGGCGCCTCCAGCGGGAATCGCTGGTGGTGGCGAGCCATTCGCCGGCGATCCGCTGGAAGGCCTCGGGCGACATGCCGGCCTGCGTCAGGCCCGCGAGGCGCAGCAGGCCCTCGGTTCCCCCGGCCATGACGGCGTGCATGTCACCCGCGATGGCGGCGCGCAGGACGGCGTCCCCCTGCCAGGCGGGATTGGCCGGGGCCAGGGTGCGGATGCGGTCCAGGATGAAGATGAGCTGCGTATAGGCGGGCTGCTCCACCCAGAGCGTGCCGTCATTGTCGAAGACGGCGATGCGCTCGGCTGGCGGCACGAAATCCGGTTGGCCGGGCGTGGTGACGGCGGCGACGAAGTCGAGCAGGGCGCGGCGGCGCGGACCATCGCGCCAGGAGGGGAGGGGATCGGCCTGCGCGCGCGCCTGGGCGGCGAGGCTTGGGGCCAGCCCGGCGATGGCGAGGCTGCGGCGGCGGCTGATCATTCGCGTCTCCGCGAGGTGATGGGGGGCCGGCGGGCGCCGTGAGGTGCGCCCGCCGGTGCGATGCCCGGCGCGGCCGGGGCCGCGCCGGGCTCGTGGCTCAACGGCCCGCGGCGCCCTGCCGGAGCCGGGACATCGCGTCACCCAGGCTGAAGCTGCCGGGCGCCTGGCGTGGTGGGAAGTCGCGGAATGTCGCGAGGAACTGGCCGACGAATTGCTGCGCCGGCACGAAGGCGAAGGCGCGCTCCACCCGCCAGCGCCCGTAGTCGAAGCTCTCATCCGCGCGCTCGAAGGGATCGGCGCGGAGGTTGAACAGCATCGGCATGCGCAGCGTCGTGAAGTTGCGTTCCCAGACGCGCAGGCCGTGATTCTCCTGGATCAGGAAGTGGATCTTCCACTGGTCGTAGCGCAGCGCGGCGAGGTCGCCGTCATCGGTGAAGTAGAACATCTCGCGCCGCGCACCCGGCCCGCTGCCGGTCAGCAGCGGCAGCTGGTTGTAGCCGTCCAGGTGCACCTTGTAGCTGCGCCGCCCCGCCTGGTGCCCGGCCAGCAGCTTGGGCTTGATCTCGGCGTCGCCGGCCGCGGCCACCAGGGTCGGCAGCCAGTCCTGGTGGGAGAAGATGTCGTTGATCACCTGGCCCGGCTGGATGCGGCCCGGCCAGCGGATCGCCATGGGCACGCGGAAGCCGCCCTCCCAGGCCGTCGCCTTCTCGCCGCGGAAGGGCGTGCAGCCGCCATCGGGCCAGGACATCACCTCGGCGCCATTGTCGGTGGTGTAGAGCACGATGGTGTTCTGCGTGATGCCGAGGTCGTCCAGCTTCTTGAGCAACTGGCCCACATGCCCGTCATGCTCGACCATGCCGTCCGGATAGACGCCAAGGCCGGTCACACCCCGCGAGGCTTCCTTGAGCCGCGTCCAGATATGCATGCGCGTCGAGTTGAACCAGGTGAAGAAGGGCCGGTTCGCGCGGTGCGAGCGATCCATGAAGTCGAGCGCGCCGGCCAGGAACTCCTCATCCACCGTCTCCATCCGCTTCATGGTCAGCGGGCCGGTGTTCTCGATGCGCTGCGTGCCATCGGCATTCGCCCAGGATTTCAGCACGCCGCGTGGGGCGTATTGCCGGCGGAATTCCGGGTTGCGCGGGTAATCCGGATTCTCCGGCTCATCCTCCGCGTTCAGATGATAGAGGCTGCCGAAGAACTCGTCGAAGCCGTGCATGGTGGGCAGGTGCTCGTCGCGGTCGCCCAGGTGGTTCTTGCCGAACTGGCCGGTGGCGTAGCCCATGGCCTTCAGCAGCACCGCGGTGGTCGGATCCTCGGCGCGCATGCCCTCGGCCGCGCCTGGCAGGCCCACCTTGGAGAGGCCGGTCCGCACCGGGCTCTGGCCGGTGATGAAGGCCGAGCGGCCGGCCGTGCAGGAATTCTCGGCGTAGGCGTCGGTGAACATCGCGCCTTCGCGCGCGATGCGGTCGATGTTGGGCGTGCGGTAGCCCATCATCCCCATGTTGTAGGCGCTGATGTTCGACCAGCCCACGTCATCACCGAAGATGACGAGGATGTTGGGCCGGCCTTGCTGTGCTGCGGCTACGGGGCGCGCCTGGGCCTGGGACTGGGCCTGGGACTGGGCGAGCTGAACGCCCTGGGCCGCCGTGGCGGCGAGGCCCGCGGCCCCACCCAGCAGCATGTTGCGGCGCGAGGGCCGGGTCGTCTCTGTCATGTTGGGTTTCCTCCTTCTTGTGTGTTGTTCCGGCGGATGCAGCGGAAGCCGATATGGCTCATGCCTGTGTCCACCATCTGGGCGTGGCGCGCGGCGGGGCGGTAGCGCCGGCAATAGCTCGGCGCGCAGAGGAAGCTGCCGCCCTTCACCACGCGCCGCGGGATGCGGATCGCGGGCTGGCGGGGGTCGAAGCTCGCTTCCATCGCGGGGCCGCGCGGGTTCAGCGGCGCGCAGCAGGGCTTGCCGGAGTCGGCCTCATGTCGCGCCACGAACCAATCCGTGGTCCATTGCCAGACATTGCCGGCCATGTCGTGCAGGCCGTAGCCATTGGCCGGGTAGCTCGCGACAGGCGCGGTGCCGGTGAAGCCATCGGCTTCGAAATTGCGCCAGGGGAAGGGGCCCTGCCAGGTGTTGGCGAGATGCACGCCGCCGGGCGCCAGCTCATCGCCCCAGACGAATTCCGCGCCATCCAGCCCGCCGCGTGCGGCGAATTCCCACTCGGCCTCGGTCGGCAATTCCTTGCCGGCCCAGCGCGCATAGGCCTCCGCGTCTTCGTAGGCGACATGCACGACGGGGTGATGGTCGAGGCCCGCGAGGTCACTCCCCGGGCCCTTCGGGTGGCGCCACTGGGCGCCGGGCGTCCAGCGCCACCAATGCGAGATGTCGCGCGTGTCCACCGGCCCGTCGGTCATGTGGAAGACGAGGGCGCCGGGGATCAGCAGCTCGGGCTGGGCCCCGGGATATTGCGCGGGGTCGAGCGGGCGTTCGGCGACGGTGAGATAGCCGGTGGCAGCGGCGAAGGCGGCGAATTGCGCGTTGGTGACGGTGGTGACGTCCATCCAGAAGCCATCCACCACCACGCGGTGCGCAGGGCGTTCCTCGGGGTAGTGGGAGTCGGAGCCCATCTGGAAGGCGCCACCCGGAACCCGGCGCATCCCGGGTGGCGCGCCCTCCAGCGTATCGCGCGGCATGTCTGCGGCGTCGGTTGTCATCCGGCCTTGTCCTCAATGTGCGGAGCATCCCACGCGCCCCAGGCCGCCGGGGCATGGTCATTTGGCAATTTGCGATTGCATACTCCGCATATGCTGGAAATCCGCGAGCTGCGCCTGATCGTGGCGATTGACGAGCATGGCAGCCTGCTGCGGGCCTCGCGCGCGCTGGGTGTCGCGCAATCCGCCGTCACGCGCGGCTTGGCCGCCGTCGAGGCGCGGCTGCGCGGCCCGCTCTTCGAGCGGACCGGCCGCGGCACGCTCACCACCGATCTGGGCCGCGCTGTGCTGGCTGATGCGCGCGACATCCTGGACCGCATGGCGGGCATGGAACGCCATCTGAGCGAGGCGCGCGGCAGCCAGGTCCGGGACCTGGATATCGTGGCCGGCAGCTACCTCGCCGAGAGCCTGGCGCTGGCCGCCGCCAGCCGGATGATGACGCTCTACCCCCAGGTCCGGCTGCGGCTGACCTCGGCGAACTGGGCCGAGGTGGCGCGTGCCGTGCTGGAGCGCGAGGCGCCGCTCGGCCTGCTCGACCTGCGCGGCTTCCAGGGCGACCCGGGCCTGGAGGCGGAGGCATTGCGGCCGCAGCCAGGGCTCTTCGTCGTGCGCCCAGGCCACCCGCTCACGCTGGTGCCGCGTGTGACCCTGACCGAGATCATGGCCTGGCCCTTCGTCTTCATCGGCCGCGCCCCGCGCGAGGTGCAAGCGCCGCTGGTCAAGGCGCGCGAGGCGGCGCGGGAGGCGGGCGCGCTCCACCCGGCCTTCCCCGCCCTGGTGCATGAGAGCCCGACCGTGGCGCTGGGCCTGGTCGGCTCATCCGATGTGGTGGTGGCGGTGACCGTCAGCCTTGCCGCCCGGGCGCTGCGCCAGGGCGAGGTGGTGGCGCTGCCGTGGCGCGCGCCCTGGGTCTCGATCCATCCCGGCATCCTGCGCCTGCGCGGCCACCGCCTGGGCGAGGCCGAGCAGGCCTTCCTGGACTTGCTGCACAGCGCCAATCTGGAGGGCGAGCGCGAGGCGCAGGCGATCTGCGCCGAGCTCGGGCTGCCCTCCGATTGCACCTGAGCGGCGCTCAGCCGCCGGCGCGGGAGGCGCGCTCAGCCAATCGCGTGCGGCGCGGGCTTCTTGTGGATCAGCACCGCGTCAAGATTTTCCAGCGCGCGATGGCCCATGGCGTCGCGCACCTCGATCGTGGCGGAGCCCAGATGCGGCAACAGGGCCACGTTCTCCAGCGCGAAATAGCCGGGGAACACGCGGGGCTCGCCATCATAGACGTCGAGGCCAGCGGCGCGGGTGTGGCCCGAGGTGAGCGAAGCCACGAGCGCCGCGTCATCCACACTGCCGCCGCGACCGGAATTCACGACGAGGTGGCCGGGCTTCATCTTCGCCAGGCGCTCGGCGTTCAGCCACTTGCGCGTGGCATCGCCGCCCGGGACATGCATCGAGATCACGTCGATCGTGCTGAGGAAGCTCTCGTCATTGTCGTGATAGATCGCGCCCTGGGCCGCTTCCGGGGGCAGTGGGTTGATGTCGCGGTAGTGGATTTCCATCCGGAAGCCGCGCGCCATGGCCGCGAGCTCCCGCCCGATGCGGCCCATGCCGAGAATGCCGAGCTTCTTGCCCTCCAGCGTGACACCCATGAGCTGCGTCGGCGCCCAACCCTCCCACTTGCCGGCGCGCACCATGCGCTCGCCCTCGCCCGCGCGGCGGGCGGCCATGAGCATCAGCGTCATGGCGGTTTCGGCGGTGGCGAAGCTCAGCACTTCGGGCGTGTTGGTGCAGGTGATGCCGCGCGCCTTCGCGGCCGCCACGTCCAGATGGTCGTAGCCCACGCTGAAGGTCGCGATGCACTTCACGGAAGCCGGCAGTGCCGCGATGGTGGCGGCGTTCAGCGGATCGCCGGCCGCGCAGAGGATGCCGTCCGCGCCTTGGGCGCGCTTCGCGATCTCGGCGCCGTCGCGGAACCAGGGCGCGTCATCGGCATTCAGCCGCACCTCGTAGTCGCGCGCGGCGCGCGCCTCGATCGCTTCGGGCAGCTTGCGGGTGAGGAGCAGCACGGGCTTGGACATTTTCGCTTCCTGGTCATTCGCTCGGGAGCGCGCAACATAACGGGACCGGGCCGGCTTGCCAGAGGGGGCCGGGCGCGGCAGGGTCCGCACAGGTTTTCCAGAGGATGACGGCTGATGAATCTCGGGCTCAAGGGCAAGCGCGCACTGGTCATGGGGGCCTCGAAGGGCCTGGGGCGCTCCATCGCGGATGCGCTGGCGGCGGAGGGTGCCGCGCTGGTCATCAGCGGGCGCGACCAGGCGAGCCTGGATGTGGCGGCGAAGGAACTTGTGGCGCTGGGTGCGGCCTCCTGCGTCGGCATCCCGGCCGATGTGGCCAATGGCGTACAGATGGACATGCTGGCCGATGGCGCCGTGGCCGCCATGGGTGGGGTGGACATCCTGGTGCAGAACCATGGCGGCCCGCCCCCCGGCCCCGCGCTGGAGGTGACCGAGGCGCTGCTGACCACCTGGTTCCAGAGCATCGTCCTCTCGCCCGTGCGGATCACCAACCGCCTGCTGCCCGGCATGCGCGAGCGCAAGTATGGCCGCATCATCAATGTGGGCAGCACCGGCATGCTGCAGCCCTTGCCCAACATGGTGCTGAGCAACACGCTGCGCGCCAGCATCATGGGCTGGATGAAGACGCTCTCGGCCGAGGTGGCGCATGAGGGCATCACCTGCAACATCGTGGCCCCCGGCGCGATCCGCACCGACCGTTCGCTGGAGACGGCGTCCAGCCTCGCCAAGCGCCAGGGCAAGACGGTGGATGAGGTGATCGCCGAACGCAGCAAGACCATCCCGGCCGGCCGCTACGGCATGCCCGGCGAATACGGCCCGCTGGTGGCCTTCCTGTGCAGCGAGCAGGCGGCCTACATCACGGGCAGCATCATGCGCACCGATGGCGGGATGGTGCGCGGGTGGTGAGCATGTCCAGTCAGGCTCGCCTGGCCGTCGATATCGGCGGCACCTTCACCGATGTCGCGATCGAGGCGAGCACGGGTGAGGATCAGGTCCAGCGCTGGACGGTGAAGGTCCTCACCACGCCGCATGCGCCGGAACTCGGCGTGCTGGATGGGGTGAAGGCCGTGCTGGC
>JAIYCD010000281.1 GCA_027488195.1 Acetobacteraceae bacterium | reverse complement strand
GCGCCATGACAGCGCGCTGAAGCACGCGACCGGCCAGGCCCGCTTCCTGGACGACCTGCCCGAGCCCGCCGGCACGCTGCACGCGGCCCTCGCCCTCTCGCCCGTGGCGCATGGGCGGTTGCTCGGTCTCGACATCGAAGCCGCCGCCGCCATGCCGGGCGTGGTTCGCATCATCACCGCCGCCGACCTGCCGGGCGAGAATGACATCGCGCCCATCGGCAGCGGCGAGGCGATGCTGGCCGAGGGCGTGGTGGAGCATCACGGCCAATCCCTCGCCCTCGTGGTGGCGGAGACGCGCGATGCGGCGCTGCGTGCGGCGGCCGCCATCACGCCGCGCATCGAGGCGCTGCCGCCGGTGCTCAGCATCGAGGAAGGCCTCGCGCGTCAGGCCTGGATCATCCCGCCCCAGACCATCCGCGAGGGCGATGCCGCCACGGCGCTGGCCGCCGCGCCGCACCGGCTGCAAGGCGAGTTTCACGTGGGCGGGCAGGAGCATTTCTACCTCGAAGGCCAGATCGCCCTGGCCATCCCCGGCGAGGATGGCGAGATGCTCGTTCATTCCTCCACCCAGCACCCGACCGAGGGGCAGCATGTCATCGCGCGCGTGCTGGGCGTGCCCTATCACCGCGTCACTGTGCAATGCCGCCGCATGGGCGGCGCCTTCGGCGGCAAGGAGAGCAATGCGAGCTGGGTGGCTGCCGCTGCCGCCGCTGCCGCCGCCCTCACCGGCCGGCCCGTGAAGCTGCGCTTGCCCCGCCGCGCCGACATGGCGGCGACGGGCAAGCGCCACCCCTTCCTCTATCGCTGGGATGTGGGCTTCGACGCCGCGGGCAAATTGCTGGCGCTGGATGCGCTGCTGGCCGGCGATGGCGGACATAGCGTAGACATGTCGGGCGGCGTGGTGTTCCGCGCCGTCACCCATGCGCTGAACTGCTACGCCGTGCCGGATGTGACGCTGACGGCCTGCGCGGTGAAGACCAACCATGTCAGCAACACCGCCTTCCGCGGCTTCGGCGGGCCCCAGGGCGCGCTGCTGATGGAGGAGGTGCTGGCCGCCATCGCCGCTCATCTGGGCCGCGACGTGGAAGAGATCCGCGCCATCAACTTCGCGGACCGCACCCCCTATGGCCAGGCGCTGGAATCCGATCTCATCCGCCGCGTCCATGCCGAGGCGAAGCATGATGCCGGCTGGGCCGAAAAGCAGGCCGAGATCGCCGCCTTCAACGCGACCCACCCCACGCTTCGGCGTGGCCTGGGCAGCTTCGTCTGCGCCTTCGGCATCAGCTTCGGCATCCCGCATCTGAACCAGGCGGGTGCGCTGGTGCACATCTACACCGATGGCTCCATCCGCCTCGCCCATGGCGGGACCGAGATGGGGCAGGGGCTCTTCATCAAGGTGGCGCAGGTGGTGGCGGAGGTGTTTTCCGTCCCGGTCGAGCAGGTGGGCATCAGCGCCACCACGACAGCCGAAATCCCCAACACCAGCGCCACCGCCGCCAGCACGGGCAGTGACCTCAATGGCTGGGCCGCGCATGCCGCCGCCACCACGCTGCGCGCGCGCATGGCGGATGTGGCCGCCCAGCATTTCGGCTGCGCGGCAGAGGACGTGGTCTTCGAGAGTGGCGCGGTCTTTCCCGCCAAGCCCGGCAGCAATGCGCGAATGACCTTCGGCGACCTCGCCAAGCTCTGCTGGAAGGCGCGGGTCAGCCTTTCCGCGACCGGCTTCTACAAGACGCCCGATATCCACTGGGACGCCCGGGCGATGCGCGGCGAGCCCTTCTTCTACTTCAGCTACGGCGCCGCCGTGGCTGAAGTCCTGCTCGACACGCTCACCGGCGAGCATCGCTGCCTCTCGGCGCATCTCGTGCAGGATTGCGGCCGCAGCCTGAATCCCGCGATCGATCTCGGCCAGATCGAGGGCGCCTTCGTCCAGGGCCTGGGCTGGCTCACCAGCGAGGAATTGTTCTGGGACGCGGAAGGGCGCCAGCGCAATCTCGGCCCCTCCACTTACAAGATCCCGGGCTCGCGCGATGTGCCGCCCGTGCTGCGGACCCGCCTGTTGGAGGGGGCGCCCAACCGGGCCGCCACCATCTTCCGCAGCAAGGCCGTGGGGGAGCCGCCCCTGCTGCTGGCCACCGCCGTCGTGAACGCGTTGCGGGCCGCGGCGGGGGTCACGCGCCTCGACCTGCCGGCCACCCCCGAGCGGCTTTTGCTCAATTTTCGGGCACAAGAAACCGGTTGATGAAAGGCGCTTGCAAGCCGCTTCCTGCCTCGCCATACAGGCAGCAAGGTGGCCCGCGAATGTGGCAACCCAGATATGCAGGGGACAGGTCCGGGTGAGCGATACGATCCTTGAAACGCAAGGGCTGACAAAGGAGTTCCGCGGCTTTCTCGCGGTGCAGGGCGTCAACCTTACCATTCGTCGCGGCACGATCCACGGGCTGATCGGCCCCAATGGCGCCGGCAAGACCACCTGTTTCAACCTGCTGACCAAGTTCCTGATCCCGACGCGCGGCAAGATCACCTATGACGGGCGGGACATCACCAACATGAAGCCGGCCGAGGTCGCGCGCCTCGGCCTGGTCCGCTCCTTCCAGATCTCGGCGGTCTTCCCGCATCTGACGGTGCTGGAGAATGTGCGCGTGGCGCTGCAGCGGGCGCGGGGCAACAGCTTCGACTTCTGGCGTGCCGATTCCGTCCTCAAGCAGTTCGACGGCCGCGCCCGGGAATTGCTGGATGATGTGGGCCTGACCGAATACGCCGAATTGCAGGCGGGCTCGCTGCCCTATGGCCGCAAGCGCGCGCTGGAAATCGCCACCACGCTGGCCCTCGAACCCACCATGATGCTGCTGGACGAGCCCACCGCCGGCATGACGCATGAGGATGTGGACCGCATCGTGACGCTGATCAAGCGCGTCTCGAAGGGCCGCACCGTGCTGCTGGTGGAACACAACCTCAAGGTCGTCGAAGGCCTTTGCGACAACATCACCGTCCTCGCCCGCGGCGAGGTTCTGGCCGAAGGGGACTACATGGCCGTCAGTCGTAATCCCGATGTCCAGGCCGCCTATCTCGGCACCGATCCCGCCTCGGTCGGCGTGCCGGAGGGTGCGGCCCATGGCTGAGCCCCTGCTGAAGGTCGAGGGCCTGGAGGCCTGGTACGGCGAGAGCCACGTCCTGCATGGCGTGGGCCTCGAAATCAACGAGGGCGAGGTCATCACGCTGCTCGGCCGCAATGGCGCGGGCAAGACGTCCACGCTGCGCGCCATCATGGGCCTGGTCGGTCGGCGCACCGGCTCCATCCGCTATGAGGGGCAGGAGACGATCAACCTCCGCTCGGACCTGATCGCGCGCGCCGGCATCGCCTATTGCCCGGAGGAGCGCGGCATCTTCGCCTCGCTCGATGTCACGGAAAACCTGATGCTGCCGCCGGTGATCCGTCCGGGCGGGCTCTCCATCGAGGAAATCCACACCCTCTTCCCGAACCTCAAGGAACGCGCGCGCAGCCCGGGCACCAAGCTCTCGGGCGGCGAGCAGCAGATGCTGGCCATCGGCCGCATCCTGCGCACCGGCGCCAAGCTCCTGCTGCTGGACGAGCCCTCCGAGGGCCTGGCCCCGGTGATCGTGCAGCAGATCGGCCGCACCATCCGCGAGCTCAAGACGCGCGGCTTCACCGTCCTGCTGGTCGAGCAGAATTTCCGCTTCGCCCAGACGGTGGCCGACCGCCACTACGTCATGGAGCATGGCCATGTCGTGGACATGGTGCCGAATTCCGAGCTGATGTCCTCGCTCGACCGTCTGCATGAATACCTGGGCGTCTGACCCGGGACCATGAAAACCAAAGGGAGCTGAAACCATGACCGAAGCCACACGCCGCAGCCTGATCGGCGGCATCGCCGCAGCCCCCTTGCTGGCGGCCCCTCTGTCGGCCCGCGCCCAGGCGGCGAACACCATCCGCGTCGGCGTGCTGACCGACCTCTCCGGCACCTTCCGCGACCTGAACGGCCCGAACACGGTCGCCGCCACGCGCCTCGCCGCGCAGGAATTCGCCGGCCGCGGCTTCAATGTGGAAGTCGTCGTCGCCGACCACCAGAACCGCCCCGATGACGGCGTGAACATCGCCCGCCAGTGGTTCGACCGCGAGAATGTGGATGTGGTGACCAGCCTCGCCGCCTCCTCGGTGGCGCTGGCCGTTTCCGACGTGGCGCGCGAGCGCAACAAGGTCGCCATCGCGACCTCGACCGCCACCTCGGACCTGACCGGCCGCGCCTGCAACGCGAACACCATCCACTGGGTCTACGACACCTACATGCTCTCGCGCGTCAGTGGTGCCGCGACCGTGCGCGCGGGCGGCGACACCTGGTTCTTCCTGACCGCCGACTACGCCTTCGGCCATGCGCTGG
>JAIYCD010000026.1 GCA_027488195.1 Acetobacteraceae bacterium | reverse complement strand
GGCGCGAAGGGATGGCAGCGGGCTGCATGGGTCAGGCCGCGAGCGCGCGGCGGCGCGGCAACAGGGCGAGGAGCTGGTCGCGCCGCAGCCAGGCCACCAGGAGGCCCATGGTGAAGGTGAAGCACGCCTCCTTGAAGAGCTTCGCGCCATCCTCGTAGGGGTCCACGCCGAGTGGCGTGAAAAGGTGGAAGAAGATCGCCCCCCCCATGATGCCGGCCGCGAAGAGCCCGCCAAAGCCCTGGGTGCGCGGGATGAGGACCAGGATGGCGGCCACGATCTCCATCCCGGCCACGAAGAGGCGGAAGGGCTTCTCCGGGATGCCCGACCATTCGGAGAGACGGTCGAAGATCAGCGTCGGGCCGGTCAGCTTGAACTGCAGATAATAGAGCAGCTCATAGGCGATCCAGATGGCGGCGGCCCAGGCCAGCAGATGGATCAGGGTGGTTTTCCATGAGGGCGATGCGGCTTGCGGCATGGGAATCCTCTGCGATCGGCCACCGCACGGAGGATCGTGAGGCGCACCTTGCACGGGTTTCGCCCGGACCCTGGCCCCGGTTACCCGGGCCGCGAATTACAGTTTTCCCATCAGCGCATGCCGGACCGCGATGACGCATGCCTCGAACAGCGCCAGGTCCTGCCATCCCGCCCCATCCGAGGCGCGGAGCAGCACCCCACCCGATGCGGCGATGGCGCCTTCCAGCATCAGGTTCTCGGCCAAGCCAAAATCCTCGATCTCCAGCCCATCGGCGTCCCGCCAGGCTGTGCCGTCATGCTCAGCCCCTGCCACCCGCGCGCGGTAGTCCTGCGGCGTGTGGGTATAGCCGAAGACCGGCCGGCCCAGGCCGCGCATATAGCCCAGCTCGAACACCGTCCCGGGATCGGCCGCGAGGCCGCGGAAGGGAGTGAGATTGGCCACCAGCGCGTCGCAGCCCTGGATATGCGCTTCGTTCGCGGCATGGATGCGGCGCCAGTCGGGCGGACCGGAGGGCATGGGGGCGGGCGCGTCGAGCGGGAAGACGCCGACCATGCCGTGGCGGGCGCAGATCGCCTTCTTCGCCGCACCCGCCGCGAGGGGATCGGGCAGGAAGACCTCGGGACCGGCGAGATAGATGCGCATCCGCCCATCCTGCCAGGAAACCGTTTTCCGGCCTATGTCCATCCGATGGATCTGGAAGCCGAATACAACAACCGTGCCCGCGTGCCTGGCCACCCCGCCATCATCGCAGGCTGGCTGCGGGATGCGGCCGCCTTCCGCACGGCCCACCCGCCCGAGGCGCTGGCCTACGGCCCCGGCCCGCGCGAGGTGATGGACCTGTTCCTGCCAGCCGAGATGCGCGGCGTCGCGATGTTCTTCCATGGTGGCTACTGGCAGGGGCTGGACCGCTCCGCCGTCAGCCATTGCGCGGCGGGGCTGGTCGCGCAGGGCGTGGCGGTGGCCTGCCCCTCCTATGATCTGTGCCCGGCTGTGCCGCTCGCGGCCATCATGGCCCAGGCCGTGGCCGCGGCGCGGGCGCTGCATGCGCGGCTGGGCCGGCCGATGGTCGTCTCCGGCCATTCGGCGGGCGGGCATCTCGCCGCGCATCTGCTCGAGCGGATGCCGGCGGAATTGGTCGCCGCCGCCGTGCCCATCTCGGGCCTGTTCTGGCTGGAGCCGCTGGTGCCCACCAGCATCAACACGGCCCTCGGCCTCGATGCCGCCACGGCGCGCGCCCTTTCACCCGCGCTCCTTCCCTCGCCGGGGCGGCCGATCCATGCCGTGGTGGGAGGCGCCGAAAGCCCGGAATTCCTGCGGCAGAGCGCGGAATTCGCGCCGCTTTGGGGCGGGACGAGCGAGGCGCTGCCTGGCCTCGATCATTTCACCATCCTCAGCCCCTTGCCGGACCCGCTTCATCCGCTGACGATGAGAATCGCGAGGCTTGCATGGCAGGTCTGCGATCACCTATGAGATCGTTTAAGCTTAAAACATTGGGAGAGCAGCTGATGGCGTTCCAGATCCCGGCGTTCCGCCGCCGTACCCTTCTCGCCACCAGCACTGGCTTGCTGGCCGCACCCGCCGTGCTCCAGGCGCAGGGCGCGCCGATCAAGGTGGGTCTCGTGGCCGTGCAGACCGGGCCGCAGGCGGCACTCGGTACGCAGCTGCGCGATGGCTGGATGCTCGGCATTCGCCAGCTCAACAACCAATTGGGCGGAAGGGCTGTCGAGACCATCGTCATCGATGACGAACTCCGCCCCGACGTCGCCGTCACCAAGGTGCGCGCCGCACTCGAGCGGGACCGCGTGGATTTCATCGTGGGCGTCGTCTTCTCCAACATCCTGGCCGCCATCATGCGGCCGGTGACGGAGGCCAACACCTTCCTGATCTCAACGAACGCCGGCCCCTCCACCTATGCCGGCCGCGGCTGCAACCCGTATTTCTTCACCACCTCCTACAACAACGACCAGGTGCATTCGGTCATGGGCCAGGCGGCGCAGGATGCGGGCTACCGCCGCGTCTTCCTGATGACGCCCAACTACCAGGCCGGGCGCGACGCCATGGCGGGCTTCAAGTCCCGCTTCCAGGGCACCGTCGTGGATGAGGTGTATGTGCCGCTGACCCAGCTCGACTTCTCGGCCGAGCTCGCGCGCATCGCCTCGCTCAGGCCGGATGCGATCTTCACCTTCATGCCGGGCGGCCTGGGTGTGAACCTCGTTCGCCAGTATCGCCAGGCGGGCCTCGCCAACATCCCCTTCCTCTCGACCTTCACGGTGGATGAAGCGACGCTGCCCGCGCAGGGCGAGGCCGCACTCGGCTTCTTCAGCGCGGCGAGCTGGGCGCCCAACATGGACAACCCGGTGAACCGCCGCTTCGTCACCGACTTCGAGGCCGCCTTCAACTACGTCCCCGCCACCTATGCGGCGCAGAGCTTCGATGCGGCGAACCTGCTGAACTCCGCCGTGCGGCGGGTGGGCGGTAACCTCGCGGACAAGAACGCGCTGCGCGCCGCCATCGCGGCCGCCGATTTCCAAAGCGTCCGCGGGCCCTTCCGCTTCGGCACCAACCAGTATCCGGTCCAGGATTTCTGGCAGCTCCAGGTGGCCCGCCGCCCCGACGGCAAGTTTCAGACGGAGACGGTGCGCCGCGTGCTGGAGGCCAATGTGGACCCCTGGGCCGCCGAGTGCCGCATGCCGGCGCGCATCTGACATTCCCCACGAAATCGCTTCGCAATTTCGCGGGGGCCCCGGATTGGCGCTTTTTCCTGGATGCTCGGCTCATCCTCCTGTGGCTAAGCCACAGGAGGGCCCCGCGGGGGTCTGGCTGTGAACACGACGCTGCTGCTGGTGCAGGGGCTGAACGGATTGCAGTTCGGCATCCTGCTGTTTCTGGTCGCCGCCGGGCTCACGCTCGTCTTCGGCGTGATGGACTTCATCAACCTCGCCCATGGCGTGCAGTACATGCTGGGCGCCTATCTGGGGGCCACGCTCGCCGCCCTCACCGGCAGCTTCTGGTGGGGGCTGCTGCTGACGCTGCCGGCGACGCTCGCCTTCGGGCTGCTGCTGGAATTCCTGGTCTTCCGACATCTCTATGAGCGCGACCACCTCAGCCAGGTGCTCGCCACCTTCGGCGTCATCCTGTTTCTCAACCAGGGCGTGAAGGCGGTCTTCGGCACCGCACCCATGCAGATGCCCGTGCCGGAACTGCTCAGCGGCGGCGTGCGCGTGATGGACGGGCTGCTCTACCCCACCTACCGCATCGCCATCCTGGTCGCCGGCCTCGCCACCGCGGGCCTCCTCTGGTTCCTGGTGGAGCGCACGCGCGTCGGCATGCTGGTGCGGGCAGGCGCCACCAATGCGCCGATGGTCGCTGCCCTCGGCGTGGATATCCGCCGCCTCTTCATGCTGGTCTTCGGCTTTGGCGCCATGCTGGCGGGCTTCGCCGGCGCGATGGCGGCACCCATCCTCTCGGTCGAGCCCGGCATGGGCGACAACCTTCTCATCCTCGCCTTCGTGGTGATCGTGATCGGCGGCATCGGCTCGGTCCGCGGCGCCTTCATCGCCGCACTTCTGGTGGGGCTGGTCGAGACCATCGGTCGCAGCATGATGCCCGACCTGATGCGCCTGTTTCTCGACCCCTCCGCCGCGCGGCAGGCGGGGGCGGCCATGGCGTCGATGCTGATCTATGTGGTGATGGCCGCGATCCTCGCCTTCCGGCCCGCCGGCCTGTTCCCGGTTCGCAAGTGAGGGGGCGCCGGTGAAGCGCCAGGACGTCGTCATCGCGCTCGCCATTTTCGCGGCGCTGGCCGTGGCGCCCTTCATCGGCTTCGGCCAGGGCTATTCGCTGACGCTGCTGGCCCGCGCGATGATCTTCGGCATGGCCGCCATCTCGCTCTCGCTGCTGGTGGGCGGCGGCGGGCTGGTCAGCCTGGGCCATGCGGCGATGATGGGGGTGGGCGCCTATGCCGTCGTGGTGCTGGACCATGCCCGCATCACCGAGGCCTGGATGGTGGTGCCCATCGCCATCGGCGCGGCCGCGCTCTTCGCGCTGCTGACGGGCGCCATCGCGATCCGGACCTCCGGCGTGCATTTCATCATGATCACGCTGGCCTTCGGGCAGATGGCCTTCTTCACCACCTCCTCCTTCGCGCTCTATGGCGGGGATGATGGCTACACCCTCTACAACCGGCTGGAGGTCTTCGGCTCCCGCGCCTTGGAGGGCGGCCTCGTCTTCCACTTCACCTGCCTCGGCCTTCTCATCGCCGTATGGGCGCTGGTGCGCGCGCTTTTGCACAGCCGCTTCGGGCGCGTGCTCCAGGCCGCGCGCGACAATGAAACCCGCGCCCGCGCGGTGGGGTTCGAGCCCTATGCCTATCGCCTCGCGGCCTATGTCATCGCGGGCGCCATCGGCGGGCTCGCGGGCGTGCTGCTGGCCAATGCGGCCGAGTTCGTCGCACCCGCCTATCTTGCCTGGCAGCGCAGCGGGGACCTGCTCTTCATGGTGATCCTGGGCGGGCTGGCCGGGCCGCATGGCGCGCTGATGGGCGCACTCGCCTTCGTGCTGATCGAGGAGTGGCTTGCCAAGCTCACCGAGCATTGGCGACTGATCTTCGGGCCGCTGCTGATCTTCTGCGTCTTCTTCATGCGCGGCGGCATCGCGGGATTGCTGCGCCGTGGATGAGACCCTGCTCGAACTCCGCAACCTGCAAAAGCGCTTCGGCGGGTTGACCGTGACGGATGACGTCTCGCTGGACCTGAAGCGCGGGGAGATCCACGCGCTGATCGGCCCCAATGGCGCGGGCAAGACCACGCTCATCCATCAGATCAGCGGCACCCTCGCCCCCGATGCGGGGCAGATCCTCTTCGCCGGCACCGATGTCACCCGCCTGCCCATGGCCAGGCGTGCGCGCATGGGCCTGGCGCGCAGCTTCCAGATCACCAGCATCATCCCCGCCTTTACCGCGCGCGAGAACGCCGCACTCGCCGTGCAGGCGCGCCACGGCTCCTCCTTCCGCTTCTTCCGGGCCGCCAACAGCGAAGCCGCACTGAACGACGAGGCCGTGGCCGCGCTCACCGAAGTCGGCCTGGAGCGCCGCGCCGAAACACCCGCCGCCGCCCTCAGCCATGGCGAGAAGCGGCAGTTGGAACTCGCCATCGCGCTGGCGATGAAGCCGCGCGTGCTGCTGCTGGACGAGCCGCTGGCCGGCACCGGCGCCGAGGAAGCGGAACGCCTGATGCGAATCCTGGGCGGCTTGCGCGCGCGCTACGCCATCCTGCTGATCGAGCACGACATGCCCGCCGTCTTCGCGCTGGCCGACCGCATTTCCGTGCTCGCCCAGGGCCGCATCATCGCGGCCGGAACACCCGATGTGATCCGCGCCGACCCCGCCGTGCGCGACGCCTATCTCGGCGAGGACGATGCCTGATGCTCTGGATCGAAAGCCTCGCCGCCGCCTATGGGCAGAGCCAGGCGCTGCAGGATATCTCGCTCGCCGTCGAGACGGGCGAGGTGGTCACCCTGCTCGGCCGCAACGGCATGGGGAAGACCACCACCGTGCGCGCCATCATGGGGATGCTGGGCTCGGTCGGCGGGCGCGTCACCGGCGGGCGCATCGCCTTCGACCAGGCGGAGCTGGTGGGCCTGCCGTCCCACGTCATCGCGCGGCGCGGCATCGGGCTCGTGCCCGAGGGGCGGCAGGTGTTTCCGACGCTCACCGTCGAGGAGAACCTCGTCGCCACCGCGCGGCCGGGGCGCTGGGACCTCGACGCGATCTACGCGCTGTTTCCCCGACTGCGCGAGCGCCGCGCCAATGCGGGGCGCAACCTCTCGGGCGGCGAGCAGCAGATGCTGGCCATCGGCCGCGCGCTGATGACCAACCCGCGCCTGCTCATCCTGGACGAGGCGACCGAGGGCCTGGCGCCGCTGATCCGCGCCGAGATCTGGGCCGTGCTCGGCACGCTGAAGTCCGAGGGCCAGGCGATCCTGCTGATCGACAAGAACCTCGGCGCCGTGATGCGCCTGGCCGACCGGCACGTGATCATCGAGCGCGGCCGAACCGTCTGGACCGGCGACAGCGCCGCACTCGCCGCCGCACCCCAGCTGCGCGAGCAGTATCTGCATGTTTGATGCCCTCAGGCGCCGGGCGCGCGCTCCGCGCGCTTGGCTTCGCGCCGCCACGGGTGCGCGGGTTGGAAGCGCGGTCTGGGCGCGCCGCGCGCCTTGCGCGCGGATGGTCTTGTGAACGCCCTCAGGCGCCGGGCGCCTTGCGCGCGGATGGTCTTGTGAACGCCCTCAGGCGCCGGCCGCCGCCTCCAGCGGCTTGGCTTCGCGCCGCCACGGGCGCGCGGGTTGGAGGCGCAGTCTGGGCGCGCCGCGCGCCTCGCGCGCGGATGGTCTTGTGAACGCCCTCAAACGCCGGCCGCCGCCTTGCGCCCTGATTGCGTTGGTGCAGACTGCCAGCGCCATATCCATCACCACCGAGGGAGCTTCCCAGCATGACCGAAATCGCAGGCATCACCCAGGCTGGCGCCGGGCTCGATGGCGTCGCATGGAACATCCTGGGCCAGGAATACCACCCCAAGCAGTCCACCGAGGATTGCTTCTCCTTCGTCGCCAACTCGCCGCCCGGCACCTTCGTGCCGCCGCACATTCACCCGACGCAGGATGAATACATCCTGATGCTGGAAGGCGAGTGGAAGCTCATCCTCGACGGGCAGACGCATTTCGCGAAGCCGGGCGACCTCGTCCGCATGCCGCGCGGCATCATGCATGGCTATTTCAACGAGAGCGGCGCCCCCGCCCGCGCCTTCTTCTGGGTGACGCCCGCCCGTCGCCTGCATGACCTGTTCCGCGCCATCCACAACGTGCCCGACCCCGCCGAAGTGGTGCGCCTCTCGGCCCTGCATGAGGTGGATTTCCTCCCGCCACCGGGCTAACTCCCCCGGATGACAACCCCGGGCCGATTGGCGGCACTCCTCGGTCTGCTCGCCGCCTTCGGCCCGCTCTCCATCGACATGTACCTGCCGGCCTTCCCCGAGATCGGGGCAAGCCTGGGCGGCGGCATCGAGGGCGTGCAGCTCACGCTCGCCGCCTATTTCATCGGCATGGCGCTGGGGCAGCTCCTGCACGGCCCGCTCTCCGACCGGCTCGGCCGGCGCCGCCCGCTCTTCGCCGGGCTGGTCGTATATATCGCCGCTTCCATCGCCTGCGCGCTGGCCACCAGCATGGAGGCGCTGATCGCGCTCCGTCTCCTCCAGGCGCTGGCCGGCTGCGCGGGCATGGTGATCTCCCGCGCGGTGGTGCGCGACGTGGCGGAGCGGCTGGACCCGGTGCGCCTCATGGGCCGGCTCATGCTCGTCATGGGTGTCGCGCCCATCCTGGCACCTCTGATCGGCGGCTATGTCACCTCCTGGTTCGGCTGGCGCGCCATCTTCTGGCTGCTGGCGGGGATCGGCCTTACGGCGCTGATCCTCTGCGCCCTCATGCTCCACGAAACCCTGCCGGAGCAGCGCCGCCGCCGCGTCTCCCTCCTTGAGGTCCTGCGCAGCTATGGCGGCCTGCTGCGGGACCGGCGCTTCATGGGCGCGGCGCTGGCCTCGGGCTTCGCCATCGCCGGCATGTTCGCCTATATCGCGGGCTCGCCCTTCGTCTTCATCACGCTCAACGGCATCGCACCCGCCCATTACGGCTGGCTCTTTGGCGGTGCCGCGGCAGGCTTCGTCCTGCTCTCGCAATTCTCCGCGAAACTCGCGGCGCGGCTGGGGCGGGAGCGGCTGTTCCACGCCACCATCGCCGCCATCGCCGCCTCGGGCCTGGCCCTGCTGGCGCTGACCGCGCTCGCCGCGCCCTTCGCCGCGCAATATGCGATGGTTTTCCTCTACGTCTCGCTGCTCGGCATCGCGCTTCCGCTCGGCACCATCATCGCCATCACGCCCTTCCCGCACATGGCGGGCACCGCCTCCGCCCTCAGCGGCACGCTGCAATTCGGCATGGGCGCGCTGGCCGGCGCCGTCCTCTCCGCCCTGCATGACGGCAGCGCCCTGCCCATGGCCCTGACCATCGCACTCGCCGGCAGCGCGGCGCTGGCGGCACGAACCCTGCTGCGGGCATAGGCGCGCGCTGGGGAGAGCGCTGCTCTCCCCAGACCCCTCTCGCCAAGGGCCGCGAGGCCCTTGGAACCCAGGACGGGGCTTGCTCAGGGAGGGGGCATCGCGCGCCCGTGACGCCCCCTCCCTGAGCAAGCCCAATTCTCGAGGGGTCCAAGGGGCCTTGGCCCCTGGCAGGGAGGGTCTGGGAGGGACGGCGTCCCTCCCAGGACGCGCCCTACCCCGCCGCGTGGATCGCGCGCCAGAGTTTCTCGGGCGTCACCGGCATGTCGAGGTGGTTCACGCCGAGCGGGCGGAGTGCGTCCACCAGGGCGTTCATCACGGCGGGCATGCTGCCGGCGCAGCCCGCTTCGCCGCAGCCCTTGGCGCCGAGGGGGTTGGTGGTGCAGGGCACCGGATGGCTGACGAGCGAGAAGCTCGGCAGGTCATCGGCGCGGGGCAGCCCGTAATCCATGAAGCTGCCGGAGAGGAGCTGGCCTTCCTCGGAATAGGCGACCTGTTCGTGCAGGATCTGGCCGATGCCCTGGACGATGCCGCCATGCGCCTGGCCCGCGACCAGCAGCGGGTTCACTACCACGCCAAAGTCGTTGACCGAGGTGTAGTTGACGATTTTCACATGCCCCGTGTCGGGCTCGATCTCGAGCTCGCACACGTGGCAGCCGTTCGGATAGGCCATGGGCGCCTGGTCGAACACATGCTGCACATCGAGCGAGGCCGGAACCTCAGACGGCAGGGAATGGCTTTCGCGCAGCTTCGCCGCCAGCTCCATGATGCCGATGCCACGGTCGGTGCCGGCGATGGTGAACTGCCCCGCATCGAATTCGATATCGGCAACGGAGCTCTCGAGGATGTAGGAGGCGGCGAGCTTGCCCTTCTCCACCACCAGCGCCGAGGCCTCGATGATCGCGGCCCCCGAGGCCATCAGGGATTTCGAGCCACCGGTGCCGCCACCGGCGACGAGTTCGTCAGAATCGCCCTGCAGCAGGCGCACGCTCTCGAAGGGCACGCCGAGATACTGGTGCAGCACCTGCGCGAAGGCCGACCAATGGCCCTGCCCGTAGTCGAGCGTGCCGGTGATGATCGTGACGGTACCGTCCTTCTCGAAGCGGATGCCGCCCTGCTCCTTCGCGGGCGGCGCCGTGCATTCCAGGAAGTTGCCGATGCCGATGCCACGCAGCTTGCCGCGGGCCTTCGCCTCGGCGCGGCGCGCCTCGAAGCCGGCGAAATCCGACGCCTTCAGCGCCTCGTCCAGGATCGCGGAGAAGTCGCCGCCATCATAGACGCTGCCCGAAGGGGCGGCGTAGGGGAACTGGTCGGGCTTGATGTGGTTCAGCTTGCGGATGGCGATGGAGGACTTGCCCATCGCCTGGGCCGCCTCCTCGATCAGCCGCTCCATGAAGTAGTTGCCCTCGGGCCGCCCGGCGCCGCGATAGGCCGAGACGGGGGTGGTGTTGGTCAGCATGGAGCGGGTGCGGACCTCGATCAGCGGCAGCGTATAGTTGGACTGCACGTTCTTCACGAAGTTGCCCGTGCCCATGAGCGGCGCCACGGTCGAGAGATAGGCGCCCATATTGGCGAAGCTGGTCAGGCGGACGGCGAGGAACTTCCCCTCGGCGTCCAGCGCCAATTCGGCCTCCACCTCATGGTCGCGGCCATGCTGGTCGGACATGAAGGAGCCGCTGCGCTCATCGGTCCATTTCACCGGGCGTCCCAGCGTCTTCGCGGCATGCAGCAGGGGCAGGTATTCCGGGTAGGCATTGGCCTTCATGCCGAAGCT
>JAIYCD010000279.1 GCA_027488195.1 Acetobacteraceae bacterium | reverse complement strand
TCGACGAGCTTCGCCTGCATCGCGGTGTCGAGCACCACGCCCGCATAGTCGTGATAGCCGATCTTGAGGAAGCGCATCGCCGTCTGGTTCATCGGCAGCAGGCCGCATTCCAGCGAGGAGACGGCCATGCCGGGCCAGGTGTGGGTGTGGATCACGCAGTCGATCTCGTGGCTCGCCTCGTGGATGGCGCCATGGATGACGAAGCCCGCGCGGTTCACGCCGTAGTTCAGATCGCCGAAATCGGGCTTGAGCAGGATATTGCCCTTCACATCGATCTTGATGAGGGAGGAGGCGGTGATCTCCTCATAGAGGAGCCCATAGGCGTTGATGAGGAAGGCCCCCTCCTCGCCCGGCACGCGGCAGGAAATATGGTTCGCGATCATGTCGCTCATCCCGTAGAGCGCGATCAGGCGATAGCAGGCGGCAAGGTCCACCCGGGCCTGCCACTCGGCCGGCGAGACCTTGTCGCGGAGCGATGGGATGTCCAGGACGGGCATCGGGGATTGTTCGAGCATTGCCATTCCTCCGGGCAGTTCGGCACAGTCTAGAACCAACGGCGCGGAACCCGAAACGGCAGGATGAGCTGGATGGGCAGGGCGGCGAAGCGGTCGCAATCCAGGCTCTCATGCACGCCCATGGCGGTCTCGCCGCAGAGCGTCGTCTCCAGCACGGAGCGGGCGTAGAAGGGCGTGTCCAGCAGCGTCTTGACGATGCGGGCGCCCTTCTCGCTCTGCGTGGCGCGGCGGATGCCCCATAGGGAGCGGCGCATGGTGACGTCGGCCGGCACCGGCATCTCCTCGATGCGGCCATCCTCGTGGAAGCGGAGTGCCAGTTGCTGGCGAGTGCCGTCGCGGCGGCGCGCATCATAGAGGATGGCGGCGCCCTCCTTCAGGGGCACCCGGCACCAGTCCCATTCCTGGAAATCGCGCTCGAGCGGCGCCGAACCCCAGTTGCTGTCGAAATAGCCATGCCCCTTCCAGGAGAGGCCGGGCTGGTCGAGCTCGACCTCGACCTTCGCGGCCGCACTCATCGGGCGCCAATGGTGATGGCCCGCGGCATCCAGGGTGAAGACACGGCGATTCATGGGGCCGGGCGTCAGGCGGACCTTGCCCCGGATGCGGCGCGGCAGCGGCACCGCCACCTCGTCGAGGTCGAGCGTGAGCACCTTGCCGTCCCAGCGCATGGCCGAGGGGCCGATGGTGATGCTGACCTCGTCGCGCTTCAGCGCGCTGGCCGGGCGGTCGGTCATGGCGAAGCGGGCCGGGCTGCCATAGAGCGCCACGTTGATGCAGCAATGGTTCATGGGATCGGCCGGGCCCTGCCGGCGCGCGATGGCGTAATAGGGCGAGAAGACCGATCCCAGGAAGACGATGATCGTCAGCCCGTGCTGATGATCCTCGCTCAACGCATCAAGATACCACCAGGCATAGCCGTCCAGCGGGGGCGTGTGGTGGAAGCCGGGGCCGAGGCCCGGTCCGGAATCATCCAAGGGCAAGGCCGCGTCTCCTGGGTCCTGCTTGTCGGTGCCCGACCGGAGTGGTCAGGTTCACTTGACAGTTTTTTGGCCGTCTCGCGAGATTGCTGTCAATTGAACGTGACAGTCAATCAGGAGAGTGCCATCCTTCCGGCTTCGAAGGGAGCACCTCCATGGACGCGAACCGCCGCATCGAGAGGCAATTGAGCGAGGCGCTGACGCCCGGGGCCACCCCGCCCCTGCTCTCGCTTGCCATGCATCACGCTGTCTTTCCGGGCGGCGCCCGGGTGCGCCCGCGCCTTTGCCTCGCCGCTGCCGCCGCCTGCGGCATGGATGACCCGGTGCTGGTGGATGCGACGGCCGCCGCCATCGAGATGCTGCACTGCGCCTCCCTCGTGCATGACGACATGCCCTGCTTCGACGATGCGGCGACGCGGCGCGGGCGGCTGACCGTCCATCGCGCCTTCAGCGAGCCGCTCGCCCTGCTGGCCGGCGATGCGCTGATCGTCCTGGCCTTCCAGACCATCGCGCGCGCTTCGGCCGGCTGCGCCCATCCGGAGCGGCTGGGTGCCGTGATGCGCATCGTGGGCGATTCCGTCGGCACGCCGCTCGGCATCGTCGCCGGCCAGGCCTGGGAATGCGAGACGCGGGTGGATGTGGCTGCCTATCACCGCGCCAAGACCGCGGCCCTCTTCGCCGGCGCCACCATGGCGGGTGCGGCCGCCGCCGGCGGGCCCATCGAGGCCTGGAGCCATGTCGGCATGCGCCTGGGCGAGGCCTATCAGGTGGCCGACGACATTGGTGATGCGATCTCGGATGCCGAGCAGCTGGGCAAGCCGGTCGGCCAGGATGCGGCGCATGACCGGCCGAGTGCGGTGCGCGAGCTCGGCCTGAAGGGTGCGGTCAAACGCCTGGAAGAATTGGCGGATCTGGCGGTGGAGGCGATCCCCCCCTGCCCCGGCCGCGCCGAACTGGGCGCGCTGATGCGGCATGAGGCGCGGCGCCTGGTGCCCAAGACCCTGCCCGCGCACGCCTACTGAGAATGGTGGCCCTGACCTCTCCCCTGAACTGGCGGGATCGCCTCGCCGCCTGGCATGACCGGCTGGTGGCAAGCGCCGATTTCCGGCGCTGGGCCGGGCGCTTCCCGCTGACGCGCGGCATGGCGCGCAGGCGTGCGCGCACGCTCTTCGACCTGGCGGCGGGCTTCGTCTATTCGCAGGTGCTCTATGCCTGCGTGCGGCTCGATCTCTTCACGATCCTCGCCGAAGGCCCGCAGGAGGAGCGCGCCCTCGCTCACCGCCTGAGCCTGCCGGCGGAGGCGGCGGCGCAGTTGCTGGAAGCCGCCGAGTCGCTCGGCCTGACCAAGCGCCGCAACGGGCGCTGGGCATTGGGGCAGTTGGGGGCCGTGATGGTCGGCAATGCCGCCATCGAATCGATGGTAACCCACCATGCGATGCTCTACGCCGACCTGAGCGACCCCGTGGCGCTGCTGCGCGGCGAGCGCGGCGGCGGGCAGCTTGCGGCCTATTGGCCCTATGCCGGCGTGGAGCGGCCCGAGGCGCTCGGCGATGCGGAGGTCGCGCCCTACACGGCGCTGATGGCGGCTTCGCAGCCGATGATCTCGGGCGAGGTCATTGATGCCTATGATTTCTCCAAGCATCGCTGCCTGCAGGATGTGGGGGGCGGCGATGGCTCTTTCCTGCGCGCCGTGGCGGCGGCGAACCCCGCGCTGAACGTCATCCTCTTTGACCTGCCGGCGGTGGCCGCCCGCGCCGAGGCGCGCTTCGCCGCGGCGGGCATGGCGAATCGGTCCCGCGCCGTGGGCGGAGATTTCCACGCGGGGATCCTGCCCGAGGGTGCCGACATCATCAGCTTCGTCCGCGTCCTGCACGACCATGACGAGGCGGATGTGGCCCAGATGCTGCGCGCGGCCCATGCCGCCCTGCCGCCCGGCGGCACGTTGCTGGTGGCTGAGCCGATGGCCGAGACTCGCGGTGCCGAGGCCATGGGGGCCGCCTATTTCGGCTTTTACCTGCGCGCCATGGGCACGGGGCGCCCGCGCAGTCCTGCCAAGCTCTCCGCCCTGCTGGAGGCGGCGGGTTTCCGCCAGCCCCGCCTGCTGCCGACAGCCACGCCGCTGCTCACCCGCGTGATGGTCGCATCGGCATGACACATCATCCGGACCAAATGTCCGTTTTGCTTGACACTTTGGGTCGTCGGTTTAAATTGACACTTCCAGCCGACCAAGGGAGCTGAAACACAGGTGGACACCATCGCCGTCCTGATGACACAGCCGGAGCAACTCACGCTCCAGCGCGTAGACCTTCTCCCACCGGGGGAAGAGGACGTGGTGGTGCATGTGGAATGGTCTGGCATCAGCACGGGGACGGAAAAACTCCTCTGGTCCGGCCGGATGCCGAACTTCCCGGGCATGGGTTACCCGCTGGTCCCGGGCTATGAGAGCGTCGGCCGCATCGTGCAGGCCGGTCCGGCCTCGGGCCAAGCCATCGGCCGTCGCGTCTTCATCCCTGGCTCGCGCGGTTTCCGCGACGTCCGTGGCCTGTTCGGCGGCGCCGCCGGCCGCCTCGTCACACCTGGGGCACGCGTGATCCCGGTGGACGAGTCGCTTGGTGACACGGCGATCCTGCTCGCGCTCGCCGCCACCGCCTATCACGCCGTGTCGGATCATCCGCCCGAACTCATCATCGGCCATGGCGTGCTGGGCCGGCTGCTCGCCCGCGTCACCATCGCCATGGGCCACCCTGCCCCCAATGTATGGGAGCTGAGCCCCGACCGCGCCGAGGGCGCCCTGGGTTATGCCGTCCTGACGCCCGAGACGGACGCCCGCCGCGACTACCGCCGGATCTGCGACGCGAGTGGCGATTCCAACATCCTCGACCAGCTGGTGGGCCGCCTGGCCAGCGGCGGCGAGATCACGCTGGCCGGTTTCTATGACCGTCTCTCCTTCGCCTTCGCCCCCGCCTTCATGCGGGAGATGCGGCTGCGCATCGCCGCCGAGTGGCAGGCGCAGGACATGGCGGCGCTGAACCTGCTCATCACCGAGGGCAAGCTCTCCCTCGACCACCTCATCACGCATCGCGAGCACGCTGGCGATGCGCCCGACGCCTACCGCACTGCCTTCGGCGATGCGCGGTGCCTCAAGATGGTTCTCGATTGGAGAAAAAAAGCATGAACGCTGTACCCGGGAACATGCAGCCCTCCGACGACTCTGCGTCCATGGAGGTGATCCCCGCGAAGAAGGAAACGCAGATCATCGCGATCTACGGCAAGGGGGGCATCGGCAAGTCCTTCACGCTCGCCAACCTCAGCTACATGATGGCGGCCCAGGGCAAGCGCGTCCTGCTCATCGGCTGCGACCCCAAGAGCGACACGACCTCCCTCCTCTTCGGCGGCCGTTCCTGCCCCACCATCATCGAGACCTCATCCAAGAAGAAGGCAGCGGGCGAGCAGGTCGTGATCGGCGATGTCTGCTTCAAGC
>JAIYCD010000189.1 GCA_027488195.1 Acetobacteraceae bacterium | reverse complement strand
GGCCCCGGCCTTCGAGGAACAGGCCACCAGCGCCGAGATCCTCGTCACCGGCATCAAGGTGATCGACCTCCTCGCCCCCTACCTGAAGGGCGGCAAGATCGGCCTTTTCGGCGGCGCCGGCGTGGGCAAGACCGTGACCATCCAGGAGCTGATCAACAACGTCGCGAAGGGCCATGGCGGCGTGTCGGTCTTCGCCGGCGTGGGCGAGCGCACCCGCGAGGGCAACGACCTCTACCACGAGATGTGCGACGCCGGCGTCATCAAGCTGAACGACGGCAACACCGAAGGCTCCAAGGTGGCGCTGGTCTATGGCCAGATGAACGAGCCGCCGGGCGCGCGCGCGCGCGTCGCGCTCTCGGGCCTCTCGATGGCGGAATATTTTCGGGACGAGCAAGGGCAGGACGTTCTGTTCTTCATCGACAACATCTTCCGCTTCACCCAGGCCGGCGCCGAAGTGTCCGCGCTGCTGGGCCGCATCCCCTCGGCCGTGGGCTATCAGCCGACGCTGTCCACGGATATGGGCGCCCTGCAGGAGCGCATCACCTCCACCAAGAAGGGTTCGATCACCTCGGTGCAGGCCATCTACGTGCCCGCCGACGACTTGACCGACCCGGCGCCCGCCACCTCCTTCGCGCACCTGGATGCGACGACGGTGCTCAACCGCTCCATCGCGGAGCTGGGCATCTTCCCGGCGGTGGACCCGCTCGACTCCACCTCGCGCGCCATGGACCCGCGCATCGTCGGCAACGACCACTACAACACGGCGCGCGAAGTGCAGAAGATCCTGCAGACCTACAAGTCGCTGCAGGACATCATCGCCATCCTGGGCATGGATGAGCTTTCGGAAGAGGACAAGCTGATCGTGGCGCGCGCGCGCAAGATCCAGCGCTTCCTCAGCCAGCCCTTCCACGTGGCCGAGGTCTTCACCGGCACGCCGGGCGTTTTCGTGAAGCTCGAGGACACGATCCGCAGCTTCGCCGCCATCTGCAACGGCGAGTATGACCACCTGCCGGAAGCCGCCTTCTACATGGTCGGCACGATTGAAGAGGCCGCGAAGAAGGCGGAAACGTTGAAGCAGGCGGCGTAAGCGGCCTCTTCGATCGTTTGTTTTTGGCGCCCTCAGGCGCCGGGCGCCGGCTCAGCCGGCTTGGCTTCGCCGCGCGGCTGTTGCGCGGATTGGTAACTCAGTTGGGCGGCGCCGGCCGCGTTCGCGGCCGGATTCTCCCAGGGTGGCGCTGCTTCTGGGTCCTGGGCGCGCGCCGGTTTGTTTGGGGATGCTCTGATGGCCACGTTTCAGCTTGAACTCGTCTCCCCGGAGAAGCTCCTGCTCTCCCGTCCGGTGGAGATGGTCGTCATCCCCGCCGCCGAGGGCGAGATGGGCGTGCTGCCCGGCCATGCGCCGATGATCGTGGCGCTGCGCGGCGGCACCATCCGCGTCACCGAGGGCGGCCGCGACACCGATCGCCTCTTCGTCGCCGGCGGCTTCGCCGAAGTGACGCCGGAGCGCGTCACCATCCTGGCCGATGAAGCGACGCCCGTCGCCGAACTTTCCAAGGCCGAGGCGGATCGCCGCATCGCCACCGCGGAAGCGGCCTACCAGGCTGCCGCCATGGACACGCCCGAGAAGCGTGACGCCGCCATGGCCACGCTGCTTGCCATGCGCGCCATGCGCGAAGTCGCCGAAGCGGCTTGATTTTAACGGCATGGAGGCTGCGCCTTCATGCCCCACGGACGCCAGGCGGTCCACATTTGCGGTCCTTGGCTTCGGAAGGCTGGCGCCATCCGCCCGACGCTGGGTCCCCCACGCCGCATCCCTTGTCTTTTCCGCCACCTGCCGCTTGATCTCCACTCGCCGGGCGCGCATGTCTCAGCCATGGAGGCCATGACGCAGCGATGAAGCATTGGCATATCGAGCAGATTGACTGGGCCAGCTTCGACCCCACCAAGGTCGAGCCGGAGGTCATCCCCCTCGTGAAGGCCGCCGCCATGGTCGAGCGCAATGGCGATGACTACGCGGCCTACCTCAAATCCGTCTTTCATGACGATCCGGATTTCCAGGCCGCCGCCGATCATTGGGCGGTCGAGGAAAACCAGCACGGCGATGCGCTGGGCCGCTGGGCCATGCTGGCCGACCCCAGCTTCGAGTACATGGAAAGCTTCGCCCGCTACCGCGCGGGCTACAAGATCGACGTGAAGGCGGATGCCTCCATCCGCGGCTCGCGCACGGGGGAGCTCATTGCCCGCTGCATGGTGGAAACCGGCACCTCCAGCTACTACACCGCACTCGGCGAAGCATCGGCGGAGCCGGTGCTGAAGCAGGTCTGCCGCCTGATCGCCGCTGATGAATACCGCCACTTCAAGCTCTTCTACGACCACATGAAGCGGTATTTGGCGCGCGAGAAGCTCTCCTTCCCGCGGCGGCTTCGCGTGGCGCTCGGCCGCGTCGGCGAGACGGAGGATGACGAACTCGCCTTCGCCTTCCATTGCAGCAATGACCCGCCCGGCATGGCCTATGAGCATGCCCGCTGCTCGGCCGGCTATATGGGCCGGGCCATGGGCTATTACCGCTACCACCACATCGAGCGCAGCATGGGCATGATCTTCAAGGCGATCGGCCTCGAGCCGCGCGGCCGCATGTCGGACCTGGCGGCGCGTGGCTTCTGGCGCGTGTTGTGCTGGCGGCGCGACAAGTATCGGGACCAATTGGCGCGGGAGGCGCCGCCGCTTTACGCGCGCGCCGCGTGACCCGGGGAATGGCCGGCCGCCGCCCGCTTCTTGCCGCGGCCCTGCTGGCCCCGGGCGCCGCGCACGCCCAGACACGGACGCAGGCGCAGGCGCAGACCCAGTCCCAACCGCTCCGCCAGATCGCTCGCGCCCGCGGCCTCAGCTTCGGCACCGCCGTGCGCGGCCAGGTGCTGGAGAGCGATCAGGCCCTGGCCGCCCTGGTGGCGCGGGAGGCCGACGTGATCGTCCCGGAATGGGAGGGCAAGTGGGACGCGCTGCAGCCCGAGCGCGGCCGCTTCGACTTCGCGCAGCTCCGCCCCATCCTTCGCTTCGCCCAGGCGAACAACCAGCGTGTGCGCGGCCATGCGTTGCTCTGGCACGTCGCCATGCCGCCCTGGCTCGCCCCCGCCTTGGCCGAGGGGCCCATGCAGGCGAACGCCATCCTGGAAGAGCACATCACCACCGTGCTCCGGGAAACCCGCGATTCGATCCGCGATTGGGACGTGCTGAACGAGATCATCAGCAACCCTCCGGGCAGCGACAATCCGGATGCGACGGATGGCGACCTTCGCCCCACCCCCTGGCTTTCGGCCCTGGGCCCCGCCTATGCCGAGCGCGCCCTGCGGATCGCGCGCGCTGTGGACCCGACGCTGCGGCTCACCATGAACGACTACGGCATCGAGGCCGACACGCCCGCCGCTTCCATCAAGCGCGGGCGGCTGCTGCGCGTGGTGCGCGGCCTGCTCGACCGCCGCTGCCCGTTGGATGCCATCGGCATCCAGGCCCACCTGCAGATGCGCGAACCCTTCCGGCCCGAGCCCTTCGTGGCCTTCCTCCAGGAATTGCGCGGCCTCGGCCTCGCCACCCTCGTCACGGAGCTCGACGTGCGGGAACCCGATGTTCTGGCGCCCACCCTCGCGCAGCGCGATGCGGCGGTGGCGGATTATGCGGGTCAGTTCCTCCGCGCGGCCCTTGAGGGGGGCGCGCGCAGCATCCTCACCTGGGGCCTGACCGACCGTGATTCCTGGCTGGTGCAGGAACCTGCCGTGGCGCGGCGCGACGGCCAGCTCCACCGCGGCCTGCCCTATGATGCCGAGTTGCGCCCCAAGGCTCTGCGCGAGCGGATCGCGCGGGTTTTGGCGGGGAATTAGGCCGCGACCCGCCGCCCCAGGAAGCCGTGCACCGCCTCCGCCAGCGCGCCGGCGATGCGGGCGCGGTGCTCCGGCCGGCGCAGCAGCGCCTCCTCCGCAGGATTTGACAAAAAGCCGCACTCCACCAAGGCCGAGGGCACGTCCGGCGCCTTCAGCACCACGAATTGCGCGCGGCGCAGCGGCTGGCTCAGCAGGGGCACATCGCCATCCAGGGCATTCACCGTGAGTCGGGCCAGGCGCTCCGAACCGGCCCGCGTCTCCTGCCGCATCAGGCTGAGCAGGATCCGCTGCACCTCGGGCGAGACGGAGGGCAGCCGCAGCCCGCCGGCGCGGTCGGCCAGGTTTTCCCGGCGCGCGAGGGCGGCGGCCAGCGGGTCCGTCGCCGTCTCGGCCAGGGTATAGACCGAGGCCCCGCGCAGCCCGCTGGCCTGGCCGGCCGGCATGGCATCGGCATGGATGGAGAGCAGCAACGCCGCCTCGCGATCCCGGGCCAGTTCGACGCGACGCGCCAGGGGGACGAAGACGTCGCGCGAGCGGGTCATCGCCACGCGGCAGCGGCCGCCGCTCTCCAGCAGGCGCTTCAACTCCAGGGCGAGCGGCAGGGTGATGCGCTTCTCCTGCGTGCCGGCTGGCCCGATGGCCCCCGGATCGGCACCGCCATGCCCGGGGTCGAGCACCACCAACGGCAGCGGCGCGCGCGACCGCGCAACCTGCGCGTGTGCATCCGCCCCCAGCCCCAGGCCGGCGAGCCCCGCGAGAAGAAATCGGCGTTGGAACCCCTGCATCTTGCCGCGACCCCCACCGCGACGCCTTACTTCTAGCGGATTTCGCACGAAAATCCAGCATTCCCTGCCATCCACTTGGGCAAGCGAGGCGCTGCACCGCGCCCCTGGGCCAGAACGCCACCATCATGCCGCCACAGGCGGGTTGTGAGCCCCCCCCCTTCCGCGTATGTTGAACTGCCCCAGCGATAGGTGCTGCGGGCGGAACAGGGGCAGCGGGCGCGTGTTGTTCGCGCCATGCCTTGGCCAAACCCCGCTGGATGCACGCCCCTTTGGGTGGCACCTGGCGGTCATCAGGCCGGTTTCGCCAGCGCGCCAGCGGTGCAGCCCGGCCCGCGTCGTCCTCTCGACCTCCGCGCCCCTGGACTGCCGCGATATCGTCCGCCCGCGAAGGGCGCACATCCGTGGGGGTGGAGCCATTGGGCATGACGCCCCGCCCCTGCCGCCCCATCGGGCGCAGGAACCAGCGGGCGCCGCGCCCCCGAGTGAGGACGAAAGCGCATGTCACCGACATCGCCGCCGATCGGCCCCCGCCCGGATTCCCTCTCTCTTTTCCGCCGCCGGCCGGAACCGGGCCCTGCCCGTTCCCGCCGCGGTGCGGAGTGTTCCTTGCATGACCAAGCGCATGTTGATCGACGCGGCCCATCCGGAAGAAACCCGGGTGGTCGTGATGGATGGTCACCGGGTTGACGAATTCGACCTGGAGGCCGCCAATCGCCTCCCCTTGAAGGGCAATATCTACCTGGCCCGCGTGGTCCGGGTGGAGCCCAGCCTCCAGGCGGCCTTCGTCGAATATGGCGGCAACCGCCATGGCTTCCTCGCCTTCGGCGAGATCCATCCCGACTATTACCAGATCCCCGTCGCCGACCGGCAGCGCCTGATCGAGGCGCAGCAGCAGGAAGCCCGCGAGGAGGCCGAGGCCGAGGCGCGCGAGGATGAGCGCCGCGCCCAGGCCCAGGCCGCCGCCCAGGCCGCCCGTGCCGCCGCCGCCGCCAAGGCCGGCAAGCCCGAGCCCGCCGAGGAGGCCGAGGAGGCCGATCCCCGCCAGGTCGCCGATGACGCGGTGCTGGAAGCGCCCGAGGACCTGGCCGGCGAAGTCGCCCCCACCGCCGAGGAGATCGCCGCCGACCTCGCCGCCGAGCTGGAGGCCGAGCAGGCCGCCCGCACCCAGGAAGCCGCCGAGGAGGCGGGCGAGGGCGAAGACAGCCCCGCCCCCGCGCCGGAGCTGGTCGGCACGCCGGACGGCGAGACCGAGGCCGACACCGAGGAGCGCATGCGCGAGCGCCGGCCGACGCCGCGCTTCCTGCGCAACTACAAGATCCAGGAAGTCATCCGCCGCCGGCAGATCATCCTCATCCAGGTCGTGAAGGAGGAGCGCGGCACCAAGGGCGCCGCGCTGACCACCTACATCTCGCTGGCCGGCCGCTTCTCCGTGCTGATGCCGAACAGCCCGCGCGGCGGCGGCGTCTCCCGCAAGATCACCTCCAGCTCCGACCGCCGCCGCCTGCGCGAAGTGATCGACGAGCTGGACATGCCGCCGGGCATGTCTCTCATCGTCCGCACGGCGGGCGCGCAGCGGCCCAAGCCCGAAATCCGGCGCGATTGCGAATACCTGCTGGGCCTGTGGAACCACATCCGCGAGCGCACGCTGGCCAGCACCGCGCCCGCGCTGATCTATGAGGAAGCCGACCTCATCAAGCGCTCCATCCGCGACGGCTATGCCCGCGACATGGACGAGATCCTGGTCGAGGGCGACGACGCCTATTCCCAGGCCCGCGAATTCATGCGGATGCTCATGCCCGAGCATATCCGCAAGATCCAGGCCTATCGCGACGGCATCGTGCCGCTCTTCTCGCGCTACAATGCCGAGGCGCAGCTGGATGCGATGCATGAGCCGACGGTGCAGCTGCGCTCCGGCGGCTACATCGTCATCAACCAGACCGAGGCGCTGGTCGCCATCGACGTGAACTCCGGCCGCTCGACGCGTGAGCGGAACATCGAGGACACGGCGCTGCGCACCAACCTCGAAGC
>JAIYCD010000173.1 GCA_027488195.1 Acetobacteraceae bacterium | reverse complement strand
TGGTGAAGACGAAGATGCCGTCCGAGGTGTTGACGTTACCATCGCCCGTGGCGTCCTGGATGTAGAAGCCGTTGGCGGCGATGGCGGTGACCACGCCCTCGACATTGACCCGCGTGGTGCCGCTGTTGCCGGCGGTGCCGAGGTCCCCGCCCACCAGCGCGGCCTTGTGGCCGCCGCCCTGGATCTCGAAGATGCGCGCGAAGCTCAACTCGTCATTGGTGATGGTGCCGGCGCCGCTGGCATCGGCCAGGGTCGTGGTGCCGGCGGTGTTCACCAAGTTGGAGAGGTTGAGGGTGAAGCCCTCATTCGGCTCGGCGGTCGTGTCGCCATTGATGGTGACAGAGATGGTCTGGCTCAGGCTGCCGCCGGCGGTGAAGTTCAGCGTGCCGCTGGTGGCCAGGTAGTCGCTGCCGGCGGTCGCCGTGCCGTCGGCCGTCGCGTAATCCACCGAAAAGGCGCCGAGATTGCCACTGCGCGTCACGGTGAAGGTCAGCAGCGCGGTGCCGGAATTGCCCTCGGCGATGGAGACGTCGTTGATGGAGAGGCTCTCGGTGACGAGGCTGCCAAAGCTCTGGCCGGCATTCACCGCACCCGGGCTGTCATTGCTGGTCAGGGACCAGGTGAAGTCGGCATAGCCGGTGCCGGTACCGGTCAGGTGCAGCGAACCGCCCGCCGCATCGCTGCCGCCTTCCACCGCCGGGATCAGCGTGGCCGTCATGCCGTTGGCGACACCATTGGTCGCGGTGAAGGCGGCCTCATAGGCGAGGAACTGGACCACCGTGCCGGCGGCATTGACCAGGGCGATGGCATCGCCCTCGGTGGTGCTGGCGCCGGGGCCGCCATTCTGGATGCCGTTGGAGGGGTAGCTCACGCTCACCACGCCATAGCCGCCCGTGATGCTGGGGATGCTGCCGCTCAGGGGGGTGGTGGTGTAGGTGATGCCACCATTGCCATTGTAGAGAACCAGGCTCCAGCCCGTCAGGTCGGTCCCGGCGAGGCCGGCGATCTCGATGAATTCACCGGCATCGATGCCGACATTGTCATAATGGAATTCATTGATCCAGACCGTGCCTGACATGGCGAACCCCTTTGGAGACGAAAGGGGCACCGAAAGTGGCGCCCGAGAGCGCCACCGTTAGGCAAGCTTTAACGATTTGATCTATCGCGCCGAGGGTTATTTCACGGAAGCTTATTTATTCCGAAGCGCAATGTCTTGAGGAATTCATCATCTGGCGATTGACGGGCACATTTATTCAGATGCGGGCTTGTCCTGCCGCATCGCCGCCAGCTCTGCCTCCAGCGCCGCCACGCGGATTTCCAGCGCCTCGGCATGCGCGCGGGCGCGGCGGGCCACTTCCATGGCGGCGTCGAGGTCCTCGGCGCGGGCCAGTTCCAGGCGGCGCACCATCGCCTCGGCCTGGGCGCGGGCCATGGCTTCCATCTCCGCGCGCAGCCCCGCGATCACGGAAAAGGCGCCCCCGGCCATCCCGGCCAGATCATCCAGCCGCTGCCGACCATCCTTGCGCATCGAAACCCCTCCTTGCTGCGGCTTGGCAGGCGTTCTAACCCGCAACCATGATCCTCGTCACCGGCGGCGCCGGCTTCATCGGTTCGAACCTTGTCGCAGCTCTCACCGCCCGTGGCGAGGAGGTGGTGGTGCTGGACTGGCTCGGCAAGGACGAGAAGTGGCGCAACCTGGAGGGCGCGGTGCTGGCCGGGCTGCGACCGCCCACGGAACTCGACGCTGCCCTGGCGATGCGCCCGCGCGCCGTGGCCCATATGGGTGCCATCAGCGCCACCACCGAGACGGATGGGGACCTGATCGCCGCCTCCAACCTGACCCTCTCGCTCAAGCTCTGGGACTGGTGCGCGACCCACGACGTGCCCTTCCTCTATGCCTCCTCGGCGGCGACTTA
Source organism: Acetobacteraceae bacterium (assembly GCA_027488195.1). Classification (GTDB taxonomy): domain Bacteria; phylum Pseudomonadota; class Alphaproteobacteria; order Acetobacterales; family Acetobacteraceae; genus Roseococcus. Next base: position 5,835 of record JAIYCD010000173.1, on the reverse strand, counting down.
TGGCGATGGCGAGCTGGGATTCGAGGATGGCGAGACGCCGGAGGAGCTGGCGCAGCTGAAGCCGCTCAACCTCTATGGCTGGTCCAAGCACGCCTTCGACCGGCGCGTGGCGCAGATGTTGGCCTTGGGCCGCCCGAAGCCGCCGCAATGGGCCGGCCTGAAGTTCTTCAACGTCTATGGCCCGCGCGAGGGCCATAAAGGCCGCATGGCCAGCGTGGCGCTCCACAAGTACCGGGAGATCCTGACCGGCGCCCCTGCCCGCCTCTTCGCCTCGGACCGCCCGGGCATCGCCGATGGCATGCAGTCGCGCGATTTCGTGAATGTTGGCGACTGCGTGCGCGTGATGCTTTGGCTGCTGGACAATCCGGGCGTCTCCGGCCTGTTCAATTGCGGCAGCGGCCAGGCCCGCAGCTTCCTCGACCTTACGCGGGCTGTCTTCGCGGCGCTGAACCTGCCGGAGCGGATCGAGTTCATGCCCATGCCGGCCGATCTGGCTGGCAAGTACCAGTATTTCACCGAGGCGCCCATGGCAAAGCTGCGCCAGGCCGGCTACCCGCACGCGCCCACCTCGCTGGAGCAAGGTGTGGCGGATTACGTGGCTTGGTTGCGCAATCAGTGGGACGGCTGATTCACGCCTGCGGCGATCAGACGTCAGCGCCCCTTGAACACCGGCTTGCGTTTCTCGTTGAAGCTCGCGATGCCCTCATGCCGGTCCTCGGTGCCGACCAGGCGGTTATAGGCCTCGATCTCGAAGCGGAAGCCGGTGCGCAGATCCATCTGCAAGCCGTAATGGATGCTCTTCTTCGCCTGGCGCACCGAGAGCGGCGCGTTGTCGGCGATGCGCTGCGCCGTCTCCAGCGCGGCAGGCAGCAGGTCATCCGCCGGGTACACCGCATTGAGAATGCCCCAGTCCAGCGCCTGCTGCGCGGTGAAGGGGCGGCCGGTCAGGATGATCTCCTTCGCGCGGCGTTCACCCACCGCGCGCGGCAGGTTCTGCGTGCCGCCGGCACCCGGCATGATCCCGATGGTCACCTCGGTCAGCGCGAAGCGGGCGGTCTCGGCCGCGTAGGCGAAGTCTGACGCAAGCACCATCTCCAGCCCGCCCGCATAGGCATGGCCGTTCACGGCCGCGATGACAGGAATGGGGCAATCCATCAGCGCCCAATAGGCGCGTTCGAAGATTTCGTGCTGCGCCTGCCACTGGCCATCGGTCATGCCCAGCCGCTCCTTCAGGTCGCCGCCCGCGCAGAAGGCGCGCCCGCCGGTCGCGGTGAAGACCACGCAGCGAATGCCGCGCGCATCCTCGGTCAGCGCGGTCCAGAGCGAGAGCAGGTCCCGACCCATCTGGGTGTTCAGCGCATTGGCCACCCCGGGCCGGTTCAACCGCGCGATGAGCACATGTGGCGCGGCTTCCTCCAGCGCCAGGGTCTCGAATTCAAGCATGGGCATTCCTCAAGGACCGGGGGGAGATTGGACGCGCGAGATGACCCTTGCGCAAGCTAGGCCACCGCCGCTAATGCGATTACAACCGGGAGAGAAACACATGATCCAGCGTCGGACCGCGCTTGCGGCTCCCTTCATCCTCGCCGCCACCTCGGCCTCCGCACAGGCGCCCTGGCCCAACCGCCCCGTGCGCGTGGTGGTGCCCTGGCCGCCCGGCCAGGCGACCGACCTCGCCGCGCGCATCACCGCGCAGCGCCTGACGGAAACGCTGGGCCAGCCCTTCGTGGCGGAGAATCGCGCGGGCGCGGGTGGCATGATCGGCACGGACCAGGTCGCGAAGGCGGCCCCCGATGGCTACACGCTGCTGGCAGCCTCCACCGGCCCCATCGTCACCTCGCCTTTGGTGCAGCGTACCTCCTACAATGCCGAGCGGGACTTCGCCGATATCGCCATCACCGGCATGTCTCCCTACCTGCTGGTGGTGCCGCCGAATTTCCCGGCCCGCACGGCCGAGGAGTTCCTCGCCCTGCTGCGCGCCCGCCCAGGGCATTACAGCTTCTCCTCCTCCGGGACCGGCGCCACGGCGCATGTCGTCGCCGCCTGGTTCCACGCGCTCGCCAATGTGGATGTGGTGCATGTGCCCTTCGCCGGCAGCGGTCCCGCACTGACCGCGGTCGTGGGCGGGCACGTGAACTACTCGGTCGAGACGCTCGCCGCGACCGGCCCGCTGATTCGCAATGGCAGCCTCCGCGCGCTGGGAATTTCCTTCAAGGCGGGGTCCACCCTGGTGCCCGACGTGCCGCCGCTGGCCCGCCTGCCGGGGATGCAGGATTACGACGCCGGCGCCTGGATCGGGCTGATGGCCCCCGCCGGCACGCCGCGCCCCATCATCGACCGCATCGACGCCGAGATCGGCCGCGCCATGCAGGCGGGCGACATGCGTGAGCGCCTGATCACCGCCGGGCTGGAGCCCGTCTATCACGGGCCGGACGGCATGCGGGACTATGTGGCCAATCAGCGCCGCGGCTTTGCCAGCGCGATCCGCGCCGCCAATATCCGCATCGACGGCTGAGATGTTGCAACGCCGCCGCCTGCTGGCCGTGCCCGCCATCCTCGCCGGCGCCTCGGCGTCGGCCCAGGGGGCCTATCCCAACCGCCCCGTGCGCGTGATCATCCCCTGGCCGCCGGGCCAGGCGACGGACCTCGCCGCCCGCGTCATGGCGCAGCGCCTGTCCGAGACGCTGGGCCAGCCCTTCGTGGCCGAGAACCGCGCGGGCGCCGGCGGCCTGATCGGCACGGACCAGGTCGCGAAGGCGGCCCCCGATGGCTATACGCTGCTGGCGGCCTCGACCGGCCCCATCGTCACCTCGCCGCTGGTGCAGCGCACGCCCTTCAATGCCGAGCGGGATTTCGCGCCCATCGCCATCACCGGCATCGCGCCCTTGGTGCTGGTGGTGCCGCCCAACTTCCCGGCGCAGACCGCGGCCGAGTTCATCGCGCTGCTCAAGGCGAATCCGGGGCGCTACACCTTCTCCTCCTCCGGCACGGGCGCCACGGCGCATATCATCGCCTCCTGGTTCCACGCGCTGGCGGGGGTGGATGTGGTGCATGTGCCCTTCGCCGGCAGCGCGCCGGCGCTCACTGCCGTGATGGGCGGGCATGTGAACTACTCCATCGAGACCGTGGCGGCCGCAGGTGCCGCGATGCGCAGCGGGCAGCTGCGCGCGCTCGGCATTTCCTTCCGCAACGGCTCCATGCTGGCACCCGGCGTCCCGCCCCTGGCCGCCCTGCCCGGCCTCTCCGCCTTCGATGGCGGCGCCTGGATCGGGCTGATGGCGCCGGCCGCAACGCCCGCCAGCGTCATCGAGCGCATTGACGGCGAGGTGGGCCGCGCCATGCAGCTGCCCGAGATCCGCGAGCGCGTGGCGGCCTCCGGCCTCGAGCCCGATTACCGCAATGCCAGCGCCATGGCGACCTACATCGCGACGCAGCGCGCCGCCTTCGCCGAGGCGATCCGCGTCGCGAATATCCGCATCGAGGGCTGAGACCCCCCGCTTGCGCGCGGCGCCGCCCCGGCGAAGACTGCGCGCAAAGCGAGGGAGGAAGCCATGCTGCAACGCCGTCTGTTCCTGGGGCTCGGGCTCGCCGGGCTGCTGCCTGCGGCGCCACGCGCGGCCGCCCCGCTCCAGGTGATGACCTCGGGCGCCTTCACGGCACCTTTCGAAATCCTCGCCCCGCGCTTCACCGCCGAGACCGGCCACGCCATCACGACAATCCGCGGCGCCTCCATGGGCGCAGCGCCCGATGCGCTGCCGAACCGCCTGGCACGGGGCGAGCCGGCCGATGTCGTCATCCTCGCGCGCGGCTCGCTCGATGGCCTGGTCCGCGCCGGCCAGGTTCGCGCGGGCAGCGAGCGGGATCTCGTGCATTCCGCCATCGCCATGGCGGTGCGGGCCGGCACGCCACATCCACGCATCGGGACGGTGGAGGATTTCCGCCAGACCCTGCTGAACGCCGCCAGCATCGGCTATTCCTCCAGCGCCAGCGGCGTCTATCTCTCGACCGAGCTCTTCGCACGCCTGGGCATCGCCGAGCAGATGCAGGGCAAGGCCCGCCAATTCCCGCGCTGGGTGGGCCGCGAGGTCGCGAGCGGCGTGGTCGAACTCGGCTTCCAGCAGACCAGCGAATTATTGCCGATCCCCGGCATCGAGATCGTGGGGCCGCTGCCCGCGCCGATCCAGCGTGTCACCACCTTCTCGGCCGGAATCGGCGCGCGGGCGGAACAGCCGGAAGCTGGGCTGGCCTTGATCCGCTTCCTGGCCTCGCCCGCCGCGCATGAGGTGATCCGCGCCGCCGGGCTCGATCCGGCCTGACGCTTCGTGCTGGCATCGCCGCACCAAATCGGCGATGAAGGGATTTCCATAAAAAGACCCCCGGGAGACGCCAGAATGAACCGCCGCAGCCTCTTGGCCAGCGCCCTTGCCACGCCCGCCCTTCTGCCGGGCCTTGCCGCCGCGCAGGCCTTCCCCAACCGTCCCATCACCATCCAGATCAGCTTCCCCGCCGGCGGCGCGACCGACGTGCAGATGCGCAGCTTCGCCGAGGCCGCGACGCGCGCCATGGGCCAGCAGGTGATCATCGAGAACCGCCCGGGCGGCGGCGGCACGCTGCCGGCGGCCAACATGCGCAATGCCCGGCCAGACGGCTACACGCTGGCGCAATTCGCGCTGCCCGCCATCCGCCTGCCCTTCATGCAGCGTATGGCCTTCAACCCGCGCACCGATTTCACCCCCATCATCCATGTCACCGGCTATCTCTTCATGGTCTGCGTGCGGACCGGGAGCCCGTACCAGAGCTGGGCCGACCTCGTCGCGGATGCGCGCCGGCGGCCGGGCGAGGTGAAGATCGGCAACACCGGCGCCAATGGCACGCCGCACCTCACCCTGATCGAGCTTGCGGCGCGCGAGCGGATCGAGGTGCTGCACGTCCCCTTCCGCGGCGAGGGGGACGCCGTGCCCGCCCTGATCGGCGGGCATATCGATGCCTCCGCCACCGGCTCGGGCGTGTTGCAGCTCATCCAGGACGGGCAGTTGCGTGCACTGAACGTCTGGCCACGCAGCCGCTCGCCCAAGCTTCCCAACGTGCCGACGCTGCTGGAACTCGGCTACCAGGACATGGTGGTGACCTCGCCCTACGGGATCGTGGGGCCGCAGGGGATGGATCCTGAGATCGTCCGCCGCCTGCATGACGGCTTCCGGGTCGCGCTGCATGACCCCGCGCATGTGGCCACGCTGGAGCGGCTGGACATGCCGCTGGAGTATCTGGACAGCGCCGCCTATGGCCGCTTCATCCAGGACACGGCGAATTACGAGGAAGCCCGCGTGAAGCGTCTGGGCCTCGGCCTGTGATCTTCGCCCCCGACCTGTTTGCCGGAAAGCGCGTGCTGATCACGGGCGGCGGCAGCGGGCTCGGCCGGATGATGGCTGAGCATCTGCTGGCGCTTGGCGCCTCCGTCGAGATCTGGGGCCGCCGTGCTTCCGTACTGGGGGAGGCCGTGGCGGCGATGGAGGCGGAGCACCCGGGCCAGGCGCGCTTCCAGGCGGTGGACATCAAGGACGCCGAGGCCGTGGACGCCGCCATCCAGGCGAGCTTCGACGCTGGCCTGGGCCCCACGCACCTGATCAACAACGCGGCCGGGAACTTCATCAGCCGCACGGAGGATCTTTCCTCACGCGGCTTCCGCGCCGTCTCCGAGATCGTCTTCAACGGCACCTTCCACGTCACCCAGGCGCTGGGCAAGCGCTGGATCGCGGCGGGGATGCCGGGCGCCGTCGTCTCCATCACCGTCACCTGGGTCTGGACCGGCGCGCCCTTCGTGGTGCCTTCGGCCAT
>JAIYCD010000316.1 GCA_027488195.1 Acetobacteraceae bacterium | reverse complement strand
GCGCACTGCCGGACGCCGCCGGATAAAGCCGCGCGGCCAGCCAGAACTTGCCCGCGCAATCGGCGGCGGCGCGGATCGCCCAGGCCAGCGCCGCGCCCTCGATGCCCCAGAGCCAGAGGAACAGCGCCGAGAGCGGCAGGAAGGTCACCACCTGGATCCCGATGAACTTCGCCGTCGCATCCGGCCGGCCGATCGCGTCCAGCAGCGCGTTGGGCGCGAAGGCCATGCAAGAGAAGAAGATCCCGGCGGCCAGGATTCGCAGCACCTGCCCTCCACCTGCGGCGAAGTCGCGCCCGAGCCAGAGCGCCAGCACCCAGTCGCCAACCCCGGCCAGCACCAGGCAGGGCGGCAGCGTCAGCAGCAGCATGAGCAGCGCGCCGCGCCGGAGCAGCCCCGCCGTCACCTCCGGCAGCACCCGGAAGGCCGAGGCCATGGCCGGCAGCAGCGCCTGCGCGACCGCGACCGGCAGGATCCACATGCGCAGCACGAGGTCGAGCGGCGTCGCGTAATAGGCGACGGCGGCCAGCGTCAGCAGCGCGCCGATCAGGAAGCGATCGGCATAGAGCAGCGCCTGGTTCAGCACCGAGGCCACGGTCATCCAGCCGCCGATGCGCAACAGCGGCAGTACCATCACCGGGCTGCCGACGGAAAGGCGCGGCAGCACCGGCCGCGCCAGCCAGAGATAGGAGAGGGTATTGGCCAGCCGGCAGGCCACCAGCACCAGCATCACGCCGACCAGGCTCTGCCAGAAGATCAGCAGGATCACCGGACCCACATAATACATGACGGCCACGGGGATGGTGACGAGGTTGGCCGCGGCGAATTTCTGATGCGCCGCCAGCACGCCCCAAAGGGCCGCGTTCAGCACGATGAGCGGTGCCGCGCAGGCCAGGATGCGGAAGGCCGTCAGCGCCTCGGCCTGCAATTCGGGCGGCACGTTCAGCGCGCTCTGCATCAGCCAGGGCAGCATGGCCCAGAGCGCCGCTGCGCCCAGCGCCGCGAAACCGCCGAGTGCCAGCATGGCGGTGCCGACCAGCTTGCCGGCCTCGGTGTCCTCGGCGCCATTGGCCATCCGCTCGGACAGGCCGCGCGTCAGCGCCGGGCCGATGCCCAGGTCGAAGATGCCGAAGACGCCGACCAAAGCGAGGGCGAGGGTGAAGAGGCCCCAGCGCTCGAGCCCCATCTGGCCCACGAGCAGCGGTGTAAGGGCAAGGGCGAGGAGGAGGGGAAGCCCGCGCCCCATCGCGTTCCAGAACATGCCGGAGACGAGGCGCCCGGCGCCCGCCCGGGCGGCGGCGTTTTCGCTCATTTTGGGTGTCTTTTGAGAAAGGGTCTGCGGGCCTGCACGGCCCGCAGCCTAGCTCAGTGGGCGCCGCGGCGCGACAGCACCGCGACCGGCGTGCGCAGGAGGATGCGGATATCCTGCCAGACCGAGAGGCGCGTGACATAGGCCATGTCGAGCGCCACGCGCTGGGCGTAGCTGGTGTCCGAGCGGCCAGAGACCTGCCAGAGGCCGGTGATGCCGGGGCGCACGCTCATGTAGTGCAGCGCGGCCGCGCCATAATAGCGGTCGAGCTCGGCCTGAATGACGGGGCGGGGGCCGACCAGGCTCATCTCGCCGCGCAGGACGTTGATGAGCTGCGGCAGCTCGTCGAGCGAGGTGGCGCGCAGTAAGCGGCCGATCCTCGTCACGCGCGGGTCATTCTTCAGCTTGCGGGTGGCGTCCCACTCGGCGCGGGCAACGGGGTCGCTTGCCAGCAGGGCTTCAAGGCGCGCCTGGCTGTCCGTCACCATGGAGCGGAACTTGAGGCAGCCGAAGCCCTCGCCATCACGGCCGACGCGACGATGCGCGAAGAGGGCGGGGCCGCCATCTGCCCGCACGATCAATGCGAGGATCAGGAAGACCGGGGCCAGGACCAGCAGCATCAGGCCCGCACCCACCACATCCATCGCGCGCTTCAACGCGGGTTGGAAAGCAGGCAGGCTGGCCTGCGCCAGCACGGCCTGCGGGGCCGCATAACCGCCGCCGATCCGGCTTTCGCGGATGGCGGTCTCACGTTGCAGGGACGTAAAAGCGTCCAGGCCCGGCATCTTTGCCTCATTCACGGTCCATCCGGGGGATTTCCGGCAGAACCGATCTGGGTGTGGCGGGGAATCGGATCATCCTCCTCCTGGCCACGATGCAGCTATGACCCCCATCCCGGGCGGCAATTGGACCCGGTTGAGGCAAGAATGTGGCAGTGCAACAATTCGCGCCCTTGCAGCCGTTTCCCTGGGATGGCAGGGCTTGGGCGCCGGCTGAGGAGCGCGCCTTGTCCCGACTTGCCTATCCCGCTTCAGCCCTGCTGGGAGCATTGCTCGCCATGCAGTTGTTCGGCCTGGATTTCATCTGGCCGCGCGCGGGGCTCGATTGGCGGCCAGTGGGTGATGCGGCGCAGCACGCGATCGCGCAACGGCACTTCCTGGCCGATGCCTGGGCCTGGCCGCCGCTCGATGTGGGCACGCTGCAAGGCGTGAACCTGGCCTTCCTGGACGGAATTCCGGCGCTGGCCCTGCCGCTGAAGCTGCTGGCGCCGCTGCTGCCCGAGGGCTTTCACGGAATCGGGTTGTTCTACGCGCTCGCCTGGGTGTTGCAGCCGGTGGCGGCGGTTTTCGCCTTGCGCGGCGCGGGGGTGCGCGGCCTGTTGCCGGGCGTGGCCGTGGCCGTGATGGCGAGCGCCATGCCGGCCTTCATCATGCGCTTCGGCCATGCGGCGCTCTGCGGGCATTTCGTGATCCTGGTGGCGCTCGGCCTCTATTTCCGGGCGCTGGGCGATGCGCGCTGGTGGCAGCTTGCGGTGCCTTTCCAGGCGCTGGCGCTGCTGATCCACCCGTATCTCGCGCTGATGTCGCTGGCCGTGCTGGCCGCCGTGCCGCTTTCGCTCGCCTTGCGGGGCGAGGCCTTCCTGAAGGCCGGGCTGGGCGTGTTCGCCTCGGCCGCCGCCATGTTCGGCACCATGGCGCTCTTCGGCTATTTCGGCGCGGCCGGTGATGGCGGCTATGGGCAATACGCGCTGAACCTGCTCTCGCCGCTCTGGCCGTTCCGTTCGGCGACACTGGGCTGGCTCGTGGCGCGCGAGGTGGACGCAACCGGCCATGGCGGGTGGGAGGGCTACAACTGGCTCGGCCTCGGGCTTTGGGCGGCGCTGGGGGCGGGCGTGTTCCTGGGACGCGAGCGGATCGCGCCCGGCCTGCGCGCGCATCTGGGCCTGGTGCTGGCGCTGCTGGGGCTGACCGCCATCGCCATCTCCTTCCGCGTGGGCCTGGGTGGGGCGGTGGTTCTGGATCTCGGCGCGGCACCCGGCTTCCTGGAGCAGTTCCGCGCCTCGGGCCGGTTCTTCTGGCCGGTCGGCTATGCGCTGATGATCGGCGCGGCCGTGCTGCTGCAACGCCGTCCCGTGATCTTCGCCGCCTGCGCCCTGCTGCAATTCACCGATGCCGCACCCATGCGCGCCGCACTCTCCACCTGGGCGCATGAGCGTGCGGCCTGGACGATCGAGGCCGATGCCCTGCGGCCGATCCTGCGCGAGGCGGGGCAGATCACCCTCATCCCCTCCTGGCCCTGCATCGCCCATGAGGATGCGGCATCGCGGATTCTCTCGCTGGAGATCCTGCTGCTGGCGAGCGAGACGCCCCGCCCGGTCAACACCATGTATGCCGCCCGCTGGCGCGAGCCGCCGCGCTGCACCGACGCCGAGACGCTCGCGCGCCCCCTGGCCCCGGGCGAGGTGCGGATCGGCCCCGGCCTCGTGGGTTCAGGCTGCGTCGCGCTGGGTGCGCTCGGCGTCTGCCGATGAGGGCAGATGCCGCTCGACGATGTAGAGCGGGCGGCCCTTGGTCTCGTTGAAGATGCGGCCGAGATATTCGCCGATGATGCCAAGCGTCATGAGTTGCACCCCGCCCAGGAACAGCACCACCGCCATCAGGCTCGGATAGCCGGGTGTCGGGTTGCCGAAGAAGACGGTGCGGACCATGAGCTGCAGGATGTAGACCCCGGCGAAGACGGCGGTGGCGAGGCCCAGGTAGCTCGCGATCTTGAGCGGCCCCACGGTGAAGCTCGTGATGCCCTCCAGGCTGAGGTTCCAGAGCTTCCAGTAGTTCCACTTGGTCTCGCCCGCGGCGCGCGGCGCCCGCTCATAGGGCACGGCGATGGCGGGGAAGCCCACCCAGGCGAACAGCCCCTTCATGAAGCGATGCTGCTCCCGCAATTGCAGCAGCGCATCGAGGGAGCGGCGGGACATGTAGCGGAAATCGCCGGTGTCGGGCGGAAGCTGCACCTTGCCGCCGAGCCGCTGCATCACCCGGTAGAAGGCCGAGGCGGTGAGGCGCTTCACGAAGCCCTCGCCATGGCGGACGCTGCGCTGCGCGTAGGCGATGTCATAGCCCTGGCGGGCCGCGGCCAGCAGCTCCGGAATCACCTCGGGCGGGTCCTGGAGGTCGGCGTCGATCACCACCACGCCCTCGTGGCCGCGCGCATGGTCAAGGCCGGCCGTCAGCGCGATCTCCTTGCCGAAGTTGCGCGAGAGATTGACGAGCGCCACCCGCGCATCGCCGGTGGCGAGGCTCGTCATGACATTCAGGGTGGCATCGCGGGAGCCGTCATTCACATAGACGACCTCCCAGTCCAGGCCGACGCCTTCCAATGCGACGGCCAGGCGGCGGTGGAATTCGGGCAGGACCTCCTGCTCATTGTAGCAGGGGACGACGATGGAGAGGCCGGGGGAGGGATACTCGGACATGCTGTCTTATAACGCAAACATCATGGCAGTTCCTGGGCGCGTTTGAGCCAATGCGCCGCAATCTCCCGCCGCGGCGCCACCCAGATGCCGGGTGTGGCGGCCACATGCGCCAGGATATCCGCCAGCGCCTGCATCCGCCCCGGACGCCCGATGATGCGCAGATGCAGCCCGATGGAGAGCATCCTCGCCCCCGGCTCCAGCATCAGCCAGTTGATGGCGCCGATGGCGTAGCGGGAGAAATCCTCCGCCTGGACGAAGCCGCCGCCGGGCGAGAAGCGCATGTCGTTCACGTCGAAGCCATAGGGCATGATCACATGCCGCGGCGTGTGCAGGCGGGGCAGGTCGTCATCATAGACGTCGCTGTCATAGAGGAAGCCGCCCTCCTCCAGCAGGAGGCGCCGCGTGTTCATGGAGGCGGCCGAGCGCGTGTGCCAGCCCACTGGCCGCTCCCCCGTCGCATCACGGATGGCGGCGATGGTGGCGGCGATGACCTCGCGCTCCGTCGCTTCCGGCATGTTCGCGTGGCTTTCCCAACGCCAGCCATGGGCGCTGATCTCATGCCCGGCGTCATGCGGCGCCTTGGCCAGATGCGGCGAATGCGCGATGGCCCGCCCGCAGGAGGAGAAGGTGGCGCGCATGCGGTGCTTGTCGAAGGCGTCCAGGATCCGCCAGATGCCGACGCGCGCGCCATAGGCGTAATGCGTCTCCATGCAGGGGTCGGGCTGGCCGGTCACTTCCTCGCGGATCTCGTGAACGCTCTCATTGCGCGCATCGCCGCTGGCGAGCGAAAGCTCGGCACCCTCCTCGACATTCACGACGAAGGAGAGGGCGAGCTTGGCCCCCCCCGGCCAGCGCGGATCGGGCGGGTTGCGGCCATAGCCGACAAGGTCGCGGTTTGTTGGCGGCATTCCCCCGGGAAGAGCCATGGTCCATCCTTCGCAGCTTGGCGGAACGGGTTTAGTTTCGCCGGGAAACTTGGAGAAGCCCCCATGCTCACGGCCGAAGCCACCGGTGTCTGCGTCATCTGCCCCACCCCCTTCCTGCCGGATGGCGCGCTCGATGAGCGCAGCGCGGCCAGCATGACCGAGGCCTATGTGGCGGCTGGCGCCACCGGCCTCACCATCCTCGGCATCATGGGCGAGGCGCCCAAGCTGGATGCCGAAGAGGCGATGCGCCTGGTCCGCATCGTTCTCAAGCACGCGAACGGCCTGCCGGTGATCGTGGGCGTCTCCGCCCCCGGCTATGCGCCGATGAAGGCGCTCGCCGCCCGCGCCATGGAGGCGGGCGCCGCCGGCGTCATGATCGCGCCCCCCACCGGGCTGCGCGGCGATGAGGCGACGCTGTCCTGGCTGCAAGGTGCGGCCGAAGCCGTGGCCCCCGCACCCTGGGTGCTGCAGGATTTCCCGCAGGCCAACGGCGTGCACCTCTCGCCGCGCGTGATCGCCGCACTCGCCGCCGATCCGCGTTGCGTGATGCTCAAGGCCGAGGATTGGCCCGGCCTCGACAAGATCACCACCCTCAAATCCATGATGGCCAGGGGCGAGATGCGCCGCATCGCCATGTTCGGCGGCAATGGCGGCCTCTTCCTGCCGGAGGAGATCGAGCGCGGGAACGACGGCGTGATGACCGGCTACGCCTTCCCGGAACTGCTGGTGCGCGTGATCGACCTGGTGAAGGCCGGGAAGATGGACGCGGCGATGGACGCCTTCGAGGCGCATCTGCCGCTGATCCGCACCGAGCACCAGCCGGGCCTCGGCCTCGCCGTGCGGAAATACGTGCTGACGCGGCGCGGCATCATCGCGCACCCGACCATCCGCGCGCCGGGGCCCAAGCTCAGCGAGGCCACGCGGGCGGAAGTGGACCGGATGCTGGCGCGGCTCGCGCGGCGCGATCCGGTGGCGATGAAGCTGGCCGCGGAGTGATGCGCCTCCAGGGCCGCATCGCCATCGTCACCGGGGCCCAACAGGGCATTGGTGCTGCCATCTGCGAGGCCTTCGGCCGCGAGGGCGCCCGCGTCGCGGTGAACTGGCTGGATGACGCCGCAGCCGGCGCGCGCGTGGCCGATTCCTGCGGCGGCGTCGCCATCCAGGCCGATATCGCGAGCCCCGCCGGGCGCGCCCATCTCCAGGCCGAGACGGAAAGGCTGCTGGGCCTGCCCGACATCCTGGTCTGCAATGCCGGCATCTTCCCGCGCGCGGAGTTCCTCGAATTGACCGAGGAGACCTGGGACGCGGTGCAGAACACGAACATCAAGGCGACCGCCTTCCAGACGCAGCTTTTCGCCCGCGCGCTGGTGGCAGCGGGCAAGCCCGGTGTCGCCATCACCATGTCCTCCTCCGCCGTGCGGGGCGATCCGCGCGGCGCGCATTACTCGGCGAGCAAGGCGGGGCTGTTGGGGCTGACGCGCGCCATGGCGCTGGCGCTGGCACCCCATGGCATCCGCGTGAATGCCATCGCGCCCGGCCTGACCGACACGGCCCAGCCTCGCTACGGCAACACCGAGGCGGAGCTGGCCGAGCGGGTGAAGACCATCCCGATCGCCCGCCTCGGCCAGCCTGATGACATCGCGGAACTGGCCTGCTTCCTGGCTTCCGAGCAGTCGAGCTGGATCACCGGCCAGGTGCATCACATCAATGGCGGGCTGTGGATGCCGTGAGCGCGGCACAGGATGATGACGAGGATGATGAAGGCCCGCCCGGCGTCCCCCCCGGCACGCCCTTCTACATGACGCCCGATGGCCATGCGGCGATGCAGGCCGAGTTGCATGCGCTCTGGCATGGCGAGCGGCCGAAGGTGACGCAGATCGTCTCCTGGGCGGCGGCCCTGGGCGACCGCAGCGAGAACGCCGACTACCAATACGGCAAGCGCCGCCTGCGCGAGATCGACCGCCGCGTCCGCTTCCTCCAGCGCCGGCTGCACCGTGCCGAGGTGGTGGACCCGCGCGACCAGAAGCGGCGCGACCAGGTCTTCTTCGGCGCGACCGTCACCTATGCGCGCGAGGATGACAGCGAAACCACGGTGATGATCGTGGGCATGGAGGAGGCGGTGGCCGAGCAGGGCCGCATCTCCTGGGTCTCGCCGATTGCGCGCGCGCTGCTCGGCAAACGCGTGGGCGATGTGATGAAGCTGCGGACGCCGGCCGGCGTGGAGGAGATCGAAGTGGTGATGATTTTCTACCCGGAGCGAACCACTCAGGAAGGTGGGGCATGAGCGAGCAGGCCGGCATCATCGGCATGGGGCTGATGGGCTGCGACATCGCGGCGATTTTTCTCGCGGGCGGCTGGCGGGTGGCCGCGCAGGAACCGGCGGAAGCCGCCTGGCCCGAGAAGCGCGCCCGGGTCCGCGTGGCCTTGGGTCAGCTCGGTGCCGATCCGGCGCTGGAAGCGGGCCTCACGCTCCATGCCGCGCTGGTGGACATGCGCTTCGGCGATTGCGCCTGCGTGGTGGAGGCCGCGCCCGAGCGGATGGAGCTCAAGCGCGCCGTCTTCGCCGAGCTGGACCGCCTGGTGCCAGCCGGCATCCCCATCGGCTCCAACGCCTCGGGCTATCGCATCACCGAGATCGCGCGCGACTGCGCCACGAAGTCACGCATGTGCAACCTGCACTTCTTCCTCCCCGCCCATCTCGTCCCCGGTGTCGAGGTGGTGAAGGGCGAGGCGACCGAGGATTGGGTGCTGGACCGCTTCTTCGCCATCATGGAGGCGCTGGGCCGCATGCCCATCCGCGTGGCGCGGGACGAGCCGGGCTTCCTCGCCAACCGCATCCAGCATGCGCTGATGCGCGAGGCCTTCTCCTGCATCGATTCGGGCCTCGCCACCGCCGAGGATGTGGACCGCGCGGTGCGCTACTGCTTCGGCTTCCGTTACCTGGCCGCCGGCCCCATCCTGCAGAAGGAACTGGCGGGGCTCGAGACGCAGCTCGCCGCCGCCACCACCATCTATCCGAGCCTGAACACCAGCCCCGAGCCCTCGCCGGGCCTGGCCAGGCTGGTGGCGGAGAACCGCCTCGGCCCCAAGACCGGCCGGGGCTATCGCGACTGGCCGCCCGAACGCGCGGCCGAGGAACGCGCCCGCTATGAGCGCGTGCTGACCGCGGCCCAGCCGCTGTTGCGGGACAAGACATGAGCAAGAGCTGGGTCGTCGTCCTTCTGGGCACGTCCCAGACCTTGGCCTGGGCGAGCAGCTACTACATCCCGGCCATCCTGGCGGGCGCCATGGCGCGCGACCTCGGCATCGAGACCTCCACCGTCTTCGTCGCCTTCTCCTGCGCCATGCTGTTGACGGCCTTCCTCGGCCCCCGCGTGGGCCGCGCCATCGACCAGTATGGCGGGCGGGTGGTGCTGCTCGCTTCCAACCTGGTCTTCATGCTGGGGCTGGCCATGCTGGCCATGGCGCAGGGGCCGGGGATGCTGTTTGCGGCCTGGCTGGTGCTGGGCCTCGCCATGGCGATGGGCCTTTACGATGCGGGGTTCGCCACGCTCGCGGGGCTCTATGGGAAGGATGCGCGGAGTGCCATCACCGGCATCACGCTGATCGCGGGTTTCGCCAGCACCATCGGCTGGCCGATCAGCGGGCTGATGCTCTCCGAGTTCGGCTGGCGCGGGGCGTGCTGGGGCTGGGCGCTGGTGCATCTGGCGCTGGCCATGCCGATCAACCTCATGCTGCCGCGCCCCACCCAGCGCGCAGCCCCCGCCGCGAAGCCCGCGGCATCCCCCACCGCCGAGGCTGTGAAGGAGACGCGGCGCACCGCCATCCTGATGGCCTTCATCTTCGCCTCGGGCGGCTTTGCCGCGGCGGCACTGGCCGCGCATCTGCCTGCGCTGCTGGTGGCGGCCGGGGCCACGCCCGCCGCCGCCATCGCCGCCGGCGCGCTTATGGGGCCGGCCCAGGTGGCGGCGCGGGTGCTGGAATTCACGGTGTTGCGCCGCGCGCATCCGCTGCTTTCAGCCAAGATCGCGCAGGTGACGCATCCCATCGGCGCGGCCATCCTGCTGCTCCTTGGCGCGCCCTTCGCGGCGGTCTTCGTGCTGCTGCACGGGGCGGGGAATGGCATCAACACCATCGTGCGTGGCACGCTGCCGCTCGCGGTGTTCGGCGCGGCCGGCTATGGGGCGCGGCAGGGGCTGATCGTGGCGCCGGCGCGCTTCCTGGGGGCGGTGGCGCCGGCCTTGTTCGGCTTCGTCGTTGCCGGCTACGGCGCCCATGCGCTGTGGTTCACCGCCGGCCTCTCGCTCGCGGCCTTCGCGGCGCTCTTCATGCTGCGCGTTGCGCCAGAATCCCCAGAAGCGCGGCGTTGAAGGCGTCGGGCGCTTCATAAGCCACCCAGTGGCCGGCCTCTGGGATCACCGCCTCCAGCAGGTCCGGGTCCAGGCTGCGCAGCACATCGAGCCGCCCGCGCACATCGGGCCAGGCCACCGCATCACGCTCGCCCCAGATGCCGGCCAGCGGGGCCTTCGCTTCCGCCAGCGCATCGCGCAGCATCGAGGAACTGGCGAAGCCGCGCGAGCGCAGGCGGGCATGCTGCGTGTTGTGCTCCTGGATCTCCAGCGCCGTGTCGTCGATCAGCGCGCGGTCATGGAACATCAGCCGCGCCAGGTTCTCCCGATGCGCCTCGCGCCGCGCCTCGCCCGTCTTGTCGCGCACCTTGAGCAGGTCGAGCGGCGGGCGGGGCAGGCCGAGCGAGGCGGCGCCGACCGCCGTGTAGGAGAGCACATGCGCCCCCTCCATCGCCGCCAGCTGCCCGCCGACATTGGCGCCGAAGGAGAAGCCCGTCAGGTGATAGCGGCGATCGGCGCCCAGCAGCGCCTCCAGCCCCCAGCGCAGGGCGAGTGCCGCGCCCGAAGGCGTCTCCTCCTCCGGCATGCCAGACTCGCCCAGGCCCGGCATGTCGGGCACCAGCAGCCGGTAATGGCGGGACAGCTCCGCGATGTTCCGCAGCCAATGCCGCCAGGAGCCGGAGCCGCCATGCAGCAGCACCAGCGGCGTGCCATCGCCCCATTCGCGCCAGACCACATTCCCCGCCGTCTGGTGGCGGGTGGCGCTGGCTTCCAGGGCGGCGATCTCGGGACTCATGGCGAAGGGCTCCTCGGGCGACGGGACTCGACCCGCGCGATCCAGGTGGTGGAGATGAAGATGACGAGCGCGCCCAGAAAGGTCGAGGAGGTGGGCGTCTCGGCAAAGACCAGGTAGCCGAGGCTGGCCGCCCAGATCAGGTCCAGGAACTTCACCGGCTGGGCGCTGGAAATGTCGGCCAGCTTGAAGGCATGGGTCAGCATCCAGTGGCCGAAGCTGCCCAGCATCCCGCAGAGCAGCACCAGCCCCCATTGCCGCGCATCCGGCCATTCCCAGACGAGCAGCGCGGCGGGCAGGGTGAAGAGCGCCACGGTGATGGATTGCCAGGCGACGATCACCTCCGGGCTGTCCCGCTTGGTCAGTGCCTTGGTGATCAGGAAGGAGGCGGCAAACAGCGGTGCCGAGGCCAGCATCATCAGCGAATAATGCCCGCCCTCGCCGGTGAGCTGCGGGCCGACCACCACCAGCACGCCGGCGAAGCCCAGGATGCCGGCCAGCCAGCGCTGCCAGAACATCTTCTCGCGCAGGAAGATGACGGCGCCGATCATCACGAAGAGCGGGCTGGTGAAGCCGATGGCCGTGAGGTCGGCGAAGGGAATGTTGGGCAGCGCCGCGAACCAGAGATACAGCGCCGTCGAATGCACCAACCCGCGCCAGAGCTGGCCGCGGAGGCCGCGCGGCCGATAGGCTGGGATGCCCTGTTGCAGGATCCAGGGCGCCAGCACCAGCAGCCCCGCGGCATAGCGCAGGAACTGCACCTGGAAGGGCGGAAGCTCCGTCGCCAGGATGCGCAGCAACACATTCAGGACGCAGAAGGTGAGGCCCGCCATCGCGGCCAGCGCCATACCGGCGGGAGTGGGGTTGAGGCGGGGAAACACCATGATGGGAGCGTGACCCGCTCCGGCCCCTTGCGGAAGCCCTCTCCGCGCTTACCATCCATGCAGCTCCGGAGATTTCGCCCATGCCCGATACGAACCTGCCCTTCGACCCCACGCGGCTGAAATTCGGCGTGGGCCAGCCGGTCCCGCGCCAGGAAGACCCGAAGCTGTTGCAAGGGCAGGGACGCTATACCGATGACCTGGCGCTGCCGGGCCAGCTTTATGCCTTCGTGGTCCGCAGCCCCTACGCCCATGCCGTGCTGAACGGCGTGGATGTCAGCGCCGCCCGCGCCGCGCCCGGCGTCCATGCCGTGATCACCGCGGCCGACCTCACCGGATATGGCGACATGACCTGCGCCATGCCGCTGAAGAACGCCGATGGCAGCCCGCTGCGCACCACCCGCCGCCCCGCACTCGCCGGTGACAAGCTGCGCTTCGTGGGCGACCCCGTCGCCGTCATCGTCGCCGAGACCAAGGCCCAGGCGAAGGATGCCGGTGAACTGGTGGAACTCGACGTGGATGTGCTTGACGCGGTGACCGAGGCCTCGGCCGCCGCCGGCGCGCCGCTGCTCTATGACGACATCGCCGGGAATTGCGTGCTGGACTTCGCCTTCGGCGATGCCGGCAAGGTCTCCGCCGCCTTCGCATCCGCCGCGCATGTCCAGAAGCTTTCCATCCGCAACAGCCGCATCGTGGTGGCGGCGATGGAGCCGCGCTCGGCCATCGGCGAATATGCCGAGGGCCGCTACATCCTGCATGTCGGCTGCCAGGGCGTCTTCGGCCTGCGCAACCAGCTGGCGGATGACGTGCTGAAGGTGCCGAAGGACCAGGTGCGCGTCCGCACCGGCAATGTCGGCGGCAGCTTCGGCATGAAGGCCAATGCCTACCCGGAATACCT
>JAIYCD010000276.1 GCA_027488195.1 Acetobacteraceae bacterium | reverse complement strand
GTGCTGACGGCGATGTTCTTCGCCACCATCAGCGGCTCCTCCTCGGCCACGGCCGCCGCCATCGGCTCGATCCTCGTGCCGGAGATGACCAAGCGGAACTATCCCAAGCCCTATGCGGCAGCCAGCGTGGCGGCTTCGGGCGAGATCGGCGTCATCATCCCGCCCTCCATTCCCATGGTGATCTATGCGGTGACGGTGAGTGAGAGCATCGGCTCGCTCTTCCTCGCGGGGATTCTCCCGGGCCTGCTGATCGGCATCAGCCTGATGGGGCTGATCATCGTCCAATCCAGCCTGCGCGGCTATGGCGACCCGACACGCTTCGCACCCCGTGAGATCGCCCGCGATGTCTGGGCGGCGGCGAAGCGCGCGGCCCTCTCGCTGCTCATGCCCATCATCGTTCTGGGCGGCATCTATGGCGGCATCTTCACCGCGACGGAGGCTGCGGTCGTCGCGGCCGTCTATGCGCTGGTGCTTGGCCTTTTTGTCTACAAGGAACTGCGCTGGCGGGAGCTGCCGGACATCCTGGCCGGCAGCGCCAAGACCTCGGCCATCGTGCTCATCATCGTCGCCTTCGCCAGCGTCTTCGCCTATGTGCTGACCACCTACCAGGCGCCGCAGGCCGTCGCCGCCTGGCTGACGGCGGTGACGGCGAGCCCGCTGATCTTCCTGCTGCTGGTGAACGGCTTTCTCTTCATCGTCGGCATGTTCATGGAGACGCTGGCGGCGATCATCATCCTGGCCCCCGTCCTGGCACCGGCGGCCATCGCCTTCGGCATTGATCCCATCCATTTCGGCACGATCGTGGTGGTGAACCTGGCGGTCGGCATGGTGACGCCGCCGGTCGGCGTGAACCTCTTCGTCGCGTGCAGCATCAGCAAGCTGCGGATGGAGCAATTGATGCCGCCGCTGCTGCCCTTCCTGGCCACCCTCATCCTCTGCCTGCTCATCATCACCTATGTGCCCGCGCTCTCGCTCGCGCTGGTGCGATAATCCTGGAGAACCCCCCGACATGATCGCCCTTCCCCGTCGCACCCTGGCCCTTGGAGCCATCGCCGCGCCCTTCGTCGCACGCGCGCAGAGCGTGACCGAGCTGCGCCTCGGCCATGTGCTCTCCGAGCAATCCTCTTACCATGTGGCGGGCACCAAGCTCTCCGAGCTGGTGGAGGCGCGGACCAATGGCCGCGTGAAGATCACCGTCTTCGCGAACTCGGCGCTGGGTGGCGAGTTGCGCCTGATCCAATCCGCCCGCACCGGCGCGATTGACCTGATGTTCAACAGCCAGCCCTCACTCGAGAACACCATCCGTGACCTCGGCGTGCTGTCGCTGCCCTGGCTGTTTGACAGTTACGAGCAGGCGAACCGCCTGATGCAGGGGCCGATGGGCCAGCGCCTGCTGACGCTGCTCGACCCCGTCGGCATGGTCGGCCTCTCCTGGTTCAACCTGTTTGAGCGCAGCGTGCTGACCAACCGGCCCTTCACGAACCTCGCCGAGGCGCGCGGCCTCAAGATCCGCGTCATCCAGTCGCCCGGCTATGTGGAGGCCTATCGCAGCCTCGGCATGCAGCCGACGCCGACGGCCTATGCCGAGCTCTTCCTCGCCTTGCAGAATGGCGTGGTCGATGCGGCCGAACTTGCGCCCGACCAGATGATCGCCGACCGTTTCGTCGAGGTGATCCGTCATTACGTGCTGACGAAGACCCACCAGCTGCCCTCCGTCCTCATCGCCTCACGCTCGCGCTTCACCGCGCTGCCGGCCGATGTGCAGACGGCGATCCGCGAGAGCGTGCCGGCCGCCATCACCGAGGGCCTCGCCTATTACAACCGCTTCCGCGAGGAGAGCTTCGTCGAAGTCCGCCGGCGCGGCATCAACATCATCGAGCCCGATCTCGCCCCCTTCAAGGCGGCGGCGCGCCCGGCCTATGACACCATCCTGGCCAATGCCCCCAATGGTCGCGCTTTGCTGGCGGAGATCGAGGCCGCCAAGGCACGCGCTTGAGGCTGACCCGGCCCGACGGCGCCGAACTCGCCGTCAGCATCACGGGCGAGGGGCCGGGCCTGCTCCTCGTCTCGGGCCTGGGCGGTACGGCGGGCTTCTGGTCGAAGCTCGTGCCGGCGCTGGCGCCGCATTTCCGCGTGGCGGTGCTGGACCAGCGTGGCGTGGGCGCCAGCACGCGCGGCACGGCGGAGGTGAACATCACGACGCTGGCCCGGGATGCGGCGGCGGTGGCGGCCGCGCTGGGCGGGCCGGTCGCGCTTTGCGGCCACTCCACCGGGGCGGCGATCGTGCTGACCATGGCGGCGGAGCGCATGTGTGACGTCTCGCGCCTCGTGCTTTCGGCCGGCTGGCTGAAGCCCGATCCTTACCTGCACACGCTCTTCACCACGCGCCTCGCCATCCTGGAGCGCGCCGGCTACGCCGCCTATGAGCAGATGGGCCGCTTCCTGGGCTACCCGGCCGAGGCGCTGGTCACGGCCGGGAATTTCGTGGCACCTGATCTGATGTCCGAGGCGCGCGAGGCGGAGGAGCGGCGGCGCTGGTCCGAACGCATCGGCGCGCTTCTGGGATTCGACGGCACGGGGCTGCCCCCGCGCGTCACCATCCCCACGCTGGTGCTGGGCGCGGAGGACGACCTGATCGTGCCGCATCACCATCAGCGCGAGATGGCGCGGGCCATCCGGGGCGCCGCCTTCGCGCCCCTGGCGGAGGGCGGGCATTTCTACCCGCAGACGCGCGAGGAAACTTTTCTGGAGCGCCTGCTGCCCTTCCTCGCGGCCTGAGCCTCACATCACCACGCCGCCGCCATCCACGACATAGGTGGCGCCGGTGACGAAGGACGCATCGTCCGAAGCCAGGAAGACCACGACCTGCGCCACTTCCTCGGGACGGCCCAGGCGGTTCATGGGGCAACGCGCGTCCAGCGCCCGCTTGAAGGCCTCGGGGTCAGCGGCATTGGCGATCATCTTGTCGTAATAGGGGCTGCCGATGGGCCCGGGTGCCACGGCGTTCACGCGGATGCCGTCGGCCACGTGATCCAGCGCCATCGCGCGCGTCAGGCTGTCCACCGCGCCCTTGCTGGCCACATAGGTCACGCGGTCCTTCAGGCCGATGATGGCGATGTTGGACGAGGTGTTGACGATGGCCCCGCCGCCTTGCGCGCGCATCACCGGAATGACGTGCTTGGCCGAGAGGAAGACGCCCTTCACATTGACGGCGAAGAGCGCTTCCCAGTCCTCTTCGCGCGTGCTCACCACATCGCCCTGGATGCCGTAGCCGGCATTGCTGCAGAGGATGTCGATGCGGCCGAAACGCGCCACCGTCGCCTCGGCCATGCGCGCGCAATCGGCGCTGATGGTGACGTCCATGCCGATGGCGAGCCCCGGCCCCGAGAGCATGGAGACGGTCTCCTCGGCGGCGGCCAGGTTGCGGTCCGCGACCGCGACCGAGGCGCCCTCGCGCGCGGCCAGCAGGGCGGTGGCGCGGCCGATGCCGCTGCCCCCGCCGGTGATGAGGAGGACCTTGTTCGCAAGCCGCATGTCGCATCGCCTCTATTCGGTGGAAGTTCGCCGGACATGGCGATCCCCGCATTGCTGTCGCGGCGGTGATCCTAGGCTGGCGGCCTGGTTCCGCACAAACGCGGTTGCGCGCGAAGCGGCCCGCTACGGCGTCACGATGGCCGGGAGTGGCGGGCCAGCGCGGCGCGCAGGCGCAGCGTCGCGGCCCGGCCCAGCGGCAGCGGCGTCTCCAGCCCGTCCAGCACCACCTGGTTCTGGTCCCGGCCGCGCGAGGTGACATGCCGCACCCGTTCGAGGTTGAGGATCATCGAGCGCCCGATCCGCGCGAAGTGCGGCCTGGGCAGCGCCTCCTCGAACTGGGTGAGGGTCCGCAGGATGAGCAGGCTCGGCTGGCCGGCGAGGTGGATGCGGGTGAAGTCCCCCTCCGCGCAGAGCGCCGCAAGCTCCGCGGGTTCCGCCACCACCGTGCGGCTCGGCGTGCGCAGCGTGATGGTCCGCCGCCACGGCCCGGCCGCGGCCACGCGCGCCAGGCTTTCGGCCAGCCGCTCAGGGCGCACCGGCTTGAGCAGGTAGTCCACGGCGGCGACGGCGAAGGCGTCCACCGCATGCTGGGCATGGGCGGTCACGAAGATGATGCGCGGCCGCGGCTCCAGCTGCGCCAGCAGGTCGAAGCCATTGCCGCCGCCGAGCTCGATGTCGAGGAAGACGACATCGGGCTGCGTCGCGCGGATCATGTCCAGCGCCGCCGCCAGGCTCTCCGCCGCGCCGACCACGCTGACCTCCGCATGCGCCGCGAGCAGGCGGCGCATGGCCCGGATGGCCAGCGCTTCGTCATCCACGATTACGGCGCGGAGCAAGGCTCACCCTCAAGCCGCAGATGCGCGGTCACCATCCCATCCGCGGCGCGCAGGTCGAATTGGCCGCGCCCCGGGTAGTGCAGCGCGATCCGGCTGCGGATGTTGGCGAGGCCGATTCCGGTGCGGCCCTCGCCCGCGGGCGGCAATGTGCCCGGATTGGTCACGAGCACCTCCAGCGCATCGCCCGCGAGACGGATCGCGATGGTCACCTCCAGCACGGCATCGCGCCGTCCGTGCTTGATCGCGTTCTCGACCAGCGGCTGCAGCAGCAGGCTGGGCAGGTGGCGCGGCGCGGCTTCGGACGTCATGTCCAGATGCGGCTTCAGCCGGTTGCCGAAGCGCGCCTGCTGCACCCGCAGATAGGCGGCGAGTGCCTCCGCCTCGGCCGCCAGGGTGCTGATCGGCGATTCGATGCCCGCGAGCGAATGGCGCAGGAAGATCGAGAGGTTGGCCAGCATGGCCAGTGCGGCATCCGGATGCTCGGGGATTTCCTCGCCGATGCCGTTCAGGGCATTGAACAGGAAATGCGGGTCGATCTGCAGGCGCAGCCGCTCCAGCTCGGCGCGCATCGCCTGGGCTTCGGCCTGGGCCGCGCGCTCCCGCTCGGCCTGGCGCGCCATTTCGCTGCGCGTCCAGAAGCAGATCACGCTCCAGATCACGAAGATCAGGAAATAATAGATGAGCGCGGTCAGCATGCCGCGCGGCCCGGCGCGGGGGTCGAAATCCAGCGCGAAAACGCCGCGCAGCATATGGGCGGCCGCGGTGACGATCAGTGCCGCCAGCAGGCTCAGCCCCAGGATGCGGGGCAGGATGCGCGGGGTGATCGTCTCTCCGGCCAGGCCGCGGTTGAAAAGCCCCAGCAGGGCCAGGGCCAGGCCCAGGATGACCGGCTCCAGCAGGAGGGCAACGCCGAGCGCGGCACCCAGGCTGCCATAGACGCTGACATGCGCCGTCACATCCACCAGGACGAAGACCGCGAGGGCGGCCGTCTGCAAGCGCCGCAGCCCGGGAAGCGCCTCCGCCAAGGGGGCTTGCCGCGCCCGATCCACCATCAAGCCCCTCTCTGACACCATCCGGATTCACCGCCCAGGCCAAGGGCGGCGAGGTCTTCGGAACTAGCGGCAGCGCAGCCCAGCGGCAAGCGCCGCCGGTTGCGCAGTCAGTTTCGCGCTCATCGAGTTTACGGCCCGCTTCGTCGATCAGCGCGCCGGCGCCCGGGCGCGCCGCGATATCAGGGCCGTGCAGCCTTTCCGCCATGGAGTCACGATCTTGTCCGACACCGCCACCGCCAATCCCGGGCGCATCATCGCCGTCAGCACCTCCGGCGCCGACATCACCGGCTTCAACCCGGCGCGTGACAAGCTCGATTTCGGTGGCGTCTCGGTGCACAACTTCATCGTGGTGGATACGCCGACGGGCGTGGGCTTCATGGATCCCTGGTCGGGTGAGACGATCATCATCCAGGGCGTCTCGCTCGGGCAGCTGACGATCGACAGCTTCACGCCGATCGAGAATGACCACCTGCGGCAATGCCTCAGCGGCGCCCTGGCCTGGGAGCAGGGCATCACCCAGCGCCCCAACACCGTCTACGCCCGCTCGCATGAGCTGGGGCAGGTGGACCGCGTCGCCTTCAACCCGGCCACCGATGTGGTGGATTTCCGCTTCTATGGCTCGCGCGAACAGATCTCGATGACCGATGGCGCCGAGGGCGTGATCATCGCCAATGCCGGGACCGGCCAGGCGCTGATCCTGCTGGGCGTCACCAAGGCGGCGCTGACCGTCCAGAATTTCCTGTTCTATCCGGCCGAGGTGCGGGAGGACCGGGTGCATCTCCAGCTGGGCCTCGGGCCGGTGCCGGACAGCCAGGTGCTGCCCCAGGGCCTGCCCGTCGCCGGCACCACGGCCTGGCCCACCAGCGCGGGCCCCGGCGCCCCGCCCGCGGGCGGCGCGGGCGTCACCCATGTGATCGACTGGCAATACGGCGTGAACAGCCAGATCGCATTCGATCCTGCCGCGGACAGGCTCGATTTCGGCTGGTTCAAGGCGCATGAGATCGTCCTCTCGGAAGCCAATGGCTCGACCGTCATCACCATCGAGGGCAACCGGCAGAGCATCACGCTCACCGGCGTGGGCCTTGGTGAATTGACCATGACCAACATCGTGGCGCGCGACCCCGGCCTGCGGGCGGAGTGGCAGGCGGCACTGGATGCCGCGCCCGCGCTGCCCGCGGTCACGATCGGCGACGCGCAGCTCACCGAGGGCGATGCCGGCAGCGCGGTGATGGTCTTCACCGTCAGCCTCTCCGCCGCCTCCGCCACGGCGGTCAGCGTGAGCTACTCCACCCTGAACGGCACCGCGCGGGCCGGGGAGGATTTCACCGCGACGGTCGGGACTGTGACCTTCGCAGCGGGCGAGACGCGCAAAAGCGTCAGCGTGCCGGTGCTGGGGGACCGCGTCGTGGAGCTCGGGGAATCCTTCACCGTTCAACTCTCCGACGCGCGCGGCGCGCGGATCCTGGATGGCAGCGCCACCGGCGCCATCACCGACAATGACGTGGACCCATCCCCCGCCACGCCGCCCAGCATTTCCATCAGCGACTACCTGACCACCGAGGGCGATGCCGACCTCACGCACATGCGCATCGTGCTGACGCTCTCCAAGGCCTCATCCCAGCCGGTCACGGTCCGCTACACGAGCGAGGACATCACGGCGACCGGCGATGTGGATTACGAGGTGCTCTCGGGCATCGTCACCTTCGCGCCGGGCGAGACGCGGCAGACCATTCACGCCCATATCAACGGCGACAGGCTGGTCGAGGCGACCGAGACCTACCGCATCCGCCTCTCGGCGCCGACCAATGCGACCATCGCGGATGATGTGGGCATCGTGACGATCACCAATGACGACGCGGCCCCCCTGCCGACGCTCTCGATCGCCGATGCCAGCATCACCGAGGGCAATTCCGGCACGAAGCTGATGAACCTGACGGTGACGCTCTCGGCGCCGGCCACGGGCCCCGTCACGGTCGGCTATGCCACCGCCAATGGCACCGCGATGGCCGGATCCGACTACACCGCCAAGAGCGGCACGCTGAGCTTCGCGGCGGGCGAGACCTCAAAGACCATCCAGGTCAGCATCACGGGGGACGCGACGAACGAGGCGAATGAAAGCTTCAAGGTCAACCTGACCAATCCCGCCGGCGCGGTGATCGCGGATGGCGAGGCGATCGCGACCATCACCAATGACGACGCGGCCCCCTTGCCGACGCTCTCGATCGCCGATGCCAGCATCACCGAGGGCAATTCCGGCACGAAGCTGATGAACCTGACGGTGACGCTGTCCAGGCCCGCCGCGGGCGCGGTCACGGTCGCCTATGCGACCGCCGATGACACGGCCCGCGCGGGTTCGGACTACACGGCCAAGAGCGGCACCTTGAGCTTCGCCGCGGGCGAGACCTCCAAGACCATCCAGATCGTGGTGCAGGGCGACACGCTGGTCGAGGGCAATGAGGCCTTCGCCGTGCGGCTCACCAGCCCGACGGGCGCCACCATCGCCGATGGCGCGGCGGTCGCCACCATCACCAATGATGACATGGCGGCGCCCATGCCCGGCGGCGGGCTGGAATACAGCATCTCCAGCAACTGGGGCGCGGGCTTCACCGCCGCCATGACCGTGGAGGCCGGCGCCCAGGCGCTGAATGGCTGGACGGCGCAATTCCGCGCGCCCTTCACCATCACGAATATCTGGAATGCCGAGATCGTCAGCCATGTCGGCGACCTCTATGTGATCCGCAACCTCAGCTACAACGCGCGCGTGCCGGCCGGTGGCGAGACCAGCTTCGGCTTCCAGGCCTCTGGCGGACCGGCGACCTCGGTCAGCGGCCTCGTGCTGAACGGCTCGCCCGCCCAGACCACGCCGAGCCTGGCCGTGGCCGATGCCACGATCACCGAGGGCGCCAGCGGCAGCACGAATATGAGCTTCGCCGTCACGCTCTCGGCCGCCTCCAGCACGCCGGTCACGGTGAACTACGCGACCTCCAACGGCACGGCGACGGCGGGCTCGGACTACACCGCCAAGAGCGGCAGCCTGACCTTCGCCGCGGGCGAGACCTCGAAGACCGTGCAGGTGGCCGTCACCGGGGACCGGGTGGTGGAGGCGAATGAGAGCTTCAACCTGACCCTCTCCGGCGCATCGGGCGCCAGCATCCGCGATGGCCAGGCGGTGGGCACCATCGTCGATGATGATGTGGCGGCGGCGCCGCCGCGCGTCTCCGTCGGCGCCGCCTCGGTGGCCGAGGGCGCGAGCGGGACGGCCAATCTCGTCTTCACCGTCTCGCTCTCGGCGCCGGCCGCCGGCCCGGTGACGGTGAACTACGCGACCGCCAATGGCACGGCGACCGCGGGCACGGATTATACCGCCACCAGCGGCACGCTGAGCTTCGCGGCCGGCGAGACCTCGAAGACGGTGACCGTGGCGGTGCGCGGCGACACGGTGGTGGAAGCGAATGAGACGCTGAGCCTCACGCTCTCCGCCCCCACGGGGGCCAGCATCGGGACGGGCACGGGCACCGGCACCATCCGCAATGACGATTTGCCGACGATCAGCATCAAGGACGCTTCGATCCAGGAGGGGAACCCTTCCGAAGGTGGGGGCTGGCTCAGCACGCTCGGCAACCAGATCGTCGATGGCGC
Source organism: Acetobacteraceae bacterium (assembly GCA_027488195.1). Classification (GTDB taxonomy): domain Bacteria; phylum Pseudomonadota; class Alphaproteobacteria; order Acetobacterales; family Acetobacteraceae; genus Roseococcus. The sequence goes on along the minus strand of JAIYCD010000276.1, from coordinate 1,779 downwards.
AGGGCGCAATGTGCAGATCGCCGGCGTGAACTGGTTCGGCTTCGAGGGCGAGAACATGTCGCCCAACGGGCTCTGGACGCGCGGCTACAAGGAGATGATGCAGCAGATGGTGGAGTTGGACTTCAACACCATCCGGCTGCCCTTCTCGAGCGAGATGCTGCATTCCACCGCTGTGGCGCGCGGCATCGACTACAGCCAGAACCCCGATCTGCGCGGGCTGACGCCGCTGCAGGTGATGGACAGGATCCTCGCCCATGCCGAGGAGATCGGCCTGCGCGTCATCCTCGATCACCATCGCAGCGACGCCGGCGCCGGCACCTCGCCCAATGGGCTCTGGTATGATGCCAAGTACACCGAGGCCGCCTGGGTGGATGACTGGGAGATGCTGGCCCAGCGCTATGCCGGCAACACCGCCGTGATCGGCGCCGACCTGCACAATGAGCCGCATGCCGGGACCTGGGGCGGCGGTGGCGCGCGGGACTGGGCGGCGGCGGCGGAACTCGCCGGCAACGCGATCGGCGCGGTCAACCCGAACTGGCTGATCATCGTCGAGGGCGTGGGCTCCTACCAGGGGAACAACTACTGGTGGGGCGGCAACCTGATGGGTGTGCGGGACCGGCCGATCGAGCTCGATGTGCCCAACAAGCTGGTCTATTCGCCGCATGACTATCCGAATTCGATCTACGAGCAGCCCTGGTTCAAGGAGCCCGGTTTCCCCGCCAACCTGCCGGCCAAGTTCGACCAGATGTGGGGCTACATCTTCAAGGAAGGCATCGCGCCCATCTACCTCGGCGAGTTCGGCACCAGGCTGCGCGACCCCAAGGATGCGCCCTGGTTCGAGGCCATCACCTCCTATCTCTCGGGCGATTTCGACAATAACGGCACGAATGACCTCGCTCCCGGCCAGCTCGGCATCAGCTGGACCTTCTGGTCCTGGAATCCGAATTCCGGCGATACCGGCGGCATCCTGAAGGATGACTGGCGCTCGGTGAACGAGGACAAGATGGCCTATCTGAGGCCCATCACCTTCGACATGCCCGAAGGCGGCGGCGGCACGGCGCAGGTCAGCTTCGAGGTGAGCCTCTCGGACCCCGCGACGGAGGCCGTCTCGGTCGCCTGGCGCACCGTGGCGGGCACGGCGGATGCGACGGATTTCACGGCGGCCCAGGGCAGCGTCACCTTCGCGGTGGGCGAGCAGACCAAGCTGATCCGCATCGCCATCGCGAGCGACGCGGTGGATGAGGCGAATGAGGGCTTCACCATCCAGCTCAGCAATCCCGTGGGCGCCAGCATCCTGCGCGGCACGGCGCAGGGCACCATCCTCGACGACGACCCGGCGGGCGGGAGTGCCTCCGTCACGCTGCGCGGAACCGCGCTGGCCGATCGCCTGGCGGGCGGCACGGCGGCCGATGCCATTTTCGGCCTGGGCGGCAGCGATATCCTGACTGGCGGCGGCGGCGCGGACCGTTTCCACTTCACCCCGGGCGAGGCGGGCAGCGACACCATCACCGACTTCAACGCCTTGGATGGCGGCGCGGCCGAGGGCGATCGCATCGTGATCGCGGCCCCGGTGGTGGGCCGCTTTGCCTATCGCGGCGACGCCGCCTTCACCGGCGGCAGCGACAACAGCGAGGCGCGCATCCTCGGCGACAAGGTGCTGGTCGACGTGAACGGCGATGCGACGGCGGACATCACGATGACGCTGACGGGCCTGACCTCCGCCCGGCAATTGTCGGAGAGCGACTTCCTCTTCGGCTGACCGCGCCGCCCGCCGCCCGC
>JAIYCD010000268.1 GCA_027488195.1 Acetobacteraceae bacterium | reverse complement strand
ATGTGGGCGCTGGCGATCTGCAGCCCCTGCTCGCTGATCGCGGCCGTCACGTCATGCAGCAGGCCGGGACGGTCGCGACCATTCACCTCGATCAGCGTGTGGGTGTTGGAGGCGAAGTTATCCACCACCACACGCGGCGGCACCGTGACCGCGGCCAGCCGCGCCGGCTCCCGCCGCACCTTGCGGATCTCGGCCGCGAGCTTCAGCCGGCCCGAGAGCGCCTGCTCGATCAGCACGGCGAGGCGCGCGAGGCGGTGCGGCGCGTCGAACAACCCGCCCGCGGTGTCCTGCACCCAGAAGGTGTCCAGCGCCATGCCATTGGTCAGCGTGTGGATGCGCGCATCCACGATGGAGGCGCCCGCGACAGCCAGCGCGCCCGAGATCCGGCTGAACAGCCCCGGATGGTCGCTGCAATAGATGGTCACCTCGGTGACGCCGCGATCCGCCAGCACGCGGGTGCGGACCGTCAGCGGCGCCTGCTCGGCCTCCGCCTCGCGGATGATGGCGGCGTGGCGCGCATGCGTCTCCGCATCGAAGGAGAGCCAGTAGCCGGGATAGCCGAGCCCCATGAACATGTCGCTCTCGGCCTTCGAGAAGCCGGGCAGCATGGCCGCCGCCGATTCCTTCGCACGCGCCACGCGCACATCGCGCTCGGGCACCGTCATGCCGCCGGCCAGCACCTCGCTCACGCGCCAATACACCTCGCGCAGCAAGGTCGCCTTCCAGGCATTCCACACGCGCGGGCCCACGGCGCGCATGTCCGCCACCGTCAGCACCAGCAGCAGGCGAAGGCGTTCGGGCGACTGCACCTGGTCGGCGATGTCGAGGATGGTCTTGGGGTCCTCGATGTCGCGCTTGAAGGCGGTCTGGCTCACCAGCAGGTGGTGCAGCACGAGCCAGGAGACGGTCTCCGTCTCCTCCGCCGTCATGCCGAGGCGCGGGCAGATCTCCTGCGCCAGGCGCGCGCCGATCTCGCTGTGATCGCCGCCGCGGCCCTTGGCGATGTCATGCAGCAGGGTCGCGACGAACAGCGCGCGGCGGGACTGCAATTGCCCCATCAGCTCGGTCGCGACGGGCGCGACCTCGTGCAGATCCCCCTGCTCCACCTGCTTCAGCACGCCGATCGCCTCGATCGTGTGCTCGTCCACGGTGAAGACGTGATAGGTGTCGAACTGCATGAGGCCGACGATGCGCGCCCATTCCGGCAAAAAGCGGCCGAGGAAGCCCGCCTCGTTCAGCAGGCGCAGCCATTTGGCGGCGTCCTTGCCCATCAGCAGGTCGATGAAGATCGCGCTCGCCTCGGCATCGCCGCGCAGCAGGTCGGCGCGGCGGGAATGGCGGATCAGCGCGCGGATCGCGAGCGGATGGATGGGGAGGCACCGGTCCCGCGCCGCCTTCACGATGCGCAGCATCAGGATGGGCTCGCGCCCGAAATCGCGGTCGGGCGGGGCCGCCACCAGCTTGCCATCGGCGAAGGCGAGGCCGAGCTCCGCCAGCCCCTCATCGCCGCCGCGCCGCGTGGCGGGCGGGCCCAAGGCCGCGCGTTCGATCGCCGGCTCCAGCACGCGGGAGAGGCGGACCACCTCGCGCGCCGTCAGGAACAGGTGCTTCATCAGCCGCTCGGCGCCGTCCTGGCTGCCGTGTCGCGTATAGCCCATGCGCGCGGCCACGACGGGCTGCAGGTCGAAGGTCAGGCGCTCCTCGGCGCGGCCGGTGACGTAGTGCAGGTGGAAGCGCAGCGTCCAGAGGAAATCCCAGGCGCGGCGGACGGCCCGCGCCTCGCCCTCCGTCAGCAGCCCGCCGCCCGGGCTCTCCGGCCCCACCAGCTCCGGCATGCGGGAAACGCCGAAGGCGTAGCGCGCGAGCCAGTAGAGCGTCTGCAGGTCACGCAACCCGCCGCGGCCTTCCTTCACATGCGGCTCGACCAGGAAGGGGCTCTCACCATAGCGCGCATGGCGTGTCGCGCGCTCGGCCCGCTTGGCGGCGAGGAAGGGGGCGAGCCCGCCCTCCTGCCGCAGCGTCTGGAACGCGGCCTGGAATTCCGCGTAGAGCGCCGCATCGCCCGAAAGGAAGCGCGCATCCACCAGCGCGGTCAGGATGGTGGCGTCCCTGAGCCCCTCGGTGATGCACTCCTTCGGGCTGCGCGTCGCATGCCCGACCTTCAGGCCCAGATCCCAGAGCAGATAGAGCATGAACTCGATCATGCGGCGCGTGCGCGGCCCGGGTTCGCGATCGGTCAGGAAGAGCAGGTCGATATCGGAATGCGGCGCCAGCACGCCGCGGCCATAGCCGCCCGTCGCCACCAGGGCATAGTCCACATGCCGCGCGCCCGAGGCACTGGGCACCATCGCGACGGCGTAGTCCTGCAGCGCCAGCATCAGCGCGTCCATGTGATGCGCCATGCGCCGCGCCGCCGCCAGGCCATGGATCTCGCGCGATTCAAAGGCCCGCTGCACCTGGCCCTGCACCCGCCCCAACTCACGCCGCAACAGGCCGAGGGCCAGGTCGCGCGCGATGGGCGCGCCGCCTGGAAGCAGCATGTCAAGCAAGCAAGGCTCGGCCATTTCGGCCATCGCGGTCCTCATGACAGGCACACTACAGAGCTTCCTTGCCCTCCGCGAGTGCCTTGAGGTTGTAAAGGGCCTCCTGCGCCTCGCGCGGGGAGAGTGTGTCCAGGTCCAGCGTCGCCAGCGCGGCCAGGGCCGGATGCGCCGGCGCCACGGGGGCACGCGCGAAGAGCGGCATCTCGGCCGCCAGCGGGTCCGCACCCGCCGCCGCCCGTGCCTCCAGCGAGGCCAGCACGGAGGCCGCGCGCTTCAGCACGGGGCCCGGCACGCCCGCCAGCTTCGCCACATGCACGCCCCAACTTTTCTCGGCCGCCCCGGGTGCCACGGCATGCTGGAACACCACCTCGCCCCGCCATTCCCGCACCTGCATGGCGGCCAGCCGCAGTTCCGGCAGCTTCTCGGCCAGGGCCGTCAGCTCGTGGAAATGCGTGGCAAACAGGGTGCGGCAGCGGATGCGGTCATGCAGCGCCTCCAGCACCGCCGTCGCGATGGCCAGCCCATCCCAGGTCGCCGTGCCGCGGCCGACCTCGTCCAGCACGACCAGGCTGCGCGGCCCGGCCTGGTTCAGGATCGCGGCCGTCTCGGTCATTTCCACCATGAAAGTGGAGCGCCCGCCGGCCAGGTCATCCGCCGCCCCCACCCGGCTGAACAGCCGATCCACCAGGCCGACCCGCGCGGCGGCGGCCGGCAGGAAGAGCCCGGCCTGCGCCAGAATGACCATCAGCGCATTTTGGCGGAGCCAGGTGGACTTTCCCGCCATGTTCGGCCCCGTCAGCAGACAAATCCGCCGCCCGGGCGAGAGGTCGCAATCATTGGGTACGAAAGCAGGCCCGCGCGCGCGGCGAAGTGCGGCCTCCACCACCGGATGCCGCCCGGCCTCGATGGCGAAATCCGGCCGCTCGGTCAGCTCGGGGCGGCACCAGGCGCCTTCGGTGGCGAGCTCGGCACTCGCCGACAGCACGTCGAGGCCCGCCATTTCCCGCGCGGCGGCGGCAATGGCTTCGGCATCGGCCAGGATCATCCGGCGCAGATGGGCCACGACCAGCCGCTCGCGCTTTGCGGCCTGGTCGCCGGCCTCGGAGAGGCGGCGGTCGAGCGCGGCGAGGGCGGCGCAGGTGAAGCGATGCGCATTGGCCATGGATTGCCGATGGATCGGCGCCAGTTCGCCCACGGCCGTTTCGGGGGCCGCCCGCAGCAATTTCTCGCCCGCCGCCGAGGGCACCTCCGCGAGATAGCCCAATTGCTGGTGATGGCGGATCTTGAGTGCGGCGATGCCCCAGGCCTGGGCGAGTTCCACCTGCATGGCGGCGATGGCACCGCGCGCGTCGTCGCGCAGGCGGCGCAGCGCATCGAGTTCGCCATCATAGCCGGGGGCAGCGACGCCGCCGTCCTCCAGCCGCGCGGGCAATTCGGCGGCCAGCGCGCGGGCCAGCTCGGCGGCGGTGGCAGGGGCCGCGCCGAGCGGTGCGATGGCCGCCGCCAGCAGGGAGGGGGCGGCGCCGTGCAGGCCCGCGGCCAGTTGCGCCGCGCGCTGCAGCCCGTCCCGGATGGCGCCGAGGTCGCGGGGCGAAAAACGCTCCAGGCTGATGCGGGCCAGGGCGCGCGCCATGTCGGGTGCGCCCTTGAGTGCGGCGCGCAGCTTTCCGCGCAGCACCTTGTCCTCGCGGAGCGCGCCCACCGCCTCATGCCGCGCGCGGATCGCGGCCAGATCGTCCAGCGGGGAGGCCAGCCGCGCCGCCAATTCCCGCGCCCCCGGCCCGGTCAGCGTGCGGTCCACGGCGGCGAGCAGCGAGGCGCCGCGCGGCCCCTCCAGGATGTCGAGGCTGCGGCGCGTCGCCGCATCCAGCAGCAGCACGCCGCGCGCCCCCTCCGGCACGGGGGGCGAGAGGCGCGGCAACTGCCCGTTATTGACGGCACGCACATATTCGACGGCCATGGCGGCGGCGGCGATTTCGGCCGGGCTGAACTGGCCGAAGCCTTCCAGCGAGCCCGCCCCGAGGGCCGCCGCGAGCCGCCCCTCGGCATCGCGCGGCGGCAGGGCCGGGATCGCGCCCTCGATGCCCAAGGCCTCCTCGGCCAGGATTTCGGCCGGCGCGAGCCGCGCGATCAGCGCCGCCGGCTCCGCGCCGTGCCCCCCTCCAAGTCTCTGGGTGTGGAACAGCCCGGTCGTCACATCCAGCCAGGCCGCACCGCCCGGCACCAGCGCCAGCAGCCAGGCCGGCCGCGCCGCATCCAGCAGCGCCTCCTCGGTCGCCGTGCCAGGTGTCACGACGCGGATGATCTCGCGGTTGAGGGTGCTGGCCTTGCGGGCCTTGGCCTCCTCCGGCGTCTCGGTCTGCTCGCAGATGGCCACACGGAAGCCGCGCCGGATCAGCCGCGCCAGATAGGCCTCATGGCTGTGCGCGGGCACGCCGCACATGGGAATCGGCCGCCCCTGATGCTCGCCGCGATGGGTGAGCGCGATGCCCAGCGCCTCGCTCGCGGCCTCGGCATCCTCGTGGAACAGCTCGTAGAAATCGCCCATGCGGAAGAAGACGAGCGCGGCCCCGGCCGTGGCCTTGGCCGCGAACCATTGCGCCATCGCGGGCGTCGCACCTTCGGCGGAGCGGGAATGGGACACGAACCGGAGATAGCCGAAGCGCGGGGGGCCGCGAAGGGGCGGGTTTCGCATCCGCCGCGCGGGAGGCTAAAAGGAATGTCACCAAGGCCCGGGATGAGGAAGCGAAGAGCATGAGTGACAAGCGCCAGGACAGCCCGGCCGATACGCGCACCGCGCGGGTGACGGGGGAAGAAGCGCTCGCCATGCACGCCGAGGGGCGGCCGGGCAAGCTCGAGATCCGCCTCACCAAGCCGCTGGTGACCGCGCGCGACCTCAGCCTCGCCTACAGCCCGGGTGTCGCCGAGCCCTGCCTGCACATCCACCGCGACCCCGCACTCGCCTATGACTACACGAGCAAGGGCAATTTCGTGGCGGTCATCAGCAACGGCACCGCCGTGCTGGGGCTGGGCAATCTGGGCGCGCTGGCGTCGAAGCCGGTGATGGAGGGCAAGGCCGTTTTGTTCAAGAAGTTCTCGGGCATCGATGTGTTCGACATCGAGATCAACGAGAAAGACCCGGACAAGCTGGTCGAGATCATCGCCTCGCTGGAGCCGACCTTTGGCGGCATCAACCTCGAAGACATCAAGGCCCCGGACTGCTTCTATGTGGAGCGCAAGCTGCGCGAGCGCATGAAGATCCCGGTTTTCCACGACGACCAGCACGGCACGGCCATCGTGGTGGGTGCGGCCATCCTGAACGGCCTCAAGGTCGTGGGCAAAGACCCGAAAAAGATCAAGTTGGTGACGTCTGGCGCGGGCGCTGCGGCGCTGGCCTGCCTGGGTTTGCTGGTCAAGCTCGGCATCCCGCGTGAAAACATCTGGGTGACCGACCTCGCCGGCGTGGTCTACGAAGGCCGCACCGAGTTGATGGACGAAGACAAGATCCAGTTCGTGCAAAAGACCGATCAACGCACCTTGGCCCAGGTGATCGAGGGCGCGGATGTGTTCCTCGGCCTGTCGGCGGGCGGCGTGCTCAAGCAAGACATGGTCAAGAAGATGGCCGCCAAGCCGCTCATCTTTGCACTGGCCAACCCCAACCCCGAGATCGATCCGGCCGACGTCAAGGCGGTGCGCGACGACGCCATCATGGCCACCGGCCGCACCGACTACCCCAACCAGGTCAACAACGTCCTGTGCTTCCCCTACATCTT
>JAIYCD010000197.1 GCA_027488195.1 Acetobacteraceae bacterium | reverse complement strand
GCCCTGCTCCACCACCGCGCCATCCTTCATCACCACCACGCGGTCGGCGTGGCGGCGAACGATCTGCAGATCATGGGTGATGAGCAGCATCGCCATGCCGAGGCGGCGCTTGAGGTCGGCCAGCAATTCCAGGATCTGCGCCTGGATCGTCACGTCCAGCGCCGTGGTCGGCTCGTCCGCGATCAGCAGCTTCGGCTCATTCGCCAGTGCGGCGCCGATCATCACGCGCTGCCGCTGCCCGCCGGACATCTGGTGCGGATAGGCGCCGAGGCGCTCCTCGGCATTGGGCAGGCCGGCGCGCTGGAGCGTGGCGATGACGGCCTGGCGCAGCGCCTCGCCGCGCAGCGGGCGGTGCAGCGTGATCGCCTCGCTCACCTGGCGGCCGATCGTGTGCAGCGGGTTGAGCGAGGTCATCGGCTCCTGGAAGACCATGCCGGCCACGCCGCCGCGCAGCCGGTGCAAGGCGGGGCCATCGGCGGTCAGCACATCGGTGCCGTCCAGCGTGATGCGGCCTTGCGGATTGCTGCCGGTATTGGCCAGCAGTTGCAGGATGGAGAGCGCGGTGACCGACTTGCCGGAACCGCTCTCGCCCACCAGCGCCACCGTCTCACCGGCATTCACGGTGAAGGAAACGCCGCTGACGACGCGCTTGCCGCGGAAGGCGACGGCGAGGTCTTCGACAGAGAGGAGGGGAGCTTCCACCATCAACCCAAGCTCCCGCCCGGCAATTTGCGCGGATCAAACGCATCGCGCACCGCCTCGCCGATGAAGATCAGCAAGGTCAGCACGCCGCCCAGCACCACGAAGCCGGTGAAGGCAAGCCAGGGCGCCTGGAGGTTGTTCTTGCCCTGGCTCAGCAATTCGCCGAGTGACGCCGATCCCGGCGGCAGGCCGAAGCCCAGGAAGTCCAGCGTGGAGAGCACGGTGACGGAACCCGAGAGGATGAAGGGCAGGAAGGTCAGCGTCGCCACCATCGCATTGGGCAGGATGTGCCGGAACATCAGCGCGGAGTCCGAGACACCCAGCGCCCGCGCCGCCCGCACGTAATCCAGGTTGCGGCCACGCAGGAATTCCGCGCGGACCACGCCGACCAGCCCCATCCAGGAAAACAGCAGAAGAAAAATCAGCAGCGTCCAGAAGCTCGGCTCGATGACGGAGCCCAGGATGATCAGCAGGAACAGCTGCGGCATGCCGGACCAGATCTCGATGAAGCGCTGGAACAGCAGATCCGTCCAGCCACCGTAATAGCCCTGCACGGCACCGGCCGCGACGCCGATGATCGAGGCGAAGATGGTCAGCGTGAAGCCGAACAGCACCGAGATCCGGAAGCCATAGATCACCCGCGCCATCACATCCCGCGCCTGGTCATCGGTGCCGAGCCAGTTGCGCGTACTGGGTGGCGAGGGCGCGGGCTGGCCGAGATCGCGCACCACCGTCGCATGGCTGTAGCGGATGGGCGGCCAGACCACCCAGCCGCGCGCGAGCACGTCGCGCATGAATTCAGGGTCGTGCCAATCGGCCTGGGTGGGCAGGCCGTCGGGCACGATGTCGCTTTCGGCATATTCGACGGCGACGGGGAAGAACCAGTTGCCGTCCACCTTCGCCACCAAGGGGCGGTCATTCGCCAGGAGTTCCGCGAAGAGGGTGAGGAAAAACAGCGCGCCGAAGATGTAGAGCGAGATCATGCCGCGGCGATTGCCACGGAAATTGGCGATGCGGCGGCGGGTGAGCGGGGAGAGAGTCATCGAGGGGCTTTGCCCCTCGAGCACCCCAGCAGGGAACCAGTTCCCTGCACCCTCACGCCGCCTCCAGTTCGAACACCAACCGCTCGCGCGGCGCATCCGCGATGCCCGCCTGCATGGCGCCGGCATCGGGGAAGCTCCCCGGCAGATGCAGCGTCTCCGTCTCCAGCGTAATGCGCGGCACGGCGAGCGGCCAGGGATCGAGCGTCGCCACGCGTGCGCTGCGGCGGATCAGCGTGGTGCCGTTGCAGTCGAACCGCTCCTGCCCCCAGCACAGACCCAACGCGATGGAATCCACCATCGCGATCTTGCGCTGGTTGGCCGTGACCTGCGCCTCATCCACGCCGAGCTTCGCCATCAGCGCGGCACTCCAATCCTTCTCGCGCGCCATGTAGCCCTCCATGGCGGCCAGGCTCTCCGCGCTCGGCGCCATGCGGTTGCCGAGGATGCCCAGCCGATAGATGTGGCTGCCATGGCGCAGGATCAGCAGCCCCGCCCAGAGGCCCCAATTGGCCAGCGCGTCGCGCACGCCCTGCTCCCACATCGGCACATGCTCGGCGCCGGAGAGGGCGTTGAAATGACGCGGCAGCCCGGTGCTCGCGTCGAATTCCGGCGCGCGCTCCCACTCCATCCAGGCGCAATCATGCTGCGCGGCGGCGTTGATCACGGGCTCCAGCGGCGTGGGTGGTTCGGCCAAAGCGCGCATGAGCTGCCCGGCGAGCACGGCATGGGCGGGCTGCGGTGTGGCGAGCACGCTGCCATCGGGTTGCGTCCAGAGGATCATCGCCTGCTCTCGAAATCGATGCGCGGGTCCACCAGCGTATAGGTGAAGTCGCTGACGATCTGCATGATCAGCCCCAGCAGCGTGAAGATGTAGAGCGTGCCGAACATCACCGTGTAGTCCCGCCGGATTGCCGCCTCGAAGCCCAGCAGCCCCAGCCCGTCCAGCGAGAAGATGATCTCCACCAGCAGCGCGCCGGTGAAGAGAATCCCGATGAAGGCCGCCGGAAAGCCCGCGATGATGATCAGCATCGCGTTGCGGAACACATGGCCATAGAGCACGCGATGCTCACCGGCGCCCTTGGCGCGCGCCGTCACCACATATTGCTTGTTGATCTCCTCCAGGAAGGAGTTCTTCGTCAGCATGGTCAGCCCCGCGAAGCCGCCGATCACCAGCGTCAGCGTGGGCAGGAAGACATGCCAGGCGTAATCCGCCGCGCGCTCCCAGAAGGGCCAGGTCTCGCTGCCCGAGGTCGCCAATCCGCGCAGCGGAAACCACTGCACGAAGCTGCCGCCGGCGAACAGCACCACCAGCAGGATGGCGAACAAAAAGCCCGGAATGGCATAGCCCACCAGCACCACGGCACTGCTCGCCAGGTCGAACCGCGTGCCGTCCCGCACCGCCTTGCGGATGCCGAGCGGGATGGAGATCAGATAGATGATCAGCGTGGACCAAAGCCCGAGCGAGATCGAGACCGGCAGCTTCTCCATCACCAGATCCCAGACCGGCCGATCGCGGAACAGCGAACGCCCGAGATCGAAGCGCATATAGCCCCAGAGCATCTCGCCGAAGCGCACATGCGCGGGCTTGTCGAAGCCGAAGGCGCGCTCGATCTCGCGCACCACTTCCGGGTCCAGCCCGCGCGCGCCGCGATACTGCGACCCGCCGCCCTCGGCCGTCGACGCCGGCTGCGGCCGTGTCTCGTTGTTCCCCTCACCCGTCAGGCGGCCCATCGTGTCACCCTGGCCGCGAATCTCCGCGATCATCTGCTCGACCGGGCCGCCAGGCGCGAACTGGATCACCGCGAAATTGATCAGGATGATGCCGAACAGCGTCGGGATCACGAGCAACAGGCGGCGCAGCAGGTAGCCGGTCATGGGTGGGTGTGCGCCGGCGAGGGGGCGCTGCCCCCTCGCGCTCCCCCGCCAGGTATCTTGATCCCTGGACCCTGGAACCTGAACTCAAAAGGGGTCCGGGGACCAAAAGTCCCCGGCGGGAGGGTCCGGGAGGGCAGCGCCCTCCCGCGGTGCACCCCACCCATCACAGGCTCCGCTTCGCCTCTTGCAGCGCGCGGTCCCGCACCGGGTCGATCCACCAGCTGTCGAAGCCGAGTGCGTATTTCGGGTTGCGTTCCGGCCGGCCGAAGCGGTCCCAGAAGGCGATCCAGAAGGCGCGGTTGTGCCATTGCGGGATGACGAAGTGGTTGTGCAGCAGCACGCGGTCCAGCGCCCGGGTGCGCGCGATCAGCTCCTCGCGGTCCGGCGCCATGATGACCTGCTCGACCAGCGCGTCGATGACGGGGTGGCAGATGCCCGCGATGTTCTGCGAGCCGTTCTCCTGGGCCTTGGCGCAGGTGAAGTAGTCGCGCTGCTCATTGCCGGGCGAGAGGGATTGCCCCATCACATCCACGGTCATGTCGTAGTCGAAGGCGTCGGTGCGGACCTGGTATTGCGCGGGGTCCACCGTGCGGACGCGGGCTTCCACGCCCAGGCGTTGCAGCCATTGCACATAGGGCAGGGCGACGCGCTCGAAGCTCGCGCCATTCAGCAGGATCTCGAATTCGAAGCGCTGCCCCTGGGCGTTGACGAGGCGCCGGTCGCGGATGGTCCAGCCGGCCTGGCGCATGAGGTCGAGCGCGCGGCGCAGCCCGTCGCGGTTGTTGCCGCTGCCATCGGTGGTGGGCAGGCGGTGCTCGCTGGTGAAGACGCTCTCCGGCAGTTGCGCGCGGAAGGGCTCGAGGATCGCAAGCTCCCGCCCCGTGGGCAGGCCGGAGGAGGCGAGCTCGCTGTTCGAGAAGAAGCTCTGGGTGCGCGCATAGGCGCCGTTGAAGATATTGGCGTTCAGCCACTCATAGTCGAAGACCTGCATCAGCGCCTCGCGCACGCGGGCATCCTGGAACAGCGGCCGGCGCAGGTTCATGACGAAGGCCTGCATGCCCGTGGGCAGCTGGTGCCGGATCTCGTCGCGCTTCACGAGGCCGCGGCGCACGGCCGGGAAGTCGTAGCCCGTCGCCCAGTTGCGGGCGATGTTCTCGGTGCGGAAGTCGATCTGCCCGGCCTTGAAGGCCTCGAAGGCGACGGTGACGTCGCGGAAGTATTCGTAGCGCATCACGTCGAAATTCTGCGTGCCGCGCCGCGTGTTGAGGTTCACGGCCCAATAATCGGCCACGCGGCGATAGGCGATGCTGCGGCCGGATTCGAAGCGGTCGATGCGATAGGGGCCGGAGCCGAGCGGCACATCCAGCGTCGGGCGGGCGAAGTCGCGGCCCTCCCAGAAATGCTTCGGCAGGATCCACATCTGGCCGAGGATCAGCGCCAGCTCGCGGTTCTCGTTGGTGCGGAAGCGGAAGGTGACGCGGCGCGGGCCCTCCACCACCACCTCGGCCACATCGCCCCAATAGGCGCGGTAGAAGGGGCGGCCCTGGGTACGCAGCGTGTTGAAGGTCCAGGCCACATCCTCGGCGGTGATGGGGCGGCCATCATGCCAGCGCGCGCTCTCGCGCAGCTCGAAGCTGACGCCCATGCGGTCGGCCGGGATTTCGACGATCTCGGCGAGATGCGCGTATTCGGTGGAGGCCTCGTCCGCGCTCTCCATCAGCAGGCTGTCATAGAGGTTGTTGAGGCCGACCGCCGCGGTGCCGCGCAGGATGAACTGGTTGAAGCTGTCATAGCTGCCGAGTGCCGTCAGCGCGACCTCGCCGCCCTTCAGCGCATTGGGGTTCACCCAGGGGAAATGCGGGAAGTTGGCCGGCAGCGCGGGCTCCCCCAGCAGGGAGAGCGCGTGGGTGCGGATTGGCGGCGCAGTTTGGCCGGCGGCCGAAAAGGAGACCAGCCCGAAGCCGGCGGCGAAGAGGTCACGGCGTTGCATCATGCGGAAGAGATTGGGGGTGCCGGGCGTCCAGGGCAACCGCCAAGTCAGCCGAGCAGCGAAACGATCTCGGGCAGCAGCGCGGCATCGCCGACGGCGATGACCTCGCCCTTGCTCTCCAGCGTCAGCGTCTGGCCCTGCCAATCCGTCATCCGCCCGCCCGCGCCCTCGATCACCGGCACCAGCGCGGCCCAGTCCCAGGGCTTGAGCGTGCCCTCCACGACGGCATCCACCAGGCCCAGCGCGATGAGCCCATAGGCGTAGCAATCGCCACCCCAGGTGACGCGGCGCGCGGCCTTCCGCACGCGTTCGAAGCGGGCGGCGCCCTCGGCGTCGAAGATCTCGGGCGAGGTGCAGGAAAGCTCGGCGGTGGCGAGGCTGGCGCAGGGCCGGCAGGCGGCGGTGCCCCCCATGGGGCTGGTGAAGCGCGTGGGCTGGCCGGCCACGCCCACCCAGCGCTCGCGCGTCACCGGCTGGTCGATCAGGCCCAGCACCGGCTTGCCCCGGTGCAGCAGCCCGATGAGCGTGCCGAAGAGCGGGCGTCCCGTCAGGAAGGCGCGCGTGCCATCGATCGGATCGAGCACCCAGAGGTATTCGGCGTCGCCGCGCTCGGTGCCGTATTCCTCGCCCATGATGCCATGGGTCGGGAAGCGCTCGGAAAGGAAGGCGCGGAGCGCGCGTTCGGCGGCACGGTCGGCCTCGGTGACGGGCGAGGCGTCGCCCTTGGCCTCGACCAGCAGGGCCGAGCGGAAGAGCGGGCGGATGATGCCGCCCGCCAGGTCGGCCGCCGCCTCGGCGGCCTGGACGAGGTCCTGCGAGATCAGGGAAGCGGCGCCGGATTGGCGGAGAGCGTGCGCAGGAAGGCGATCACATCCGCGCGCTGCGCCGTATTGGCGAGGCCCGCGAAGCCCATGCGCGTGCCGGGCATGGCGCGGTTGGGCGCCGCGATGAAGGCGTTCAGCGCCTCGTAATCCCAGGGCTTGTCGGCCAGCGCCCGGTTGGCGGCGCTGTAGTTGAAGCCCGCCTGGTGCGCGTGCTTGTTGTTCACGATGTTCCAGAGGTTCGGGCCCACGCCCGCGCGGCCACCATCGTTCAGCGTGTGGCAGGAGGCGCAGAGGCGCCCGGCCAGCGCGCGGCCATTATCCACATTCGCGGCGGCCAGCAGCGGCCCGATCGGCTCCACCGCCGGCGCGGCGGGGGCAGCGGGGGCGGCGGCGGTCTGCGGAGTGGCGCCGATGCTGATGGCCGAGCGTTCCAGCTTGTGCGGATGCACCACCAGCCCGCCGATCACGCCGGCGCTCATGAAGGTGACGCCCGCGGTGAGGACGGCCGCGTAGATCTTATTGGCTTCCAGGCTCATGCCGGACTGACCCTTCTCAACAACCGGGCGGCTTTGGCGCTGTTTGCGCGATGCCGTCCCCTGACTTATTCGTAGACTTCCATACAGGCGGTGCTGCGCCGCATCAACCGTCCCCGGCCCTTGTTTCACCCACGGAATTCAGCGTGAACCCCATCATCATCATCCCCGCCCGCATGGCGGCGACCCGCCTGCCCGGCAAGCCGCTGGCCGAGATCGCCGGCCGGCCGATGATCGTCCATGTGCTGGAACGGGCGAAGGAGGCCGGCATCGGCCCCGTCGCCGTCGCGGCGGGCGAGCCCGAGATCGTGGCGGCGGTGGAGGCGGCGGGCGGCCGCGCCGTGCTGGTGGCCGATGACGTCCCCAGCGGGACGGACCGCATCCACCGGGCGCTGGCCCAGCTCGACCCCTTCGGCGCGCATGACGTCGTGGTGAACCTGCAGGGGGATTTCCCGACGCTGGAGCCCAACCTGCTCTGGTCCGTGCTGAAGCCGCTGGCCGACAAGGCGACGGACATCGGCACGCTGGTCTGCCCCATCGCGGACGAGAAGGAGGCCAACACATCCTCCTTCGTGAAGGCCGCCTGCGCCTTTCCGGAGGGGGTGGAAGTCGCCCCCGCGCTCTATTTCAGCCGCAACCCCATCCCCTGGGGGGAGGGGCCGCGCTGGCACCATATCGGCGTCTATGCCTATCGCCGCGCGGCGCTGGACCGTTTTGTGCGCCTGCCGGAATCGCCGCTGGAGCGGCGCGAGAAGCTGGAACAACTGCGCGCGCTGGAGGCCGGCATGCGGATCGGCGCCGCGCGCGTCGAACACGGCCCCTTCGGCGTGGACACGCCCGAGGATCTCGAACGGGCCCGCCATCTCTTGGGAAACACATGAACCAGATCATCGCCTTCCAGGGGGTTCCTGGCGCCTATTCGGACCTCGCCTGCCGGCACGCCTATCCCGGCTGGACCACGCTGCCCTCGCCGAGCTTCGAGGCGGCCATGGCCGCCGTGCGGGATGGCCGGGCCGACCTCGCCATGCTCCCCTGCGAGAATTCCCTCGCCGGCCGCGTGCCGGACATCCACCGCCTGCTGCCGGAATCGGGCCTTTCCGTGATCGGCGAGCATTTCGAGCGGGTGGAACACTGCCTGCTGGCCCGCCCGGGCGCCACGCTGGAGGGCATCCGCCGCGCCCATAGCCACCCCATGGCGCTGGGCCAGGTGCTGAAGGTGATCAAGGAGCTTTCGCTCACCCCCGTCATCCAGGCGGATACGGCGGGTGCCGCCGAGATCATCGCCCGCGAGGGCACGCTGGAGGACGCGGCCGTCGCGAGCGAGCTGGCGGCCGAGGTCTATGGCCTCGAGATCCTGCGCCGCAATGTCGAGGACGCCTTGCACAACACCACGCGCTTCTACGTCATGTCGCGCGAGCGGAAAGTCCCGCCAGCGAACGAGGTGCCGCACCCCGTCACCACCTTCGTCTTCCGCGTGCGCAACATGCCGGCCGCGCTCTACAAGGCGCTGGGCGGCTTCGCGACCAATGGCGTGAACATGACCAAGCTGGAGAGCTACATGCTCGACGGCGCCTTCACCGCCACGCAATTCCTCTGCGACGTGGATGGCCACCCGGACGAACCCGGCCTGTTCCGCGCGCTGGAGGAGCTGCGTTACTTCTCGCGCGAGCTGAAGGTGCTGGGCACCTATCCGGCCAGCCCGTTCCGGCTGGCGCATGAGGGGCGCTGAGCGCCCCTCCCTCCTGAACCTCAGATCGAGCCGGGCGCCAGCGTGTTGCAGTCGCCGCGCGCGCGCATCCGGTCGCAGGCCTGCTGCGCGCTGGCCTGGCTGAGGCCGGTCACGCGGGCGCGGAACAGCGTGCCGCGGCCGACCTGCACCGGCGTCACCTGCACGCGGCCGCCAACGCTGCTCTGCGCCGCCTGGGCCGCCTGGCGCGCCAGCTCGGGCGAGCTGAAGGCGCCGACCTGCACGCCCCAGCCGCCCGGCGCGGCGGCGGCGGGCGCTGCGGGCCGGAAGCCGGCCGGCAGCGTGCCGGCCTGGGCCGTGCTGATCAGGCCGAAGCTGCGTGCCGGCTGGGCCAAGGGCTGCGCCGCCAAAGGCGCGCGGCTTGCCACGGCGAGCGGCGTCGGCTCGCGCCGCGTGCCGACCTCGGCCATGCGCGCCGCGCCTTCCGGCGTCGAGCCATCGGGGATCGGTTCCATGCGGCCGACGATAATGCGGCCATCGGACATGGGCTCGCCCTCGATCGGCGTGCTGCGATTGGCGGCCTCGGCGAGGCGGGCGGCGCCCTCGGGCGTCGAGCCATCGGCGATGGGCTCCATCGCCACCACGCCGCCCCGGGCGAGGAAGCTGCCGCCACTGGCGGTGACGCGCGGTGGGGCCGCGGCAGCCGCCATGCGGACCGGCGCGGCGCTGGACTCGGCCGGGGGGAGGCTGGCGAACTGGGCGTTCTGCTCGCGGATGGCGCGCTGCTCGGCCAGCGCCGTTCGGGTCGCGGCATCCATGCGGCGTGGGCCCTGCGGGACGTTCAGCGGGATTTCGCCGGCGGCGTAGATTTCGGGTGGCGCGCGGCGGACCGGGCTGCTGGTGATGATGCGCGGCCCGACGCGGGCGACGTAGTTGCGCGTCTCCGCCGGCAGGCCCTGGTTGTTGTAGAGATAGTTCTCCAGGCGCCGCGGCCCGGCGTTATAGGCGGCCAGGAAGGCGGGCGAGCCGTATAGCTCATACATCTGGCGGACATAGGCAGTGCCGGCCATCAGGTTGTCATAGGGATGGTAGGGGTCGTCGCCGAGGTCGTGGCGGCGCTGCAATTCGCGGTAGGTGCCGGGCATGACCTGCATCAGGCCCATGGCGCCGACGGGCGAGGTGGCGCCAGCGCGGCCGCCGGATTCCTGGCGCATCACCTCGCGGATCCAGCGCTCTGGCACGTCGAAGCGGCGGGAGGCCTCGCGGATCCAGGGGCCCCAGGGGTCGCTGGGCGGGCCGGGCGGGTCGTAGCTGCCGCGCGTGACGCTGGCGGAGCGGGTGGGTGCGGTGGGCGTCTGCGCGCAGGCGGCCAGAAGGCACAGCGCCGAGATCGCGGCCAGAGGCCTGCTCCAGGCCATGCTGCGCCCCAAGAATGAATGGGCCATCCTGCGGAAACTCCCCCTTGCTTCACTGCCAGAGAAATGCCCCGAACCACCCCCATGGCGCGGAACGCAGCAGCGAATGTCCCGACGGCAAGACGACCGCGGACGGGGGACTCATAACGCCAGCCCTCCCCTCAAATCAAGCAAAGACGTCTTTCCTGTGGCAGGCCTTCGGATTCACCATGTGATCCAGGCCATGATTCAGGTTGAGCTTCGGTGATTTCGCCGCCCGGCCGCATGCTCTACAAGGGGCGGATGCGACACCTGCGAATGCTCCTGCTTCTCCCTCTCGTCGCCTGCGGTGGTGCGACGCCGGATGCGCCCGCGCCGGTCGAGGCATTGAGCGACCCGGGATTTGAGCGCGGCGTCGTCCTCGGCGTGCGCCCGCTGCCCGCCGCCCCGCCGGGCGAGCCCCGGCTGCGCCTGGTCTCCCAGGTGGTGGGTGCGGCGCGCGGCGCCGGCAGCGCCGAGGCCAATCCCGTCGAAATCGTGATCCGGCTGGAGGCTGGCCGCCGCGATGTGGTGCTGGTCCAGCCGGCCGAGGGCTGGCTGCGGCCGGGCCAGCGCGTCCGCCTGACGACCGGCCCGCGGCCGGTCCTGACGCGCGAGGCGTCCGGCGCCTAGCTTCGCCGAGAGACTGGTTCACGCCTTTGGCGAAGCCGCCAAAGGCGATCAGGCTCAGACCCGCGCCCGCATCCGCCGGGCCAGGTTCTCGCCGATCATCACGCAGGTGAAGTGCAGATTGGCCCGGCAATCCGTCGGCATGATGGAGGCATCGGCCACGCGCAGCCCTGTGACGCCGCGCACGCGCAGGTCCGGGTCCACCACGCCGCGCGGATCCTCATGGGCGGTCATCCGGCAGGTGCCGGCGGCGTGCTGGATGTCGCTCGCCTCGGCCAGCATGATGGCGTCGAGTTCGTCATCCGGCAGGGCGGCGGCGGCGGGCATGGAGAGGCCGGTCTCGCCGAAGGTGATGGCCTCCGCCAGATGCGCCAGCGGGTCGAGCGCGGTGAGGCGCGCGAGGCGCCGCACCCCGTCGCGCAGGCGCAGCCGGTCGCGCGGGTCGGCCAGCATGTTCTCCTCCACGATGGGCTGGGCCTCGGGGTCGGCCGAGGTCAGGCGCAGCTCCCCGCGCGAGAAGGCGTCGTAGAGCGCGATGCCGACCGCGCCGCCCGGTGCGGGCTCGGCGCCCTCGCCCAGGCCGCGATGGTTGTAGGCGATCATGATCATGTCGCGCTCGCCGCCGCCGCCGAGGCGGCTGCTATAGGTCAGGCAGCAATTGGTGTGGCGCGCATCGGCGCCCTCGGCACGGAATTCCGGGCGGAGCGCCATGCTGGCGCGCAGGATGGGGTGGTCCATCAGATTCTGGCCCACATGCGGCAGGTCGTGCTGGATGCTGATGCCCAGCGCCTGGAGCGCGGCGGCGGGGCCGAGGCCGGAGCGCATCAGGATGGCCGGGCTGTGGATCGCGCCGGCGCAGAGCACGATCTCGGCCCCCGCGATCTCCTCCCACACCTCGCCAAAGCGCACGCGCACGGCCCGCGCCCGGTTCCCCTCGAAGAGGATGCGGTCCACCAGCGCGCCGCCCCGGATGGTGAGGTTGGGCCGGCCGCGCGCGGGTTCCAGATAGCCATCATTGGTGGTGACGCGCAGGCCGCCCCGCAGGTTGATCGGGTTGCAGGAAATCCCCTCGCCCTCGGGCGCGTTGAGGTCGGGCTTCCACTTGTAGCCGGCGGCGAGTGCCGCATCGCGCAGGCCGAGATCCACCGCGCCCCATTGATCGATGGGCATGCGGAAGACGGGCAGCGGGCCGCCCTGGCGGATGCCGGGCGCCACGCCGGTATCCGCGTCATCCTCGATGGCGTCATAGAGGGGCAGCACGTCGCTCGCCGCCCAGCCTTCGCAGCCGGCCTCGGCCCAGGCGTCGAAGGCGGCCGGCACACCGCGGATGGCGATCTGCGCGTTGACGGCGGAAGACCCGCCCATGGCCTTGCCGCGCCAGTAGAATTTCGGCGCCTGGGCGGCGGTGCGGCGCGTCATCAGGCCGGGCCATTGCCATTGGGCCTGATGCGCGGGGTCATGCATGAAGGGGATGATGTTGGCGCTGCGCAGCGCATGCGGCGCGTCCGCCGAGCGCCAGTCGCGCCCGGCTTCCAGCAGCAGGACGCGGCGATGGCCATCCTCGGAGAGCCGCGCGGCCAAGGGGGCGCCGGCGGAACCGGCGCCGACCACGATCACGTCATACACGGGCGCTACTTCTCCACATTCCAGAAGACGGGAATGGCCGAGGGCACGAGGTTGCGCAGGTTCGCGCGGTGCAAGGCCGGCTGGGCGAATTGGCCCCAGGGCAGAGTGATCACCTCATTGTAGATGAGCGTCTGCATCTGCTCGATCAGGCGCATGCGGGCGGCCTGGTCGGGCGCCTTGGTGAAGGCGTCGAACATCGCCGTCAGCCGCTCATTGCAGTGATAGCCGCTGGCCGGGATGCCGGTGCAGGTGAAGGCCACGAAGGGGTTGGTGATGGGCGATTGCAGGTCAATGCCGATGGCATGCACGCCGAACACGTGCCAGCCATCGCGCCGGGTGCGGCGCGCGAGCAGCGAGGCCCAGTCCATCACCTGCATGTCCACGTTGAAGCCGGCCTGGCGCATGCGGTTGGCCAGCACCTCCGAGGAGATGCGGGCCGCCTCCAGGTCATTGGCCACCATCACGATGACCGGCTCGCCATTGTAGCGGGTGGCGCGCAGGGCGGTTCGCGCGGCCTCGATGGAAGGATCGCGCGTCACCTCGCTGCCCACGGTCGTCTCATAGGGGCCGCCGCAGACGAAGATGGCGGCGCAGGTGCGCTGGTATTGGCTGGAGAGGCCGAAGGCCGCCATCACCTCGGCCTGGTCCACCAGGCGCAGCAGCACGCGGCGGATGGCGGGGTCCGAGAAGGGGCCGGACGCCGCATTGGTGCGGTAATGGCCGGTGAAGGTGTCGAGGCCGGTGAAGCCCAGCACGCGCACGCGGCGGTCCCGCTCCAGCCGGGGCAGCAGGTCGAAGGGGGCATACTGCATGTAGTCCACCTCGCCCGCCTGGATGGCGTTGGCGGCTGTCAGACCATCCGGCACCACGCGCAGTTCGAGCGCCTCGATCCGCACCGGCTTGCCGCCGGCGAAGAGGTCATTGGGCTCGGGCCGCGAATTGTAGCGGGGGTTGCGGCGCAGCAGCATGCGGTCGCCGG
>JAIYCD010000022.1 GCA_027488195.1 Acetobacteraceae bacterium | reverse complement strand
GCTTCGAGACCCTGGTGCATGACGAGCGCCGCCATGGCGAGCTCTCATCCGAGCGCATCGGCGAGATCTGGATGCAGGTCCAGACCGAGAGCCTGGGGCCGATCTTCGACTTCACGCCGGATTACGCCTGCTACTGGGCCTATATCCCGCATTTCGTGCACTCGCCCTTCTACGTCTACGCCTATGCCTTCGGGGATTGCCTGGTGAACGCGCTCTATGGCGTCTACCGCGACGGCAGCGTCCCGGATTTCGAGGGCAAGTACATGGCGATGCTCAAGGCCGGCGGGACGCTGCGGCACAAGGAATTGCTGGCGCCCTTCGGCCTCGATGCCTCGCGGCCCGATTTCTGGAAGCGCGGCCTCGACGTGATCTCCGGCTTCATCGATGAATTGGAGCAGACCTCTTGAGCGACCGCGAAAGCTCCTTCTTCGGCGAGGTGAAGCGCATGGCGCGCACCTCGGGCGCCGTGACCGGCATCGCGGCGCGGGTGGCGGGGGAGCGTTTCCTCGGCATCAAGACCAACAAGGATGCCCATGCGGGTGACCTCAAGGCGATCCTGGGCGGGCTGAAGGGCCCGATGATGAAGGTGGCGCAGTTCCTCGCCACCATTCCCGACGCGCTGCCCGAGGAATACGCGCGCGAGCTCGCCACGCTGCAATCCAATGCGCCGCCCATGGGCTGGGCCTTCGTGAACCGCCGCATGGGCACGGAGCTCGGCCCCACCTGGCAGAAGAATTTCTCCGAGTTCGGGCGTGAGGCCGCGGCCGCCGCCTCGCTCGGCCAGGTGCATCGGGCGAAGCTGCAGGACGGCACGGAAGTCGCCTGCAAGCTGCAATACCCGGACATGAACTCCGTGGTGGAGGCGGATCTCAAGCAGCTCAAGCTCGGCATGCAGCTCTATCGCAAGATGGACAGCGCGCTCGACAATGAGGACGCCTATGCCGAGATCGCCGAGCGGCTGCGCGAGGAGCTGGACTACACGCGCGAGGCCGCGCATCAGCGCCTCTACAGCCTGATCCTGGCCGATGAGCCGCGCGTGCATGTGCCGACGCCGATCGACCACCTCACCACCCGCCGCCTGCTGACGATGACCTGGCTGAAGGGCGGCTCCATCCTGAAGCGCCTGGACGAAGAGCCCTCGCTGGAGGAGCGCAACCTCTATGCCGAGGCGCTGTTCCAGGCCTGGTACAAGCCGGTCTATCGCTATGGCGTGATCCATGGCGACCCGCATCTGGGCAATTACCAGGTGCGCCAACCCGGCGTGCATGACGAGGCCGGCGGCATCAGCCTGCTCGATTTCGGCGTGGTCCGGATCTTCCCGCCGAGCTTCATCACCGGCGTCATCACCCTCTATGAGGCGGTGCGTGACGGTGATGACGACAAGGCGCACCACGCCTTCGAATCCTGGGGCTTCCGCAACCTCTCGCGCGAGACGATGCTGGTGCTGAAATCCTGGGCGGATTTCCTCTACGAGCCGCTGCTGGAGGACCGCGTCCGCCTCATCCAGCAATCGGATGACCCGACGCATGGCCGCCGCGTCGCGCAGGCGGTGCATGAGGGGCTGAAGCGCACGGGCGGCGTGAAGATCCCGCGCGAATTCCCGCTGATGGATCGTGCCGCGATCGGCCTCGGCAGCGTGTTCTTCCGGCTCAAGGCGGAGCGCAACTGGCACCGCATGTTCAACGAGCTGATCGAGGACTACAGCGAGGAGAAGCTGGCCCAGCGCCAGGCCGCGGCGCTGGCCGAGGCGCGGGTGCCGGGGCCGATCTAACCCTCGGCGCGGATATTCCCGCGCTCGATCACCTCGCGCCACTTGTCGCGCTCGCGCAGCAGGCGCGCGTCGCCTGCTGCGGGCGTGCTGCCGACATAGTCGAAGCCGAGTTCGCCGAAGCGGCGCGCCACATCCTCGGCGCGGGCGGCGCGGATCGCGGCCTCGTGCAGGCGGTTGACCGGCCCGTCGGGCGTCGCCTTGGGCGCGGCGAGCATCGCCCAGGTGTAGACGTCATAGCCGGCGAGGCGCGGGTCGCTCTCGGCCATGGTCGGCACGTCGGGGAATTGGGCGATGCGCGTCTCGGTCATGGCGGCGAGCGCGCGGACGGTGCCGGCGCGGATCTGCGCGGCGAAGCCCGGGACGTCACCGAAGACCATGTTCACCTCGCCCGCCAGCAGCGCCGTCAGCGCCGGGCCGCTTCCGCGATAGGGCACATGGGTGAGCTGTACGCCCATCATCATCTGGTAGAGCTCCGCGCCCAGGTGCAGCGGCGTGCCCATGCCGGCCGAGCCGTAGTTGAGCCGCGCGCCATTGGCCCGCGTCCAGGCATGGAAGCCCGCGATGTCGCGCGGGGCCGCATCGGCCCGCACGACGAGGATATAGGGCGAGGTGGAGATGAGGCTGATGACGCGCAGATCGGCCACGGGGTCATAGGGCATGGGCCGCATCGTCAGCGGCGATGTCAGGAAGGAGATGGAGCCCATCAGCACCGTGTGCCCATCGGGCCGCGCCTGCACCACGGCGCGCGTGCCGATGGTGGCGCCCGCGCCGCCGCGGTTTTCGACCGTGACGGATTGGCCGAGGAACTCGGTCATCTTGGGTGCGACCAGCCGCGCGCCGATATCGGGCGTGCCGCCGGGCGGGAAGGGGACGATCATGTTGATCGGCCGGTCGGGCCAGTTCGCCTGCGCGAGCGCCGGCGTGGCGAGCGGCAGCAGCAGCGCCGCGCGGCGCGGGATGCGGATGGTCATTTTCTTGGTTCCTCCCGTTCAGAGCGAACGACGATACAGCGAAATCAGCCTTTCCCAGTGACGTTCCGCCGCTGGCTTGTCGAAGCACCAGCGCTCGGGGAAGGCGAAGCCGTGATGAACGCCGGGGTGGATTTCCAGCTCGCCCTTGGCACCTGAGGCATCGAACAGCGCCTGGAGTTCGGCCACCATCGGCAGCGGCGCCAATTCGTCATGCTCGGCGCAGCAGATGTAGAGTTCGGCCTGGCCCTGGCTGAGCGTCAGATGCGGGCTTTCCTCGGCGTCGCTCACCAGCCAGGTGCCGTAGATCGAGGCGGCGGCCGTGATGCGCCCGGGGAAGCGCGCGGCGGCGGCGAGCGCATAGGGGCCGCTCATGCAATAGCCATGCGTGCCGACAGCGCCGGGCTTCACGGCGGGCTGCGTGTCGAGGAAGGCGAGCATGGCCGCCACGTCGGACATGACGGGCGGGATGGTCATCTTCGTGCGGATGGCGCGCATGCGGTCCCGCTCCGGATCGCCCATCGTCAGCACGCCGGGGCCGAAGACGCTGTCGCGCCCCGCGCGGTAATAGAGGTTGGGCAGCACCACGTAGAAGCCGATGCTGGCGAGCCGCCGGGCCATGTCGCGCAGCTCCTCGCGGATGCCGGGCGCGTCCATCAGCATGAGGATGGCGGGGTGCGGGCCGTGGCGCTCGGGGTGGCAGATGAAGCTTTCCATCGCGCCGTCGCGCGTCTGGATATCCAGCGTGGTTTCGATCATGGCGTCCTCCCGTTTCGGGAAGCGTCTCACCCCCTGCCCATCAGGGCCAGCCCCTCCGCCACCGAGACGAATTCGCCGCCCGCCATGACGCGCGCCTTGCCGAAGCGCTTTTCAAACAGGCGCCGCACGGCGGGCACGAGCGAGCTGCCACCGGTGAGGAAGACGCGGTCCACCTGCTTCGCGGTGAGCGCAGCATCGGCCAGCGCCGCATCCACCGCCGCGCCGATCTGGCGCAGCTCGGGCGCGATCCAGGCCTCGAAATCCGTGCGCGCGATCTCCTCATCCACGACGAAATCCGCGTGGCGGAATTGCAGCCGCGCATGTGGCGCGCGGGAGAGCGCGGCCTTCACGCCGGAGATGGCGCGGTACATGTCATAGCCGACCTCATCCTCGATGAGCTGGATGAGCTGGTGCAGGCGCTCCGGCTCGGCCGCGTTGCGCGCGACTTCGGCGATGTCGCGCAATGTGCGCGGTGCCCGCATGAGCGAGAGCAGGTGCCAGCGCGCGAAGCTCATGTACCAGGCGGGCGGGATGGGCAGTTCCGTGCCCATGACCGTGTAGCTGCCGCCCTTGCCGAGCAGGGGCGAGACGACGTGGTCGATGATGCGGAAGTCGAAGGCATCGCCCGCCACGCCGACGCCGGCATGGCCGAGCGGTGTGACGCCGCCGGGCTCGAAGCGCAGCAGCGAGAAGTCGCTGGTGCCGCCGCCGAAATCGGCCACCAGCACGGTCGCGGCCTCGTTCAGGGTGCTGGCGAAGCGGTGGCCGGCGGCGGCGGGTTCGAGTTCCACCTGCACATCGGGCAGGCCCGCTGCGGCGAAGCCCGCGCGCAGCCGCGCCTCGCCCAGCGCGTCATCCGCCGTCTCGCCCACGAAGCGCACGGGGCGGCCGACGATGATGCGCGCGCCGGCCATGTCCTCGGCGAAGGGGGTCAGCAATTCGCGCAGGAACAGGCCGACCAGGGCTTCCAGGCTGTAGGGGCGGCCGAGGATGCGGGTTTCCTGGAAGCTCTTCTGCGCCAGGTAGCTCTTCATCGAGAGGATGAGCCGCGCCTCCAGCGGGTCCTCCAGATAGGCAGCGATGCCATCGGGCCCGGCGGCGTGGCGGAGATGGCCCGCGCCGTCGCGCCAGAAGCAGAGGATCGAGCGGAAGACCTCCTCCGTCGCGCGGCGCAGCACGCGGACCTCGCCATCGGGGGAGAGGGCGGTCACCACGGAGTTCGTGGTGCCGAAGTCGATGCCGATGAGGGGCTGCATGGCGCGCTTGAACCGCCCCCGCGCCCTCTTGGCAAGGAGCGGCTTTGCCGTGACGCTGCTCCGCATGGAAAACACGCTCAGGCTCTTGGGGCGGCACAACGCCTTCAATGTCCGCAAGGTGCTCTGGCTCCTGGACGAGCTGGCGCTGCCCTTTGCGCAGGAGGATTGGGGGCGCGGCTTCCGCTCGACGGATGATCCGGAATTCCTCGCGCTGAACCCGCTCGGCACCGTGCCGGTGCTGGTGGATGGGGATGCCGTGATCCGCGAGTCGCATGTGATCCTGCGCTACCTGGCGGCAAAGGCGGGGGCAGAGGCGCTGTATCCCACGCCGCTCGCGGCGCGCGCGAAGGTCGAGGCCTGGATGGATTGGGTGGCCTATGAGATGTCCATGCCCATGCGCGGCGCCTATCTGGGCGGCGAGCTGGGGCTCTCGCCGTGGAACCGCGCCTCCTTCGTGCAGATGGGGCGCGCGGAATATGCGCGGCGCATGGGCCAGCTCGACGTGGCGCTGCGCGATGCGCCCTATCTGGCGGGCGCGGCCTTCACGCTGGCCGACATTCCGGCCGGCTTCGTGGTGCATCGCTGGTTCTCGATGAAGAGCGTGGAGCACACGGCCCTGCCGGCGCTGGAGCGCTATTACGAGCGGCTCTCGGAGCGGCCCGCCTATCGCGCCCATATCCGCAACGGGCTGCCCTGATCCGATGCGCGCCTTCGCCATCGCCGTCATCGCCGCGCAGGTGCTGACGCAGATCGGCGCCTTCACCCTGCCGGCGCTGCTGCCGGAATATCTCGATCGCTGGGACCTCTCCGCCACCGAGGCGGGCTGGCTGATCGGCGCCTTCTTCGCCGCCTATGTGGTGGTGGTGCCGGTGCTGGTCTCACTGACCGACCGGCTGCCGGCGCGGCGGATCTATCTGCTGGGCACGGGGCTGACGGCGGCCTCGCATCTGGGCTTCGCGCTGCTGGCCGACGGTTTCTGGAGCGGCCTCGTGCTCCGCGCCATGGCCGGCGTGGGTTGGGCGGGCTGCTACATGCCGGGGCTGAAGGTGATCGCCGAGCGGCTGGAAGGCAACGCGCAATCCCGCGCCGTCTCCTGGCACGCGGCCGGCGTCGGCATCGCGGGGGCGATCTCCTTCGCCGTCGCGGGCTTCTGGGCTGCGCTCGGTGGTGCCGAGGCCGCCTTTCTGTTCAGCGGCGGAGCGGCGCTGGTGGCCTTCATCATCGGTGCCATCGTCATGCCCCGCACGGCGCCGCGCCCGCCCGCCACCCCACGCCGGCTGCTGGATTTCCGACCGGTGCTGCGGAACCGGGCCGCGACGGGCTGGATCATCGGCTACACCGTCCACACCTGGGAATTGGCCGCACTCCGCGCCTGGGCGGTGACCTTCCTCACGCTCGTCATCGCGCGCATGGGCGCGCCGGACTGGCTGCCGGGGCCGACGGCGCTTTTCACCGCGGCGGGCCTGGCCGGCATCGCCATCTCGATCACGGGGAACGAGACGGCGCAGCGTTTCGGGCGCGGGCGCGTGGTGGCCTGGGCGATGGCGGCGGGTGCGCTGATGTCGGTGCTGACGGGGCTCTCCGCCTGGGTCTCGGCGCCGCTCGCGGCCCTCGCCGTGCTGCTGTGGAACGCGGCGATCTACCTGGATTCCTCGGCACTCACGGCGGGCACGGTGCAGGCGGCGGGGCCGGAATTGCGCGGCGCGACGATGGGGCTGCACAGCATGTGCGGCTATGCCGGCGGCTTCGTGGGGCCGGTGGGCGTGGGGTTGGCGCTCGATCTGCTGGGGCCCGCCAATCCGGCGGCCTGGGCGCTGGCCTTCGGGCATTTGGCGCTGGTCACGCTGGCGGGGTTGGTCCTGCTGCGGCGCGTCGCCGCGCCTCGTTCAACAGCAGCAGCGCCATGAGCCCGAGGCCGATGCCGGTCATGATGGCGATGGCGAGGCGCGGCCCCACGCTATCGCCCAGCACGCCCATGGCCAGCACGCCGACCGGCCCCATGCCGATGCAGGTGGTCACCAGCCCCAGCACGCGGGAGCGAATCTCAGGCGGTGCCGCCGTCATCACCACCGAGGTCTGCATGGCGGCGAAGCGTGCGGTGCCGAGGCCGCCGATGGCGAGCAGCAGCCAGGCCAGAAGGTAGCTGCCGCTGAAGGCGACGAGGATCAGCAGGATCATGAACATGAGCGAGCCGATGACGAGCGGCGCGGGGCCGGGAGGGTTCCGCCGCCCCAGCGCCAGCCAGAGCCCGCCCAGCAGCGCGCCGAAGGGCTCGGCCGCCGCCAGCAGCCCGATGGCGGCGGAGGAGGCCCCGAAGGCGAGCGTGCCGAAGGCGGGCAGGATGGAATTGTAGCTGAAGGCGAAGACATTCATCACGAGGGTCACGCCCAGCACGATCCGCAGCGCCGGGAGGCTCAGCACGAGCCGCACCGCCTCGCCGATGCCCGCGAAGGGGTTGCCGTGGGCGGCGCGGCGCGGCGGCGCGGTGACCTGCGTGGTCAGCCGCAGCGCCACCAGATGCAGCGCGCAGGCGATGGCGCAGGCCACGGAAATCCCCGCGAACTGGTAGATCACGCCACCGAGCAGCGGCCCCACCGCGCGCGTCGTGCTGCCGGTCAGCGTGTCCAGCGCCACGGCCTGCACGAGATCGCCCGGGGGCGCGGCATCGGCGGCCATGCGCCGGCGCGTCGCCATCTCGCCCGCCCAGGCGAGGCCGGCGAGCAGGCCCTGCACCATCAAATGCCAGGGTGCGAGTTCGCCCAGCAATGCCAGCACGGCCACACCGCCCGCGCCGATGGCGGAGCTGGTCTGCAAGGCGATGAGCAGGCGGCGGCGATCCATGCGCTCGGCCAGCGCGCCGGCGATCGCGCCCAGCAGCATCATCGGCAGCGCGCGCACCATGGCGACGATGGAGACCGCCAGCGCCGAGCCCGTCATCTCAAAGGTCCAGAGCGTGGCGGCGAGGAGTTCCAGCCAGCGCATGGCGTTGGCGATGCCGCCCAGCATCCAGAGGCGCCGGTAATCCGGCGTGCGCAGCAGGCGCAACAAGGTCGCGGTATCAGGCCGGGCCATGGGCCTCGGTCATGATCATCATGGAACTTGTTTCCGCCCTGATTCCTGCGCGTGATCCTGCGGGTTTCAGGCCAGGGTGTGAAGGCCCGCCAGCCGCGCATCCGCCTCTCGCAGGGCGGCGCTGCGCCCGGCCTTGGGGCCATGGCCGCCGCCGCCGCCGGTCCACATCTCGATCACATCACCCGCCTGCAGCACCAGGTCATCCTTGGAGCGCACGGCGATCACCGCCTCGCCACGCAGCACGCGGCAGCCGGCCAGCGCGCCCGCCTCGCCGCCCGCCTGGCCTTCGGCCGCCACGCGGAAGCGGTCGCAATAGATGGCGAGGCGCACGCCCTCCTCCAGGATGCGGTAGCGCCGCATCGAGCCATTGCCGCCGCGGTGCCGCCCCTGGCCACCGGTGCCGGGCAGCAGGCGGTACTCCTCGATGCGGAAGAAGGGATAGTCGGCATCGGCCGCCTCCACCGGGACATTGGTGCAGTTGGAGAGCGGGCCGGCCACCGCGTCGCAGCCGTCATTCTCCGAGGATGCGCCGTAGCCGCCATCGCGCAGCTCGATGAAGACGCGGTAGCGGCCCTCCTTCAGCTGCGTCAGGCAGAAGGAGGTGGTGCTGTCGAAGCCCGTCGCCACCGCGCGCTCGGGGGTGGAGGCACCCAGCGCCTTCAGCACCGCGTCATAGGCGCGGTAGGTCGCTTCCATCCGCGCCCGCACGGGGGCGGGAAAGCGCGGGTTGAGCAATGTGCCCTCGGGCACGGTGATGGTGACGGCGCGGGCCGCGCCCTCGTTGAAGGGCACGTCATCGCCGCTCAGGAAGGATTTCAGCGCGGCCAGGGTGCCGGAGACGACGGAGGCATAGGGCGCGTTCAGATGCGTCCGCACCTGCGGCGCCGTGCCGGTGAAATCCACGCTGAGCGCGTCGCCCGCGATGGTGACGGTGGCGCGGATGCGCAGAGGCTCGGCGCTGATGCCGTCATCATCCACGAAATCCTCGCCGACATAGGTGCCGTCGGGCAGCGCGCGGATGGCGGCGCGCAGGCGGCGCTCGACATAGGCGATCTGGCCGGCCATGGCGGCTTCGACGGTCGCGGTGCCGTGCCGCGCGCAGAGTTCGCGGACGCGGGCGATGCCGGTGAAGCAGGCGGCGAACTGGCTCTCGATGTCGCCGATCGTCTGCTCGGGCACGCGGATATTGGCCGCGATCATTCCGCGCAGATTGCCCTCCTGCCAGTCACGCTGGTGGTGCCAGCGCGCGGGCGGGATGATCAGGCCCTCGCCATAAAGATCGGTCGCCGAGGAATTGAGGCCGGGCGCGCCGCCGCCGATGTCGAGGTGGTGGGCCACGGCCGCCGCATAGCCGATGATCCGCTGCTCCACGAAGATGGGCATGAAGATCAGGATGTCCTGCAGGTGATGCGCGCCGCGATAGGGGTGGTTGGTGATGTAGAAATCACCCTCCTCCAGCCGCTCCGGCGGGCAGGCCGCCATGCAGTGGCGCAGCGTGATGGAGAGCGAGCCGACGAGCACGGGGATCAGCTCGTCGCTTTGCGCGACGGCGGCGCCGCTCGCATCCATGATGCCGGTGGAGGCGTCCTTGCCGTCGCGCACGATGGGCGAGAAGGCGGAGCGGTAGAGCTTGGCCCCCATCTCGCGCGCGGTGGACATCAGCGCCTGGCCGATCACGGCCTGGTCGGCGGGGCTGATCATGCGTCCCTCGTCAGCAGGAGGTTGCCGGCCGCGTCTTCTTCCGCGCGCCAGCCGTGCGGCACCCAGAGGCTGGCCGTGCTGTCCTCGATCAGCAGCGGGCCTTGCACCGGCCCCGCGAGGCGGGGCGCGCCAGCGAGGCCGGGCAATGCGTCGCGCGTCACATGCAGGCCCACGCGGTAGGAGACGATCTCGACGGCGCGGCGCTTGTCCACCGGCATACGGTAGATGCGCTCATGCGCCGCGTTGAAGGCGGCGAGGAGGGCGGCCTCGTCGAAGGTCGCGTCAGGCAGCGGCACGCTGATCTCGAAGGCCTGGCCGACCAGGCGCATGTCGAGCGTCACGTCCAGCCGGCGCGCGCCGGTCACGCCATGCGCGTCGAAGCGCGCTTCCAGCGCGGCGCGCATCGCGGCGATGGCGGCCATCGCCTCGGCCGCGGCACCCGCATTCACCGTGCGGCGGCGCGTGCGGGCGGCGAGCAGGCTGTGATCGGCGGCGAGCAGCCCATAGGCGGAGAGCACCCCCGCACCCGGCGGCACCAGCACGCGCGCCATGCCGAGTTCCTCCGCCACGGCGGCGGCGAGCAGCGGGCCGGCGCCGCCATAGGGCACCAGCACATGGTCGCGCGGGTCGCGCCCGCGCTCGGTGGAAACGAGGCGCATGGCGGCCACCACATGGGCGACGGCGATGCGGATCACAGACTCCGCCGCCGCCTCGATGGAGAGGGCCAGTTGCGCAGCGAGCGGTGCATAGGCGGCGCGCGCCGCATCGCCATCCATGACGAGGCCGCCCGCCAATTCCTTCCCGGCGGGAATGCGCCCGGCGATCACCTGCGCGTCGGTCAGCGTGGGCCGCGTGCCGCCACGCCCGTAGCAGGCGGGGCCCGGCACCGCGCCGGCGCTGCGCGGGCCCACGCGCAGCATGCCGCCCTCATCCACCCAGGCGAGCGAGCCGCCGCCCGCCCCCACCGTCGTGATGTCCAGCATGGGCATCTGCACGACCAGGCCATCCACCCGCGCCTCGCGCGCCAATTCGGGCCTGCCATCGGCGATCAGCGCCACATCCGCGCTGGTGCCGCCGACATCGAGCGTGATGATGTCCCGCACGCCGGAGCGGCCCGCTTGCCGCACCGCGCCCATGACGCCGGCCGCGGGGCCGGAGAGCAGCGCGCTCGCCGCATTGCGCCGCATCACGGCCGCCGGCACGCGCCCGCCATTGGACTGCATGACCGAGAAGTCGCCCGTGAAGCCGCCTTCGGCGAGGCGCTGCTCCATCCGGCCCAGATAGGCGTCCAGCACCGGCTGCACATAGGCGGCGAGTGCGGTGGTGCTGGCGCGTTCATATTCGCGGAATTCCTGCGTCACCTCATGCGAGGCGGTGACGGGCAATCCGGGGGCGAGTTGCCGCACCAGCGCCGCCAGCGCCTGTTCATGCGCCGGGTTGGCATAGGCGTTCAGCAGGCAGATCGCGACGGCGCCGGGCTGCGCCTGTGCCAGGAAGGCGGCGAGGCGGGGCGCGAAGGCTTCGGCGTCGAAGGCGCGCTCCGCGCGGCCATCGGCCAGCATGCGCTCGGGCACGTCCAGCGAATCCTCGCGCGCGACCAGGGCTGCGGGTTTGCGGTAGCGCAGGTTGAAGAGCTGCGTCTTGTCCTGGCGGGCCAGCAGCAGCACGTCGCGGAAGCCCTCCGTCGCCAGCAGGGCCAGCCGCGCGCCGCGCCGCTCCAGCACCGCATTGGTCGCGACGGTGGAGCCGTGCACGAATTCATCCATGTCGGCGGCTGCGATGCCGGCCGCATGCAGCGCGTCGAAGGCCGCCGCATCCGGCTGCGCGGGCGTGCTGGGCACCTTCGCCACGCGCACGCCCTCCGGGCCGATGCTCACCAGATCCGTGAAGGTGCCGCCGATCTCGATGCCGACCGAGCGCATCTCCTTACTGGATGCTGATGCGGGCTTCGCGGATCACCCGGCCCCAGCGCTCGGTCTCCTCGCGCGCGAGCTGGCCCAGCGCCTCGGGCGTGCCATCGGCGGGCTCGGCGCCGAGTTCCAGGATGCGCTGGCGCACGGCCGGCCGCGCCATGATGCGGCGGAAACCGGCATTGAGGCGCTGCACCACGGGGGCCGGCACCTGGCCCCCGGTGAAGAGCGCGAACCAGGAGACGACGGAATAGCCCGGCACCGTCTCCGCCACGGTCGGGATCTCGGGGGCGGCCGTCGCGCGCGCGGGCGAGGTGACGGCGAGGCCGGTGAGGCGGCCCGCGCGCACCAGCTCGATGGCACCCGGCATGTTCTCGAACATCAGCTGGATCTGGCCGCCCTGGAGGTCCGTCAGGGCGGGCACGCTGCCGCGATAGGGGACATGGACGATGTCGGCCCCCGTCATCAGCTTGAACAGCTCGCCCGCCAGATGCGTGGTGGCGCCGATGCCGGCCGAGCCGAAATGGATGCTGCCCGGACGCGCCTTCGCCGCCGCGATGAGCTGCGCGATATTGGTGATGCCGCTCGCCGGATTCACCACGACGAGGTTGGGCACATTCGCCACCAGCATGACCGGCGCCAGGTCCCGCAGGGGGTCATAGGGCAGGCTGGACATCAGCGCGGGCGCGGTGGCGATCGGCCCTGGCGTGCCCATGACGATGCTGGTGCCATCCGGGGCGGCGGCCGCCACCTGCGCGGTGCCGGTCACGCCGCCTGCGCCCGGGCGGGATTCCACGATGATGGGCTGGCCGAATTCCGCCTGGCCGTGTTCGGAGAGGATGCGGGCCAGCACATCCGTCGTGCCGCCGGTGGTGAAGGGGACCATGAGGCGGATGGGCCGCGCCGGCAGCTCCTGCGCCTGGGCGCCGAGGCCGAGGAAGGGGGTGGCCAGAAGCAGGGAGCGTCGGTTCATGGGGCATCACCTTGCAAAGCTGTTCGGACAAGTCTGGCCATGGCCGCCGAGGCATGCAAGCGGCGCGTGAAGCCGCTATAAGCCGATGCAAAGCCCCGGAGGATTTCATGCCCGCCACCCGTCGCGCCGTCCTGGCGCTGCCCGTCCTCGCGACCCCCGCGCTGGCGCAGCCGGCCTGGCCCGACCGGCCGGTGCGGGTCATCGTGAGCTTTCCGGGCGGCTCCACCCCCGACATCGCGGCGCGCGCCGTCGCGACCCATTTCCAGCAGGTCCTGGGCCAGCCCTTCGTGATCGACAATCGCGCGGGCGGCGGCGGCACCATCGGCGCCGAGGCCGCGGCGCGGGCGACGGATGGGCATACGCTGGGGGTGACCATCGGCGGGCCTGGCTCCATCGCGAAGATCCTGAACCCGGCGCTGGGCTATGACCCGGTGACGGATCTCCAGCCCGTCTCGCTGCTGGCGCGGATGCCCTTCGTGCTGGCGGTGAACCCCAATGTTCCCGTGCGCAACGTGGCGGAGCTGATCGCCTATGCGCGCGCCAATCCGGGCAAGCTGAATTACGGCTCGGTCGGTGCGGGCAGCACGGGGCACATGCTGGTGGCGGAGATGGCGGCGCGCCTGGGCCTCGACATGACGCATGTGCCCTTCCGCTCGGTGCCGCAGAGCGTGACGGAGATCGTGGCCGGGCGGATCGAGCTGATGGCGGCGGCGGCCGGTTCCGTGCTGGGCCAGGTGCGGGGCGGGCAGGTGCGGGCGCTTGCGGTCTCGGGCGATGCGCGCATGGCGCAATTGCCCGACGTGCCGCTGCTGACCGAGGCGGGCGAGCCCGGCGGCGGCATCTATGCCTGGATCGGCCTTTTCGCGCCGACCAACATGCCCGCCGATCGCGTGGCGCGGCTCTCGCAGGAGGCGGGGCGCGCGCTCTCCAACCCCGAGACGGGGCGGACGCTGGAGGCGGCGGGCTTCGAGCCGCTGGGCACGCCGCCCGCCGTGCTGCGGGCGCTGATCCAGTCCGAGGTGGCCCATTGGGGCCCGATCATCCGGCGGCTGAACATCCGGCCGGAGAGCTGAGGTTTTTTGCCCTCAGACGCCGGGCGC
The DNA here is from genome assembly GCA_027488195.1 of Acetobacteraceae bacterium. GTDB lineage: Bacteria > Pseudomonadota > Alphaproteobacteria > Acetobacterales > Acetobacteraceae > Roseococcus. The sequence goes on along the minus strand of JAIYCD010000022.1, from coordinate 5,261 downwards.
GGCCTCCGGCCGCTTGGCTTCGGAACGCTGAAGCGTTCCGGCTCGGCTATTCGCCTCGCATCCTGGGAGGGTGCGCTGATGAGAGCGACACGGGCCCTCCGGCCTTGGGTCCACGAAAAAGGGCGGCGCCTTGCGGCACCGCCCTTCGCGTTTGGGGACGTCGCGGCGCCTTACTTGTGGCCCGCCTGGTCCCGCGTCTTGTAGAGCGAGAAGATGATGCCGCCCGCGATCAGCGCGCCGGTGACGCCCAGCGAGAAGGCCGGGTCCAGCTTCCCGAAGATCTGGTTCCAGAAGATCTTCACGCCGATGAACACCAGCACCATCGCCAGCGCGTATTTCAGGTACTCGAAGCGGTGCACCATCGCGGCCAGCGCGAAGTAGAGCGCGCGCAGGCCGAGGATCGCCATGATGTTCGCGGTGTAGACGATGAAGGTATCGGTCGTGATGGCGAAGATCGCCGGCACGCTGTCCACCGCGAAGATCAGGTCGGCGATGTTGATGATGACCAGCGCGAGGAAGAGCGGCGTCGCCGTCAGCGCCAGCTTGCCGGTCTTGGGATCGGGCTCGCGGACGAAGAACTTCTGGTCATGCAGCGTGTCGGAGACGCGCATGTGCTTGCGCATGAACTTCACGACCGGGTTCTTCGAGATGTCGGGCTCGGTCTCGGGCACCATCAGCATCTTGACGCCGGTGCCGATCAGGAAGGCGCCGAAGATGAAGAGGATCCAGGAATATTCCTGCACCAGCGCCGCACCCACCGCGATCATGATGCCGCGCAGGATGATGACGGCGATGATGCCCCAGACCAGCGCGCGGTACTGGTATTTCCGCGGGATGGCGAAATAGCCGAAGATCAGGCTGATCACGAAGACGTTGTCGATCGACAGCGCTTTTTCGATGAAATAGCCGGTGAAGAAGGTGATGCCGGCATGCGTGCCGTCACTCGTCGTGATGTAGCCCGCGTTATAGGCCCACCAGATGGCGGCGCCGTAGAGCATGGCGAAGGCGATGTAGAAGGCCGAGAGCACCAGGCTTTCCTGGATGCCCATTTCCTTGTCGGTCTTGTTCAGCACGCCGAGGTCGAAGGCGAGCAGGGCGATGACGATGGCCAGGAAGCCACCCCACATCCAGATCGGCTTGCCGACCCATTCGAGCAACAGGAATTCCATGTGATCTCTCACTCCTCTGGGGCGGGGCCGTGATGGTTTTGCCCCGCGCGATGGCAAAAACATCCGACATCACGCGGGTGAAGCCTCGCTTCACACGCGCCAGAGGGGCCCGGATGGGCGGCATATGGCTGATTTCTTACGGACACGCAAGATTGCGCTGAACGGTAGCTGAATGAAATTCCCATTGCGGCGGCGATGCCCGCATCCCACATAGGGTCCATGTCGGGAGGGAGTTTGCGCTCGGAGCGGGCACACACTAGGTTCCGGCCAGTATAAGCACCACGGGATCGAGGCGCGACGATGGGTTCTTTCAGCATTTGGCATTGGTTGGTCGTCCTGCTGGTCGTTCTGCTGCTGTTTGGCAGCGGGAAGATCAGCGGCTTGATGGGTGACGTCGCGAAGGGCATCAAATCCTTCAAGGCGAACATCAAGGAAGACGAAAAGCCGGGCGACGCCTCCATGGCGGCGGAATCCGCCCCGCCGGCCGGCACGATCGCCGGCCCGCAGGCGGCCACGACCGCGGCCAGCACCGCCCAGCCGGCCGCCAACCCGGCGAGCACGCCTGCAACCGGCCGCCCCGCGGCCTGAGCGACGCGCCGGGCGAATCCCGGCGGGAGACGGGCGTGATTCCCCCTGAAGCGACCGAGGCGATTCGCGCGGCCGGACGGCGGCTGGATTCGCGCGGATGGGTGCCCGCGACCGCGGGCAACATCTCCCTCCGCCTGCCCGATGGGCGGATCGCCATCACGCGCTCGGGCTTCCACAAGGGCTTCATCCCGGAAGATGGCGTCATGGCCGTGGACCTGGACGGGCGGCCGGAGCAGTCCAACCTGCGCCCCTCGGCCGAGACCGGGCTGCATTGCGGCATCTATCGTCGCTTTCCCGGCGCGGGCGCGGCCCTGCACGGCCATTCCGTGCCGGCGACGGTGCTCTCGCGCCTGGCTGGCCCGCACATCACCCTGGCCGGATATGAACTTTTGAAGGCCTTTCCGGGCCTGCCGACGCATGAGGCGGCGATCCGCCTGCCCGTGCTCGACAATGACCAGGACATCCCCCGCCTCCAGGCGCGGGTGACAGAGGCCTGGGACGCCGACCCCGCCCATCCGCCGGGCTATTTGATCCGCGGCCATGGCGTCTATGTATGGGCCGAGGACATGCCGGGCGCGCTGCTGCGCCTGGAGGCCCTGGAATTCATGCTCGAATGCGAGCTCGAAGCACGGAGATTGCCGCGATGAGCCGACTGACCGTCTGGGATGCCGCCACCAAGGCGGAGATCCTCCGCACCGAGGATGCCGACACGATCGCAGCCTGGCTGAAGGAAGTGGGCGTGCGCTTCGAGCGCTGGCCCGTGGCGCCGCTGCCCAAGGGCGCCCCCGCCGATGCGGTGCTGGCCGCCTACAAGCCGCATCTCGACGCCTTCCTGGCGGAGACCGAAGCCGGCACGGCCGACGTGATCCAGCTGACGCCCGACCACCCGATGAAGGCCGCGCTCCGCGAGAAATTCCTCAAGGAACACATCCACACCGAGGATGAGGTGCGCTTCTTCCACGAGGGTGCGGGCAATTTCGTGCTGCACCTCAATGGCCGGGTCTATGACGCGCATTGCACCCAGGGCGACCTGATCAGCGTGCCGGCCCACACGCAGCACTGGTTCGACAGCGGCGATGCGCCGGATTTTACCGTGCTGCGCGTCTTCACCGACACCTCCGGCTGGACGCCGCACTACACCGGTACCGACATGGCCGAGCGTTTCCCGGTCATCGTCGGCTGACGCCGTTCCCCACGAAGCTTTCGGCGGCGCAATCGCCGCGTCGCGGCGTTTTCGCCGCCGAAATCTTCGCGGGGGCCCCGTTTTCGCGTTTCCTGGGCTGTTCGCTCCGTTGCCGCGGCAAAGCCGCGGCGCCGACCGGGGGGCCACTTCGTCCTGAGAGGGTCGTCCGATGATCACGCATATCCTGTCGGACATCGAGGGCACGACCACCGCGATCGCCTTCGTGCATCGCAGCCTGTTCCCCTATGCGGCCTCGGCACTCGAGGATTTTCTCGCGCGGCATGGCGATGAGCCGGAGGTGGCGGCCATCCTGGCGGATGTGCCGGGCGACGCGCTCACCACGCTGCGGGCATGGATGGCGGCTGATGCCAAGGTGACGCCGCTGAAGGCGCTCCAGGGGCTGATCTGGGCGCGGGGCTATGCCGATGGCGCGCTCAGCGGCCATCTCTGGCCTGATGTCGCGGGCGAGCTGCGCGCCTGGCATGCGCGCGGCCTGCACCTTGCCATCTATTCCTCGGGCAGCGAGCAGGCGCAGCGGTTGCTGTTCCGCCATTCCGAGGCAGGTGACCTGGAGCCGCTCTTCGAGGGCTTCTTCGACACGCGCATGGGCGCCAAGCGCGAGGCCGCGAGCTACACGCGCATCGCCGCCGCCTGGGGGGCCGCGCCCGGCGCGATCCTGTTCCTCTCCGATGTGGCGGAGGAGCTGGATGCGGCCCGTGCGGCCGGCCTCGCCACCTGCCAGCTGGTGCGCGCGGAGGATGGGACGAAGCCCTCCGGCCGGCATCCGGAGGCCGCCGATTTCGCGGCCGTCAACGCCCTGCTCGCGGCGTGACAGGCGCTGGACGCGCGGTTAGAACCGGGCGGACCGCCATCCCCGCGGAGGACCGCCCATGCTGACGACCTACACCGTCGAGAACGGCCACCTCGCGGTCCGTGACCATGTGCGCGACGCGGAGGCCCTGCGCCGCGCGGTCTGGATCGACCTGCTGCAACCCTCGCTGGAGGAGGAGCACGCGGTCCAGGCCGCACTCGGCATCGAGGTGCCGACGCGCGAGGAAATGCAGGAGGTCGAAAGCTCGTCGCGCCTTTATCGCGAGGAGGATTCACTGGTGCTCACCGCCAACTTCCTGCATGGCGCGGAGAGCGGGAATTTCGGCTCCACCCCCATTTCCTTCGTGCTGACGCCCACGGCGCTGATCACGGTGCGCTACGCCACACCCAAGGCCTTCCCGGTCTTCACCGCGCGCTGCCAGAAGACACCCTCGCTCGTCAGCAGCGGGGATGCGGTGATGCTGCACCTCTTCGAGCAGATCGTGGACCGCCTCGCCGACATCCTGGAGCGCATCAGCAGCGACATGGACCGCGCGAGCCACAACATCTTCCAGCGCGGCGCGGAAGACCCGGCCACGAAGCGCGACCGCAACCTGAAGGAAGCGCTGCTGACGCTGGGTCAGGTGGGTGAAGTCACCACCCGCGCCTCGGAAACGCTGCTCGGCCTGAACCGCATCTTCACCTTCGTCAGCGCCGAGAAGGCCATGGCCGTCCGCAAGGAGAACCAGGGCACCATCAAGACCCTGGTGCGCGATGTGCGCTCCCTCGTCGAATACGCGAATTTCCTGAACAGCAAGGCGACCTTCCTGCTGGACGCCGTGCTCGGCATCATCAATGTCGAGCAGACGAATATCATCAAGACCTTCACCGTGGTGAGCGTGGCGCTGATGCCGCCCACCCTGATCGCCTCGATCTACGGCATGAACTTCCAGCACATGCCGGAACTGGAATGGACCTTCGGCTATCCGTTGGCGCTCGGCCTGATGGTGGCGACGGCGGTGCTGCCGATCTGGTTCTTCAAGCGCAAGGGCCTGCTCTAGGCACGCCTCACGCGGCCCGCGCCCTGCGTTCGGCCAGGACCGCGGCCAGCCGGCCAAGCGCTGCCGCGTCCGCAGGATCGAAGCGCAGCCGCTGCATCTCCCCCGCGCCCGCCAGGGCTTCGGCGCCCAGCACCAGGCCGGCCTCCAGCGCATCCAGGCGAAGGCGCCCCTTGCCCGTGATCTGCCCCGCACCCACGAGGGCGCACCCACCGGTGGAGATGTTCTTCAATGTCGCCTGGCGCGGGGCCGGCAGGCCCATTCCCTCCAGCCAGACGGGAGCCTCGATGGACCAGCGCGGCTGCGCCCGGCGGTCCACGTCGGGCGAGGCCTCGCGGACGATCCTGACCAGGGTCTTGCCCAAGGCGGATACGGCATCGCGGGACATCGCGGCCCCCTCCGAGACCGATTCGGCGCGCGAACCCGTGACCATCGCCTCGCCCGAGACAGCGG
>JAIYCD010000214.1 GCA_027488195.1 Acetobacteraceae bacterium | reverse complement strand
TCCTTGAGGAGCTCCGCCCCTCAAACTCCCCGGCAGGAGACCAGTCCCCTGCACCCCGGCTCAATCACTATAGGTCGCGATCTCGATCAGGTTCTGGTCGGGGTCGCGGCAATAGACCGAATTGATGGGGCCGAGGGCGCCATCCTTCGGCACGGGGCCCACCTCCACCACCACGCCGCAGCGGTGCAGATGCTCCACCACCTGCGGCGCGCTGACCGTCACGATGAAGCACAGATCCTGCCCACCCGGCGCCGTCGCGGGGCCGGAGAACCATTCGGCCTGGCTCATCTCCACCGGGCGCAGATTGATCTTCTGCCCGCCGAAGCGCAGCGAGGTGCGGCGATGCGGGCCGAATTCCGCGCGCTCCATGCCCAGCACGCGCTGGTACCAGGCGGCGCTGATCTCGACATCCTTTACGGTGATGACGAGGTGATCCAGGCGATCCACGGAAAAGCGCATGGGTTCAGGCCTTCTTCTGGCGGCGGGCGGTGACTTCGATCTCGATGCGCATCGCATCCGTCTGAAGCTGCGCGTGAATCAGCGTGGAGGTAGGCCGCGCCTTGCCCAGATACTTCTTGATGGTGGGGTAGCAGGGCTCCCAATCCTCGCGCCGCGGCACGATGAACATGACGCGCACCACGTCATCCAGCGTGGCGTCGGCCTTGGCGAGGGCTTCGGCGATGTTGCGGAAGGTCTGGTCGCATTGCGCCACCACGTCATCCACGATGGTCATGGTCGTGTAGTCATAGCCGGTGGTGCCGGAGACCCAGATGTCGTCGCCATCCACGACGGCGCGGGAATAGCCGATTTCCTCCTCGAAGCGGGAGCCGGAGGAGATGCGGATGCGGGTCATGGCTCAGCGTCCTGTGAGGATGAGTTGGCCCGAGGGCGAGAGCGCGCCGGGGGAGTGGAACCAGACGATCTCGGCGATGACGAGATCGGCCTCGCCATCCGGCAGCTTCACCCGCAGGCGGTGGCCGATGGCGGGGATGCCATCCAGCTCCACCATTTCCGTCACCAGCGGGCCGAGGCTGGCTTCGCGCAGGGCGAGCAGGAAGCGGAAGCCCGTCACGCGCAGCGCTCCGGCCGGAATTTGCGCTCGCTGCTGGCCGGGTGCTTGGCGAGCATCGCGGCGGGGCGGATCGGACGCGGGACGAGATTGCCCTGGCAATTCGGGCAGGTCATGCCGAGCTTGGTCTCGGCGCAGTCGCGGCACCAGGTGCATTCATAGGTGCAGATGAGGGCGAGCGGGCTCTCGGGCGGCAGGTCGCGGTCGCAGCATTCGCAATTGGGGCGAAGGGCGAGCATTATTCCAGCCCCTCATAGAAATCATTCCCCTTGTCATCCACGACGATGAAGGCGGGGAAGTCTTCCACCTCGACCTTCCAGATCGCCTCCATGCCGAGTTCCGGATATTCCAGGACCTCGACCTTCTTGATGCAGTCCTGCGCGAGGCGCGCGGCCGGCCCGCCGACCGAGCCGAGATAGAAACCGCCATAGGTCTTGCAGGCGTTCAGCACCGCCTTGGAGCGGTTGCCCTTGGCCAGCATCACCAGCGACCCGCCCGCCTTCTGGAAGGCCTCCACATAGCTGTCCATGCGGCCGGCCGTGGTGGGGCCGAAGCTGCCGGTCGCCATGCCATCCGGCGTCTTGGCGGGGCCGGCGTAGTAGATCGGGTGGTCCTTGAGGTATTGCGGCAGGCCCTGCCCCGCATCCAGCCGCTCCTGCAGCTTCGCATGCGCGATGTCGCGGCCGACCACGATGGTGCCGGTCAGCGAGACGCGCGTCTTCACGGGATACTTGGTCAGCGTCGCCCGGATCTGGTCCATCGGCTGGTTGAGGTCGATCTTGACCACCTCACCGCCCAGGATGTCCTCGGTGTGTTCGGGCAGGTAGTGCGCCGGGTCGGCTTCCAGTTGTTCGAGGAAGATGCCCTCGGGCGTGATCTTCGCCTTGACCTGCCGGTCCGCCGAGCACGAGACGCCGATGCCGATGGGCAGCGAGGCGCCGTGCCGCGCCATGCGGATCACCCGCACATCATGGCAGAAATACTTGCCGCCGAATTGCGCGCCGATCCCGAGCTTCTGGGTCAGCTTGTGGATCTCGGCCTCCAGCTCATGGTCGCGGATGGCGTGGCCGGACTTGTCGCCCTTCCCCGGCAGCCCATCCAGCCACTTGGTACTGCCGAGCTTCACGGCCTTGAGGTTCAGCTCCGCACTCGTGCCGCCGATGACGACCGAGAGGTGATAGGGTGGGCAGGCCGAGGTGCCCAGCGTCTTCACCTTCTCCTCGATGAAGGCCAGCAGCTTCTGCTTGTTCAGGACGGCGCGCGTCTGCTGATACAGGAAGGTCTTGTTGGCCGAGCCGCCGCCCTTGAGGATGAACATCAGGTGGAACTCGTCGGCGTGATGCTCGCCGGGTGCGGCCATGATGGAGAATTCCACGGGCATCTTGGTGCCGGAATTCACCTCCTCATACATCGAGATCGGCGCCATCATCGAATAGCGCAGATTGGTCTCCAGGTAGGTGCGCGCCACGCCGTAGCTCAGCGCCTCCTCCTCAT
>JAIYCD010000298.1 GCA_027488195.1 Acetobacteraceae bacterium | reverse complement strand
GGTGCGGCGGGAGCCGGCGCGGCTGGCGGCGGTCACCGTGCCGCCGCGCGTGGTCGTGGACAATTTCGCCTCCAACACCCACACGCTGATCGAGGTGAATGGCCGCGACCGGCCGGGGCTGCTGCATGACGTGACGGCGGCGATCTCGGAGCAGGGCTTGCAGATCGCGTCCGCGCATATCACCACCTATGGCGTGCGCGCGGTGGACGTCTTCTACGTGAAGGACGTCTTCGGCCTGAAGGTGGAGAATGAGCGCAAGCTGGTCCCGCTGCGCGCCGCCCTGCTGGAGGCGCTGACGCCGCCGGATGCGCCGGGGGGCGGGCCTTCGCCCTATCGCGAAGCGGCCGCGCCGAGCTGATGATGCCGAGTAAGGCCAGGGCTCTGCCCTGGACCCGCTGGGGCCTCAGGCCCCAGGCCCCTATGATTTGGATTGCAAAGGACTGGTCCTTTGCCGGGGTCCAGGGGCGGAGCCCCTGATGTTCCGCGCCATCGCCACCGTCGGCGGCTGGACCATGGTCAGCCGCATCCTCGGCTTCCTGCGCGACATGCTGATCGCGGCCAAGCTGGGTGCTGGGCCCATGGCCGATGCCTTCTTCGTGGCGCTGAAGCTGCCCAACCTGTTCCGCCGCCTCTTCGGCGAGGGCGCCTTCAACGCGGCCTTCGTCCCCGCCTTCGCGCAATTGCTGACGCAGCGCGGGCCAGCGGCGGCGCAAGCCCTGGCCGAGCGGATGGCGACCTTGATGATGCTCTGGCTGGCACTGCTGACGGGGTTGGGTCTGGTCTTCATGCCGCAGTTGATGCAGGTGCTGGCGCCGGGCTTCGTGGAGCGGCCTGAGAAGTTCGCGCTGGCCGTCGAGCTCACGCGGATCACCTTCCCTTATCTGCTGCTGATCTGCCTGACGGCGCTGGTGAGCGGCGTGCTGAACGCGCTGGGCAAATTCGCGGCGGCGGCGGCCGCACCCATCTTCTTCAACCTGCTTTCGATGATCGCGCTGTTTGCGCTGGCGCCCTTCGTGGCCACGCCCGCGCATGCGCTGGCCTGGGGGGTGACGCTGTCCGGCATCGTGCAGCTCGGCTTCGTCTGGTGGGCGTGCCGGCAGGCGGGGATGGCGCTGAACCCCTTCCAGCGGCCTTCGCTCGCGCCCGAGGTGCGGGTGGTGCTGCGGCGCATGGGGCCGGGGCTGATCGGCGCGGGGGTGACGCAGCTGAACCTGGCGGTGGATGTGATCATCGCCTCCTTCCTCGTCTCGGGCTCCGTCTCCTACCTGTATTACGCGGACCGGGTGGCGCAGCTGCCCTTGGGCGTGATCGGGGCGGCCATCGCCACCGCGCTGCTGCCGCTGCTGGCGCGGCAGATCCATGCGGGGCAGCCGCTCTCGGCGCATCGCAGCATCAACCGCGCCATCGAGATCTCGCTGCTGCTGGCGGTGCCGGCGGCGGTGGCGCTGGCGGTGCTGGCGCTGCCCATCCTCGCGGCGCTGTTCCAGCGCGGGGCCTTCGGCGCGGCCGAGGCGCTGGCCACCTCGCACGCACTCATCGCCTACGCCGTGGGGCTGCCGGCCTTCGTGCTGGTGAAGGTCTTCGTCCCCGGCTTCTTCGCGCGGGGGGATACGGCGACGCCGGTGAAGATCGGCATCTTCTGCGTCGCGCTGAATTTGGGGCTGAACCTGGTGCTGATGGGGCCCTTGCAGCATGTGGGGGTGGCGCTTTCCACCACGCTCGCCGCCTGGGCCAATGCGGGGCTGCTGGCCTGGCTGCTGCGCCGGCGCGGGCAATGGCGCGCGGATCGGCGGCTGCTGCGCGCCACGCCCCGGCTGCTGGGGGCCGCGCTCGCCATGGGGGTGGTGCTGGCGGCGCTGTCCTGGTGGCTGGCGCCGGGCGCGGGGCTGGTGGGTGTGGGCCTGCTGGCGCTGATCTGCGCGCTCGGCGCGGCCAGCTATTTCGGGGTGGCGCAGGCCACGGGCGGTGTGGATCTGCGCGAGGTGCCGCGCCTCATCCGCCGCAGGACCTGACCGCGGCGCCGCCGGAGTACTTGACCGCGGCGCCGCCGGAGTACTTGACCGCGGCGCCGCCGGAGTACTTGACCGCGGCGCCGCCGCAAGACTTGACCCCGGGCGCGAGCCGCGCAAACCCTGCCCCACCCATTCACACAGGTTCGTTTCATGCAGCGCGTGTTTTCCGGCATCCAGCCCTCGGGCGTTCCCACCCTGGGCAACTATCTCGGCGCCATCCGCAACTGGGTGCCCATGCAGGAGAGCCATGAGAGCCTGTTCTGCATCGTGGACCTGCACGCCATCACCGTCTTCCAGGAGCCCGCGCAGCTCCTGGCCCAGACGCGGGAGATGGCGGCGACGCTGCTCGCCTGCGGCCTCTCCCCCGAGAAATGCATCCTCTTCGTCCAGAGCCATGTGCCCGCCCATGCCGAGCTCGGCTGGATCTTCAACTGCATCGCACGTCTCGGCTGGCTCAACCGGATGACGCAGTTCAAGGACAAGGCCGGCAAGGATCGCGAGGCCGCGAGTGCCGGCCTCTATGTCTATCCGAACCTCATGGCGGCCGACATCCTGGCCTATAAGGCGACCAGCGTGCCCGTCGGCGATGACCAGCGCCAGCACCTGGAACTGGCCAACGACATCGGCGAGAAGTTCAATCACGACTACGGCGTGAAGCTGTTTCCGCGCATCGAGCCGCATATCATGGGCGTGGCCGCCCGCGTGATGAGCCTGCGCGACGGCACCAGGAAGATGAGCAAGTCCGACCCCTCGGACCAGTCGCGCATCAACCTCAATGACGACAATGACGCGATCGCGATGAAGATCCGCCGTGCGCGCACCGATGCCGAGCCCATCCCCGGCCACATGCTGCAACTGGAAGGCCGGGCCGAGGCGCGCAACCTCGTCGGCATCCTCGCCGCCATCACCGGCACCCTGCCGGAGAACGTGCTGCGCGAGCATGAGGGCCAGGGCTTCGGCAGCT
>JAIYCD010000219.1 GCA_027488195.1 Acetobacteraceae bacterium | reverse complement strand
GCGCCGGACATCACGGAGGAGAACCTCCAGTCGCGCATCCGTGGCGTGACGCTGATGGCGCTGTCGAACAAGTTCGGCAACATGCTGCTGACCACCGGCAACAAGAGCGAGATGAGCACCGGCTACGCCACCATCTATGGCGACATGTGCGGCGGCTATTCCGTGCTGAAGGATGTCTACAAGACCGACGTCTTCGAGGTCTGCCGCTGGCGCAATGAGAATGTCCCGGCCGCTGCCCTCGGCCCCGATGGCGCCGTGATGCCCGAACGCGTGATCACCAAGCCGCCCAGCGCGGAGCTCAAGCCCGACCAGAAGGACCAGGACACACTGCCGCCCTATGAGGTGCTGGACGCCATCCTGAACGGCCTGGTCGAGCAGGAACGCAGCGTGGATGATCTCGTTGCCGCCGGCTTTGAACGCACGCTTGTCCTCCGCGTCTGGCGCATGCTGGACCGCGCCGAATACAAGCGCCGCCAGGCCCCGCCCGGCGTGAAGATCGGCCAGCGCGCCTTCGGGCGGGACCGGCGCTACCCCATCACCAATGGCTTCACGGGGCTGATCTCGTGACCGAGAACCTGCTGGCGCCCCCCGAGGGGCTGGAGGTCCGCATCATGGACCTCTCGGACCCCGACAGCGCGGAACCGGCCGAGGTGGTGCGCGGCTTCACCTCGCTCGCGCATGCCAATGAATTCGCGAAGCGCTATGTGCGGGACAGTGTGGAGCGCTGCCGCGTGCCGCGCGCCTCGGCCGCCGATGTGACCGCCGCCTGGTTCGCCTTTGGCGAGGATGCGGTGGTGGAGGGCGCACCCGAAAGCGCCTGGCAGAGTGCGAATGACCTGCCCGCCTTCGCCGCCGCGCCCCCGCGCGATCGGGAGGCGCTGAACTGGCGCATCATCGATCCGCGCCGGCTCGAAGAGGATGAGGATGACGAGGAGGGCGAGGCGGAATGACGCCTGAGCCGGCCTCCCTTCCTTGAACGCGCCCAGGACCATCCGGCCGCACCGCGGCCGGCGCGCCCAGACCGCACTTCCCACCAGCGCGCCCGCCGTGGCGCGAAGCCCAGCGCGCGGAGCGCGCGCCCGGCGTTTGAGGGCATCGATATGAAGCTTCGTTTTGCACCATCGCCCACCGGGCATCTCCATGTGGGCAATGCCCGCATCGCGCTTGCCAATTGGCTGTTTGCCCGGAAGTCCGGCGGCGAGCTGGTGCTGCGCCTGGATGACACCGACACCGGCCGCAGCAAGGTCGAATACGTCACCGCGATCGAGGAGGATCTGCGCTGGCTCGGCCTGGAATGGGACAGCATGTTCCGCCAGTCCGACCGCCTCGCCGCCTATGCCGCCGCCGCCGAGCGCCTCAAGAAAAGCGGCCACCTCTACCCCTGCTTCGAAAGCGAGGAGGAGCTTTCCTACAAGCGCGAACTCCGCCTGAAGCAGGGCCGCCCGCCGCTCTATGACCGCGCGGCGCTGAAGATGACGGAGGAGCAGTACGCCCGCGCGCTGGAGAACGGGAAGCAGCCCTATTGGCGCTTCAAGCTTTCCACCGGCAGCGTGGATTGGGTGGATGGCGTTCTGGGCCCGCGCTCGGTGAAGCTCTCCGCCATCAGTGATCCGGTGCTGGTGCGCGCCGATGGCTCGCCGCTCTACACCTTCACCTCCGTGGTGGATGACCTTGAGACCGGCGTCACCCATGTGGTGCGCGGTGAGGATCACGTGACCAATACCGGCGTGCAGCTGGATATCTGGCGCGCGCTGGGCGGCAAGATGGAGGCGCTGCATTTCGCGCATCTGCCGCTGCTGACGGACGCCGATGGCGGGCCGCTCTCCAAGCGCATCGGCTCGCTCTCGCTCAGGCAGCTGCGGCGGGATGGGGTGGAGGCGGCTTCCATCACCGGGTATCTCGCGGCGCTCGGCACCTCGCACGATCCCTTCCCGGGCACGCCGGCCCAGTTGCTGCCGGCCTTCGACCTGATGAGCGTCTCCCACTCCTCGCCGCGCTTCGACCCGCGGCAATTGCTGGCGCTGAACCGCAAGCTGCTGCACGGCATGTCCTTCGAGGAAGCGCAGCCCAAGCTGCCGGAGGGCGCGGATGCCGCCTTCTGGGAAGCCGTGCGCGAGAACCTCGACCGCCTGCCCGAGGTGAAGCATTGGTGGGATGTGGTGCATGGCCATATCGCGCCCGTCGAGCAGCCGGCGGAGGCCGAGTTCCTCGCCGTGGCACTCAGCCTCCTGCCGGCCGAGCCCTATGACGCCACCACCTGGCCCGCCTGGACCGAGGCGATCAAGGCCGCCACGGGTCGCAAGGGCAAGGCGCTCTTCATGCCGCTGCGCCTGGCGCTCACCGGCGAGGATCACGGGCCGGACCTCAAGACCTTGCTGCCGCTGATCGGCCGTGCCAGGGCCGAGGCGCGGTTGCGGGCTTGAATCCGGGGCCGGTCCTGGCGCATACAAGGCGCATGGTCCTGTCGCTGTCCTGCCGAACCTGCTGACGACCCGCGCGCCGCGTGACGCTGGCGCGCGCCTTACTCTTGGCCCGACGGACCAGCCCCGATGACCCAGCCTCCCCTGCGTTTCCACAACAGCCTGACGCGCCGCGAGGAGGCGTTCCGCCCGCTCGATCCCGCGCATGTGAAGCTCTATGTCTGCGGCCCCACGGTCTATGACCTGGCGCATCTCGGCAATGCGCGGCCGGTCGTGGTGTTCGACGTGCTGGCGCGGCTGCTACGGCGGCTTTATCCGCGCGTGACCTATGCGCGGAACATCACCGACGTGGATGACAAGATCAACGCGCGCGCCCGTGAGTCGGGTGAGCCAATCAGCGCCATCACCGCCCGCACCACGGCCGATTTCCACCGCGACATGGCCGCACTCGGCAGCCTGCCGCCCGATGTGGAGCCGACCGCCACCGGCCACATCGCCGAGATGATCGCGCTCACCGAGAAGCTGGTCGCGAACGGCCACGCCTATGCGGCGGAGGGTCATGTCCTCTTCAGCGTCGGCAGCTTCGCCGATTACGGCAAGCTTTCCGGCCGCAACCAGGATGAGCTGCTGGCCGGGGCGCGCGTGGATGTCGCGCCCTACAAGCGCGATGCCGGTGACTTCGTGCTGTGGAAGCCCTCCGATGATGAGACGCCGGGCTGGGCCTCGCCCTGGGGCCGTGGGCGGCCGGGCTGGCATATCGAGTGCTCGGCCATGTCCTGGCGGCACCTGGGCGAGCAGTTCGACATCCATGGCGGCGGCGCGGACCTGCTCTTCCCGCATCACGAGAACGAGGTGGCGCAAAGCCGCGGCGCCTTCGGCACGCCCTTCATGGCACACACCTGGCTGCACAACGGCATGCTGCTGGTGGATGGCGAGAAGATGTCGAAGAGCCTCGGCAATTTCCTCACCGTGCAGGACATCCTGGCGCAGGGCCCCTGGGCGGGCGAGGCCTTCCGGATGCTGCTGCTGCGCACGCATTACCGCAGCGCGCTGGACTACACCCAGGCGGGCCTCGCGGAGGCCAAGGCCGAGCTGGATGACAGTTACGCGATGCTGGGCCGCGCGCCCGAAGTCAGCGAAGCGGCCCTCATCACCGAGATGGCGGAATGGGCGCTGGAGCCGCTGGCCGATGATTTGAACACGCCCCTCGCGCTGGCCCGCCTGCGCGATCTCCGCACGCTGGAAAACAGTGCCACCGTCGGCGGTTCCGCCGCCGCCGTGCTCTCGCGCATTGGCAAGTCCTGGGCGCCCGTGCCCGGCCAGGCCGCCGCCGCCTTCCGCGAGGCGGCCGCCGTGCTGGGCCTGGCGCAAAGCGAACCCCGCGCCTGGCTGCAAGGGGGCGATGATGCGAGCGCCATCGAGGCCGCCATCGCCGCTCGCCTCGCCGCCCGCGCCGCGAAGAACTGGGCCGAGGCGGACCGCATCCGCGCGGAGCTCCTGGCGCAGGGCGTGGTGCTGGAGGACAGCGCGGGGGGCACGACATGGAAGCGCGCTTGACCCTCACCTCATGGCAAGCCGCAGCCTGTCTCCTCCCAACCGGAGACACGCCATGAACCGCCGCACCGCCCTGATCGCCGCCGCTGTCGCCCCCACCACCGCGCTGGCGCAATCGCCGCATGCCGGCCACGGCGCGCCAGCGGCCCGCAACGAGCCCGCCAGCACGCGCGAGTTCCGCGCCGCCAACAACGCCATGCACCGCGCGATGGAGATCCGCTACAGCGGCAATGTCGATCGCGACTTCGTGGCCGGCATGATCCCGCACCATGAGGGCGCAATCGAGATGGCCCGCATCGTGCTGCGCCACGGCACGGACCCCGAGGTGAAGCGCCTCGCGGAGGAGATCATCACCGCACAGCAGGCCGAGATCGCGCAGATGCGCGCCATGCTCGCCAGGCTTCCCGCCAGATGAGGGAAGAGGGCGCCGCACCGCTCGTCGCGCCCGCCGGCGAGACGCCGATCGTGGTGCTGGTGCGCCCGCAGCTCGCCGAGAATATCGGCACGACAGCCAGGGCGATGGCCAATGGCGGGCTGTTCCACCTGCGCCTCGTCGCCCCGCGCGACACCTGGCCGCATCCGCGCGCCTGGGCCGCGGCCTCGGGCGCTGATCGCATCCTGGATGCGGCGCAGGTCTTCCCCACGGTGGACGCGGCACTCGCCGATTGCCATCGCGTGCTCGCCACCTGCCCGCGCCCGCGCCATGTGGTGATCCCGGTGATGACGGCGCGCGCCGGTGCGGCCGAGCTGCGCGACATCAACGCGCGTGGCATGCGCGTGGCGGTCCTGTTCGGTCCCGAGCGCGCGGGGCTGGAAGCCGAGGATCTGGCGCGGGCGGATACGCTGGTGCGCTATCCGCTCAACCCGGAATTCAGCTCGCTCAACCTGGCCCAGGCGGTGATGGTGCTGGCCTATGAGTGGTGGGTGGCGGCGGATGCCACGCCGCCCCGCCAGTTCCAGACGCACAAGACCGAGATCGCCACGCGCGACAGCCTCGAAAACCTGATGGGCCACCTGATCAGTGAACTCGACGCCAGCGGCTTCCTGCGCAATGCCCCCAAGCGCGAGGGCATGGTGCGCAATCTGCGCCACTGGTTCACCCGCGGCGAAATCACCGAGCAGGAGGTCCGCACCCTGCATGGCGTGGTGGCCGAGCTTTCGCGCGGCCGCATGCGGCATGGAAGGCCGGAGCCGGAAGACCGGGGCTAATCCGCCTTCACGCCGATCCGCCGGATCAGCTCACCCAGCCTTGCATGCTGCGCCACGTTGCGCGCCTGGTATTCCTCGGGCGAGCCCGGCAGCGCGGCGGCGCCGAGTTCGGAGAGCCGCGCCACCGTCTCGGGCTTGGTGAGGCCCGCGCGCAGCGCCGCATTGGCGCGGGCGATCACCTCGGGCGGCGTGCCGCGTGGCGCCACGATGCCAAACCAGGCCGTCACCTCATAGCCGGGCAACGTCTCGCCGATCGCCTGGATTTCGGGCGCCGTGGGCCAGCGCCGGGCGGAGGTGACGCCAATGCCGACCAGCGCCCCGGAGCGGACGTGGTTGATGATGGTGGGCAGATTATCCACGCCATAGTCGATGCGGCCGGGCAGCAGGTCCACCATCATCGGCGCGCTGCCGCGATAGGGCACATGCGTCGCCTCGATGCCCGCCATCAGCCGGAACATCTCGGCGGAAAGATGGGTGGAGCCGCCGATGCTGGTCTCGCCATAGGAAAGCCGGCGCTGCTTGGCGAGCGCGATCAGCCCCGGCACGTCCCGCACACCGAGCGAGGGGTGGGCGGCGAGCAGGTTCGGCACCTCGGCGATCTGGCTGATCGGCAGGAAATCGGTCAGCGGGTCGTAGCCGGCATTGCTGTAGAGATGCGCGTTGATGGCGTTGGTGCCGGGCGAGCCCAGCATCAGCGTGTAGCCATCGGCCGGGCTGCGCAGCACCGCCTGGGCGGCGATGTTGCCGCCGGCGCCGGGGCGGTTTTCGATAACGACGGGCTGGCCCAGCTCCTCGGTCAGGATCTGCCCGGCGACGCGCCCCAGAAGGTCTGTCGTGCCGCCGGCGGGGAAGCCGACCAGGATGCGGATGGGGCGGTTGGGCCAGGGCGCTTGGGCCAAGGCAGGGGTTGCGAGAAGGGGTGCGGCCAGCAGCGCGCGGCGTGTCGTGTTCACAGCGTCCATCCTCCATCGATCACCATGGCCTGGCCGGTGACGAAGGCGCTTTCGTCGCTCGCGAGATAGACCACAAGCGCCGCCATCTCCTCGGCCGTCGCAAGCCGGCCCATGGCCTGGCGCGCGATGAAGGCAGCGCGCGAGGCCTCAAGCCCGCCAGCCGCCGCCGCATTGGCAGCGATGCGATCCTGCAGGCTGGGTGTGTCCACCGTGCCGGGGGCGAGGCAGTTCACGCGCACGCCCGCGGTCACGCAATCGGCGGCGACGGCGCGCGTCATGCCGATCACGGCCGCCTTGCTCGTGCCGTAGAGGAAGCGGTTGGGCGCGCCTTTGATGTTGGACGCGGCCGAGGCCATGTTGATGATGCTGCCGCGCTTCGCTTCCAGCATCGCCGGCAGTGCGGCCTTGATGCTGCGCCACATGCTGCGGACGTTCAGCGCGAAGGCGAAGTCCCATTCCTCATCGGTGCAGGTCAGCGCCGTGTTCTGGTGCACGAAGCCCGCGCAGTTGAAGAGGATGTCGAGCCGGCCGGCCGCGCCGATCGCGGAAGCGACCGCCGCATCATCGAGCACGTCCAGCGCCTGGGTCGCAATGCCATGCGCGTCGAGGCCGGCGAGCTTGGCGGCATCGCGGTCGGTCGCGATGACCGAGGCCCCTTCCTTCGCCATGGCGATGGCGGTGGCACGGCCGATGCCCTGCCCCCCCGCCGTCACGAATGCGCGTTTCCCTGCGAGCCTTCCGGCCATGGCTGCCTCCCTTTCTGTCGTTGGGCGTATTCCGGCCTCTCGGCGGGGCGGCGTCAATCCCGGATGTTCAAGGCGGCGGGCGCTGCGGCAGGATGCGCGGATGCAACCGCTCCGCCTCGCCGACATGGGTCATTTCTTCGTGGGCGGCCGCCGCGCGCGGGTCGAGGGCCGGCCCGTGCTGGAGATGCGGCTGGTGCCCGGCAGCCCGCCCTATCGTGCCGACATGAACGGCGAATACCTGGTGGCGAGCCTCTATGTGGAGCATGCGCGGCCTGACCCCGTCACGCGCCCCTGCCCGCTGCTCTTCTGGCATGGCGGCGGGCTGACCGGCGCCTGCTGGGACACGACGCCCGATGGGCGCGAGGGCTGGAAGCTCTGGTTCCTCCGGCGCGGCTGGCATGTGCATGTGAGCGACGCGGTGGAGCGCGGCCGCAGCGGCTATGCGCCCTTCCCCGAGATTTTTCCGGGGCCGCCACTGCATCGCCGCGTGAACGATCCGTGGGAGCAGTTTCGCATCGGCCCCAGCCATGCGGCGGGCGTGGCGCATCCCGGGCATCAATTCCCGCTCGAGCACTACGAGGATTTCGTGCGGCAGGGCGTGCCGCGCTTCGTGGGCACGGATGACGACATCCTGGCGGGGTATCTCGCGCTGCTGGAGCGCGTGGGGCCCTCGGTCATCGTGGCACACAGCCAGGGCGGGCATTTCGCCTGTGCCGCCGCGCAGGCGGTCCCCCAACTCGTGCGCGGGCTGGTGCTGCTGGAACCCTCGGGCTTCGGCGCGGGGCCGATGCCGGATGTTCCGATCTTGCTTCTGTACGGCGACCATATCGCGCGCGATCCGCGCTGGGTGACCCTGCGCGAAGCCGGCGGCGCCTTCGCCGCGCGCACGCCTCGGGCCGAGCTGCGTGACCTGCCGGCGGAGGGCCTCACGGGCAATGGCCACATGCTCATGCTGGAGCGCAACAGCGACGCCATCGCGGGCTTGGTGCAGGGCTGGCTGGAAACCAGGCTTTGACAGCAGGCCCACGCCCCGCCCAGTCTGCCGCCCGTGATCAGGATCTTCCCATGAGCCGCGCCTGGCGCTGGACGCGCCGCGGCCTGGCGCTGGGCGGCGCGGCGGGGGTGGCGGCCTATGCCGCGCTGAAGACGCGCCCGCCCGAGACCGAGGCCGACCTCCACCTCCTCTACACGCCGGCCGCCATGCATCATGGCGTGGACCGCAACCCGATCATCGTCATCCCCGGCCTGCTCGGCAGCCGCCTGCGCGACCCCGCCTCGGGCCGCATCGTCTGGGGCGCCTTCGACGGTGTGGCCGCCGACCCCGGCACGCCGGAGGGGGCGCGGCTGGTGGCGCTGCCCTTCACCGAGGCCACGCAAAGCCGCGTCACCCCCGATGGCGTGCTGGACCGGGTGCAGCTGCGCGTGGCCGGGATTCCGCTGGCGCTGCGCGCCTATGCCGAGATCCTCAGCACGCTCGGCCTCGGCGGCTACCGGGACGAGGCGCTGGGGCTGGCCGGGCGCGTGAATTACGGCAGCGACCACTTCACCTGCTTCCAGTTCTCCTATGACTGGCGGCAGGACAATGTGCTGAACGCGAAGCGGCTGATGGAATTCATGGCCGAGAAGCGCGCCTTCGTGCAGGCCGAATACGCGCGGCGCTTCGGCATGCGGAACCATCCCGTGAAGTTCGACGTGGTCGCGCATTCCATGGGCGGTCTCGTCGCGCGCTACGCCATGCTGTTCGGCGATGCCGACCTGCCCGCCGATGGCGCCCTGCCGCAACCGAGCTTCGCGGGCGCCGAATACATCGCGCGTCTGATCCAGATCGGCACGCCCAATGGCGGCTCGCTCGATGCGCTGCGCGTGCTGGTGGAGGGGCGGGATTTCGGCCAGCCCATCGTGCCGCGCTACAGCCAGGCGATCCTCGGCACCTTCGCCTCAGTCTACCAGTTGCTGCCCCGCGCACGCAGCCTGCCGGTGCTGCAGGGCGACCTGGCGCTGGATCTGCATGACCCAGCGGTGTGGCAGCGCCTGGGCTGGGGCCTGGCTGGGCGCGGTCTGGAGGGAGACCTCGCCACGCTGATGCCGGATGTCGCGGATGCGGAGGAGCGCCGCCGCCTGGCCGTCGCCCTGCAAGCGCGGCTGCTGCGGCGCGCGCGCGCCTTCGCCGCCGCGATGGACCAGCCGGCGCGCCCGCCGCCAGGGACGGAACTCATGCTGGTTGCGGGCGATTCCATGCCGACGGCGCAGCGCCTCTCGGCCGGTGCCGATGGCCGGCTGACAGCACGGGAAACCGGCCCGGGCGATGGCGTGGTGCTGCGCGATTCCGTCCTGCTCGACCAGCGTCAGGGCCAGTCGCCACGGCCGCCGCGTGTGGAAAGCCCGATGGGCTTCGAGCGCGCGCTGTTCCTGCCGCGCGAGCATCTGGAGATCACGCGCGACGCGACCTTCCGGGACAACATCCTGTTCTGGCTGCTCGAGGAGCAGCGCAGGGCTTAGCCGTGGATGAACACCGCGCAGGGCGAGGCGCGCAGCAGTCGCGCCGTAGCGCTGCCGAAGATCAGCCGCGCGATGCCGCTCTCCTGATCCGCGCCGAGGACGAGGAGCGAGGCAGGCAGGCTCCGCGCCTCGGCCAGCACGATGTCGTGCACGTCGCCCTGCACCGCATAGGCCTCGGCCCGCATCTCGTGCTGGGTGAGGTAGCGCTGCAAGGCCTCGGGGCTGGTCTCGGTCGCGAAATCCAGCAGCTTCACGACCTGGTTCCGCCCAAGGCCGAGCAGCGCGAAGACGTGCAAGGTCCGCATGGTGGCGAGCGACCCGTCATGCGCGATCAGGATCGGGCGCGTCAGCGCCTCGCCGGCGGCGATGCCGGGTGCGGCGGCTACCACACCGGGCGGCACGACCAGCAGCGGGCGCGCGCCGTCGCGCAGCAGCGCCTCGATGGTGGGGGAGAGGCCGTCATCGCAGGCCTCGCGGCCCAGCGTGCTGTCGCGGCCAATCACGATCAGGTCATGCGCGCAGCCCTCGGCCAGCAGGGCGGCCTCGGGCGCTTCATCGCGGCGGACCACGGCGAAGTCGAGACCGTCGGCGGCGATGCGGGCATCGGCGAGCACGCGCTCGGCCTCGGCCTCGACCGCCTCGGCCAGCTTCTCGTTGCGGCGGGCGGCGAAGGCGCTGGCGCCCAGCGGCACCGGCTCATGCGCCCCGCTGGTGTGCGGGCGGTCCAGCACGATCAGCGCGGTGACCGCGGCGCCGGTGCGGCGGGCCAGGGCGAAGGCGATGTCCCGCGCCGCGCAGGCGCCGGGCGTGTCGTCGAGGGCGAGCAGGATGGAACGGATCATGCGCCGCAAACTGGCCTTGCCATGCGTGGCTGGCAAGCCAGGGTTGGTTTGACTTCGTCCGGGGTCGCCCTCATCTTCGGGTCATGTCCAAGCCCTCCTCCCTTCAGCGCAGCGGGCCCGCCGCATGGCGCGCCTGGGTGGTCCTGCTGGACCCCGATCCATGCGGCCCGAAACGCGGCTGACGCCGCCTTCGCCTGACCCGCAAACCGTGATCGAGGGGGCGCGCCGCAGCGCCCGGAATTCCATGTCCGTGACCCATCCGGCCGCGCCGCTTCCGGCGCCGGCCCAGTTTCCTGTCTTTGTCGCCGCCGCCACCTGCGGCTTTGCCGGCGTCTGGATGTCCGTGCCGCTGGCCGCCGTCATCCTGAGCGAGGCCGGCGTCTCGCCCGCAATGGTCGGGCTCTATGCCGCCTCCGTCTGGGTGGCGGCCCTGCTCACCGCCCCCGCCTCGCCCTGGCTGGCGGGCTGGGTGGGGGGTGCGCTGCGCCTGCACCAGGTGGCGGGGCTGGTCTCGGCCGTCGCATTGCTGGGTCTGGCCACCAACCCGCCGCTGGCGCTGTGGTTCGTCTTTGGCGGGCTGCTCGGCATCGCCTCCTGCCTCACCTGGACCACGGCCGATGCCATTGCCGGCGCGATGGCGCCCGCTGGGCGTGAGGGGCGGTTCCTCGGCATCTACCAGACCTTCATTTCGGCCGCGATCGGCGGCGGGCCGGCGGTGCTCTGGCTTTCGGGCGTGCGGCCCGCGGCCTTCGCCGCCTCGGCCGGGCTGATGCTGACCGGTGTCGCGCTGACGCTTTTGCTGCGCGAGGTGCCGGGCGCGGTGCCGAGCCGCATGCGCCTCTCGCTGGCGCGGCTGCGGCCGGTGGCACTCATGATGGCGGCCCCCGCCGGGGCGGCGATGCTCTGCGGCGCGCTGGAGGGCACGGCGGGCGCGGTGTTCCCGGTGCAGGGGCTGGCGCTGGGCCTGGCGGCGGGGGCGGCCGCCAGCATCGTGGTGGCGACCGGCTTCGGCAACATGCTGGCGCAATATCCGGTCGGCATGCTGGCGGACCGCTTCGGCACGCATCGCGCGCTTCTGGGTTGTGCCGTGACGGTGGCGCTGGGCTCGCTGCTCTGGCCCTGGCTGGCGCCGGGCTGGGGCATCTGGCCGGTGCTGGCCATCTGGGGCGGTGCGGCGGGCGCGATCTATACGCTCGGCATGGTGCGGGCCGTGCAGCGCTTCGCGGGGCCCGCGCGCGCCTTGGGGATGGCGGGGTTGAACACGGCCTATCTGCTGGGGGGCGCACTCGGCGCGCCGCTTGGCGGGTTGCTGCTGGAGGCGGTGCCGGGCTTTGGCCTGCCGGTCGCGGTGGCCATGGTTGCGTTGGGTGGCGGCTTGGCGCTCAGTGTTGCCGCGCTGCGGCGCGGCGGATGATTCGCCCCGCCATGGCGGGACGGGATGGAGGTTGTGCGATGCGTTGGTTGGTCCTGTTCCTGGCCCTGATGGGCCCCGCTTTCGCGCAGGCACCGGCGCCCGAGCCGGCACAGCCGCGCCCGGCCGCCCCGCCCGCCGATGCCATCGCCGAGCTGGGCCGCCCCGGCTGGACGGTGGATGCGCGCAATGGTTGCTGGGTCTGGAACCCCAACCCGCAGCAGGAGGAGACCGTCCTCTGGACCGGCGCCTGCGAGGGTGGCCCGGCGCAGGGCGACGGGCTGATGGAATGGCGCTACGTCGAGGGCGGCGAGCCGCGGGGCGAGCGCTATGTCGGCAGCATGGCGCGCGGGAAGATGCACGGGATCGGCACCTTCCTGGATTCCAACGGCTCGGTCTACCAGGGCGAGTGGCAGGAGGGGCGCGAGCAGGGCCTCGGCCTGCGGGTCTGGGCCACGGCCCGCTATGAGGGCGAGTGGCGCGAGGGCAAGCGGCATGGCCGCGGCATCATGGTCTGGATCAACGGCAATCTGTATCGCGGCGAGTTCCGCGACGACCGCCCCGAGGGCCTCGGCGAGTATTTCAGCGTGGAGGGCGGCTGGTTCCGCGGCACCTGGCTCGCCGGCTGCTTCCGCGAAGGCGAGCGCCAGGCCGCGATCGGCCGCCCCTTGGAGGAATGCCCCTAAACTGATGGGGTCTGGGGCCTGAGGCCCCAGCCGCCGGAGGCCCTTTATTTTTAGGCTTTGGGCAGCCGCACGACAAACCGCGCCCCCAGCACCTTCCCCGCCGCATCGCGCCGGTTCTCCGCGCTGATCCGCCCGCGCAGCCCTTCGATGATCTGCTTGGAGATGGAGAGCCCGAGGCCCGAATGTTGCCCGAAGCGTTCGCCCCGCGGGCGTTCGGAATAGAAGCGGTCGAAGATGCCTTCGAGCTTGGCGTCCGGGATGCCCGGGCCTTCATCTTCCACGATGATCTCGACCTCCGCCCCCGCCTCGCGCGCGCGGAGCCAGACATGACCGTGATCCGGGCTGAAGGAGACGGCGTTGCCCAGCAGGTTGCGCAGCACCTGCACCAGGCGGTCCTCCACGCCCATCGCCACCAGCTTTTCTGGCGCTTCCAGCTCCATCTCGGGGTCGCGCGGCTGGCGGGTGGTGTTGTGGAGCTCCACCAGCACGGCGAGGATCGGGCCGATATCCACGGGCTCCGCCACGGTGCGCGAGAGTTCGGCATCCACGCGGGATGAGTCGGAGATGTCGCCGATCAGCCGGTCCATCCGCACCGCGTCATTGGCGATGATGCCGAGCAGGCGCTTTTGCTGCGCCGGGTCCTCCACGCGGCGCAGCGTCTCGATGGCGCTGCGCACGCTGGTGAGCGGGTTCTTGAGTTCGTGCGCCACATCGGCGGCGAAGCGCTCATTGGCGTCGATCCGCGCCCAGAGCGCGCGGGCCGCGGCCTGGAGATCGCGCGCGAGGATGCCGATCTCGTCCTGCCGGTCGAGCAGGCGCTCGGGCACGCTGCCGCCGCGGCCCTTGCCCTGGCGCATCTCGGCCGCGGCATTGGCGAGTTGCAGGATCGGGCTGGCCAGCGTGCGCGCGAGGTAGAGCGAGACGGCGACCGTCAGGATGAGGGCCAGCACGAAGAGGCCGAGGACGCTGGCGCGGATCTCGAACAGGCGCGCATCCACCTCCCGCGCCTCGCGCGTCAGCAGCACGATGCCCACGGCCTGGGCGCCGCGCCGCGCGGGCTCGGCCACGCTGACCAGCAGGCGCCCATCAGGCGTGCGGCGGATATAGGGGGTGACGCCGCCTTCCAGCGCCAGGCGCAGCTCCGCCTGGCGCTCGGGGCCGAGATCGGGCTGCCAGTCGAAGCTTTGCGCATCGGGCGTGGTGTCGAGCACGACGGGATTCAACGCCTGGCGCGGCAGCAGGCCGAGCACGCGCTCATAAAGGCCCGAGACGGTGTCCGAGAGAGCGCCACGCGGGGCGGGTGCGGACAAGGGCTCGGTCACCACGGCGCCGCCCGCCGCCTCGCGCACGCGGCTATCGGCGACGACGAGGCCGGCCGTGTCGAAGAGCCGCGCCTGGGTGTTGGGCGAGGGCTCGACCAGGCGGCGCAGCAGCGGGCGCGCGACCTCGGGCACCAGGACGGCGCGGTCATCCTGGATGCGGACGGCGGCCTCGGCGATGCCGCCCGCATAGATGCGCGCCTGGGTGCGCATGGCCTCGACCTCGGCGCCGAGCAGGCCGTTCTGGTACTGGTCGAGGTAGAGCAGGGCCGCGGCCAGCAGCGCGGGCGGCAGCGCGTTCACCAGCAGGATGCGGCGCAGGAGCGGCGAGACCCAGCGGCGACGGCGATCGGGCTCGGCCGCGCCGTCCTCGGGCTTGAGCAGGGGGGATTCGACCATGCTCAAAAGCCCGTGATCAGCACGTCGAGCGCGCGGGTGATGTCGTCCTGCTGGGCGGCAAGGCTGCCGATGGCGGGGCCGAGTTCGCGCCTGGGGATGGCGCCGAGAAGCTGGGTCGCCATGAGGTAGGGCTGACCCTCGATCTCGAAGCGCGGATGGAGGTCGCGGATGGGGCCGGGGACCGCGTCGGGCGGCAGCAGCGGGGCGACCACGCGGGTTTCCAGCTTGTCCAGGAAATCGTTCTGGATTTGCAGCAGATAGCCGGGCGCGCCGCGCGGGCGGCGAAAAAGGTCGAAACGGGCCACTGGATCAGAACATGCGGGTCAGAACATGCGGGTCAGAACATGCGGTATTCGGCGAGGGGCAATTCGTTGCTCTCGGTCCAGCGGTTCCAGGCCTCGATGGCGTCCTCGTTTTCGGCCAGCCAGCGGCGGGCTTTCTCGGCGCGGATCGCGTCCTGCACGGCGCGGGCGGCGATGGCGGCGGCGTCCAGCCCCAAGGCCTGGGCTTCGGCAGCGAAGGGGGCCTGGGTTTCGGCGAGGCCGGGGCGTGGTTTGGCCTCCGGGAAGAAGTCGGCGGCGGTGACGGCACCCTGCGTGGCCTTGGCCAAAGCCTCCATCCGCGCCCGACCGCGCGGCATGGCCTGCCCTGTCGCCCAACGCAGAACCGTCGTGTGCGAGACGCCAAGACGTTCCCCCAGGGCCTGCAAGGTAGTGTCCGTGCGTTCGAGGTATTCCGCAAGCGTCATGGGCGGAAAATGCACAGGAGCGATGTGCAAATCAAGCACAATCCTCCGGAGGGGGGCATGCCCTTCAGGCCGCCCGCCGCCGCGCCCAAACCCCATAGATCCGCGGCCCCAGCAAAGCCGCCACCGCCACCAGCAGGATGGCCAGGCTCCCCGGCCGCGTCACGAAGACCATCCAATTCCCCTCGCTGATGGTCAGCGCCTGGCGCAGCGCCTGCTCGGCCATTGGGCCAAGGATCATGCCGATCACCACCGGCGCCACCGGGAAGTCGAAGCGGCGCATGAACATGCCGATGATCCCGATCGCATAGAGCAGGATCAGGTCCACGATGGAGTTGGAAATCCCGTAGGTGCCGATCGTGGCAAACACCAGGATGCCGGCGTAGAGCTGCGGCGTCGGGATCTTCAGGATCTTCACCCAGAGCCCCACCAGCGGCAGGTTCAGCACCACCAGCATGACATTGGCGACGAAGAGGCTCGCGATCAGCGTCCAGACGAGATCGGCCTGCGTCTCGAACAGCAGCGGCCCGGGCTGGATGCCGTAGCTCTGGAAGGCGCTGAGCATGATGGCCGCCGTCGCCGAGGTCGGCAGGCCGAGCGTCAGCATGGGGACCAGGATGCCGGCCGCCGCCGCGTTGTTCGCAGCCTCGGGGCCCGCCACGCCCTCGATGGCGCCGGTCGTGCCGAATTCATGCGCGTGCTCGGGCGCGACCAGCTTCCGCTCGGCGTAGTAGCTCAGCATGGTCGGCATCTCGGTGCCGCCGGCCGGCAGCACGCCGAAGGGAAAGCCAAGGCCGGCGCCCCGCATCCAGGGCCAGAAGCTCCGCTTGAGATCGGTGCGCGAGAGCATGAGCTTGCCCACCGGCAGCACCTTCGCCTCGCCGCCATGGTAGCGCCAGGCCATGTGCAGCGCCTCGGCCACGGCGAAGAGCGCGACGGCGACCAGCACGACGTTCACGCCGTCATAAAGCTCCGGCAGGCCGAAGGTCATGCGCGGCTGGCCGGTCTGCAAATCAATGCCGATCAGCCCGAGCGTGAGGCCGAAGAACAGGCTCACCAACCCGCGCAACGCCGAGCCGCCCAACACGGCGGAGACGGTGACGAAGCACAGCACCATGAGACAAAAATACTCGGCCGGGCCCAGCACCAGCGCGAAATCCACGATGACGGGGCCGAGGAAGGCAATGCCGAGCGTGCCCACCACGCCGGCCACGAAGCTGCCGATGGCGGCCGTCGCCAGCGCGGGCCCCGCGCGCCCGCTGCGCGCCATCTTCGCCCCTTCGAGCGCCGTGATGATCGAGCCGCTCTCGCCCGGCGCGTTCAGCAGGATGGAGGTGGTGCTGCCGCCATACATGGCGCCGTAGAAGACGCCGCAGAACAGGATGAAGGCGCCGGTCGCGCTCACCTGGAAGGTGATGGGCAGCAGCAGCGCGATGGTCAGCGCGGGCCCGATGCCCGGCAGCACGCCGACGGCGGTGCCGAGGAAACAGCCCGTCAGCGCCCAGCCCAGATTGGTCAGCGTCAGCGCATGCGAGAAGCCGAGCGCCAGCCCGTTGATGGCATCCATCAGAGGACCTCCTGCCCGAGGAGGCGCAGGATCAGCCCCTCCAGCAACCCCGCGCCGATATTCACGCCGAGCCCCTGCACGAAGAGGAACCAGACCAGCAAGGTCAGCGGCAGGGCGATCAGCAGGTCCCGCGCCATGGAGCGACTGCCGAAGGCGGCGGCCACCAGCACGAATTGCGCGGAGGCGGCGATGGAGAAGCCAGCCGGGACGATCAGCACCAGGTTGGCCAGCAAGCCGGCCCCCAGCAGCCCCAACGCACGCAGATTGGGCGGTCCGGCCTCGGCCACCTCCGCCACCTGCGCGGACCAACCGCCGCGCAGGGCGGCCAGGACGAGCAGCCCGCCCAGGACCGTCATGCCGCTGGCCACCACATAGGGCACCGCCTTGGGGCCGACCTGGGCATAGAGGGGCGAGACGGGAATGGCACCGGCCTGCCAGAAGCCGACCAGCCCGAAGGCCAGGACGAACAAGCCGGCCAGAAGGTCGGGCAGCGGGATTCGGTTCGTCATGGCGCCTTGCGTTTCCTCACGCCGCCAGTCTTGGCCGATTCATGCCATCCGTCACCTGTCTGGCGCGTGGCAAGCATGTCATGCGGGGAAGCTTGCGCCCCGCTATCCAGCTCCGGTGGACGCGGATCGCATCATCGAAATCTACGAACGCCATGCTGACGCCTACGACGCGCAGCGCGGCCGGGCGCTGATGGAGCGGCCCTGGCTGGATCGCTTCACGGCGCTGATTCCGCCCGGCGGCAGGGTGCTCGACCTCGGCTGCGGCATGGGCGAGCCGATCGCGGCGCATCTGATCGGTACGGGATTCCGGCTGACGGGCGTGGACACCGCGCCAAGCCTGCTCGGCCTCTGCCGCGCGCGGTTTCCGGCGCAGGACTGGGTGCTGGGAGATATGCGCGGCCTCGACCTCGGCCGGCGCTTCGAAGGGATCCTCGCCTGGGACAGCTTCTTTCACCTCGACCATGCGGACCAGCGTGCGATGTTCGCCGTCTTCGCGCGCCACGCGGCCCCTGGCGCGGCGCTCATCTTCACCAGCGGAGCGTCTGAGGGGGTGGCGCTGGGATGCTTCGAAGGAGAGGTGCTGCACCATGCAAGCCTCTCGCCCCCAGAATACCGCAGCCTGCTGGCCCGCCGCGTCAGCCCTCAGGCCGCCAGCACGGGATAATCCGTGTAGCCCTTGGCGCCGCCACCGTAGAAGGTCGCCTGGTCCGGCGTGTTCAGCGCGGCACCCTGCGCCAGGCGCTCCGGCAGGTCCGGATTGGCCAGGAAGGGCACGCCGAAGGCGATGAGGTCGGCCAGGCCCGAGGCAATGTCGGCCTCCGCCCGCGCCCGGTCATAGCCGCCATTCAGGATCAGCGTGTCCTTGTAATGCGCGCGGATCAGGGCGGCGACATCGAACCCAGGCTTCGTGTCGAAGATGTGCAGATAGGCCAGGCGCCGCTTCGCAAGCTCGGCCGCGACATAGGCGTAGGTCGCGGGCGCGTCATGGATGTCGTTGAACACGCCCCCCGGCGAGAGCCTGACGCCCACGCGATCGGCCCCGATCGCCGCCAACGCCGCATCCACGGCACCCAGCAGGAAGCGCGCCCGGTTCTCGACCGAGCCGCCCCATTCATCGTTCCGCTGGTTCACATTGGGGGCGAGGAACTGGCCGGGCAGGTAGCCATTCGCGCCATGCACCTCCACGCCATCCAGCCCGGCCTCGCGCGCCAGCTTGGCGGCACGGCCATAGGTGGCGATCAGGGCCGGGATCTCGGCAGCCGCCAGAGCGCGGGGCGTGCCATGCGGCTTCATGCCTTCATGCGTGTAAATCTGGCCGGGTGCCTGGATCGCGGAGGGCGCGACGGGCGCCGCGCCGTCCAGGAAATCGGGGTGGGAGATGCGGCCGGTGTGCATCAGCTGCACGAAGATGTGGCCACCCTTGGCGTGCACGGCATCCGCCACCTGGCACCAGCCCTCGACCTGCGCGGCATCGTAGAGGCCGGGAATATCGATGTAGCCGCGGCCCGAGGCGTCGGGCGTGGTGCCCTCGGTCACGATCAGGCCGGCGCTGGCGCGCTGGGCGTAGTACTCGGCGTTCAGCGCATTGGGCGCCTGGCCGGGGCTGCGGTTGCGCGTCATCGGCGCCATCACGATGCGGCTCGGCAGGTTCAGCGCGCCGACGCGCAGGGGCGAAAAGAGGGACATTTGCGGGCAACTCCATCACTCAGGGCGGGGGCTCGGGGCAGGACATGCCGCCCCCTTGCCGATGAAGATGGTGCCTGCCGCCTGCCGCGCGAAATAACTCCCGGTGATGATGCCCATTCGCGCGCGGCGCTTTAGCCCGCCAGGCCAAGCTCCTTCAGCACCGTCTCGGTCGCCGCGATGTCGGCGGCCAGGAAGCGGTCGAACTCCGCACCGGGCAGGAAGGCATTGTCCCAGCCGCGCGTCGTGAGCAGCTCGCGCCAGGCGGGCAGCGCGTTCAGCTCGGTCATCAGGGTCACGAGGGCCGCGCGCTGCGTCGGGTTGATGCCGGGCGCGCCGAAGACGCCGCGCCAATTGGCCGTCACCACATCCACGCCGGACTCCCGCAACGTCGGGATGGCGGGGTCCGAGCGCGTCTCGCCGGTGGTGGCCAGCGCCCGCATCCGGCCCGCGCGGATCTGCTCGGCGAACTCGGAATAGCCCGAGATGCCGGCGCGGACCTGCGCGCCCAGGATCGCCGCCTGGGCCGGCCCGCCACCGGCGAAGGCGACGTAGCTGCCCTCGCGCGCATTGCGGCCCAGCGCCTTCAGGATCAGGCCGAGCGTAATGTGGTCCGTCCCGCCCGCACTGCCGCCGCCCACCGAGGTGCCGCCCGGATTGGCGCGGAAGGCCGCCAGCAGCCCCGCGATGTCCCGGATCTCAGACGATGCGGGCACGACGACGACGCCCACCTCCTGCGTCATCCGCGCCACCGGCGTGACATTGGCAAGGCCCAGCGGCGAGCGGTTGGTCAGCACCGCGCCCACCATGACCGAGCCCGCGACCATCAGCGCATCCGGCCGGCCGCGCCGCTGCGAAACGAAGCGCGGCAGGCCCACGATGCCGCCCGCGCCGCCCACATTCTCGAACTGGAAATTGCCGACGAGGCCGGCCGGACGGGCCACCTGCTCGATGGCGCGGCCGAGGCCGTCCCAGCCGCCGCCGGGGCCGGCGGGGATGAACATGCTGATATTGGCGAAGCGCGCCTGGGCCTGGGCCGGATCTGCAAGCGTCGGCAGCAGGGCCGCGCTCGCCAAGAGGGTTCTGCGCTGCATGAATTCAGCCCTGCATCTGCTTGAGTTCGGGAATGCCGCCCAGCGAGAGCAGATGGGCGTAGATGGCATCAAGCCAGCCCTTGTCCCGCAGGGTTGCCAGCTGCTCGCCGGTCAGCTTTGAGAGCCGCTCACGGTCTACCGCGAAAAAACCGTCCACGCGGAAGGGCTTGCCGTCCCATTCGAATTGCGTGGCCGCAGGTTGCAGCAGGCCCATCAGCGAGAGCCCCTCGGCGAATTCCTGTGTCTTGCGGAAGGCGGCCTCGACCGAGCGGGTGAATTCGAGCGCCTTGGTGGCGAGCGGCGCCGGCTTGCGCTCGGCGTCGAAGATCGGCTCGCCCGCGGAGGCGGCGAATTGGGGCGCCTCGGGGTCGATGCAGAGGATGAGCTGGTCGGAATCGGCGGCGGCGCGGACCAGGAGGAAGGGATACCGGCGCAGATAGGCGGGCACATAGGTGCCCCGGCGCCAGGCGCCCTGCTCATCCACAAAGAGGTTGCGGTCGGGTGAGAGGCCGGTCAGCGCCACGGGCATGTGCGGCGCCTGGTCGGCGAAGACCACCGGCATGTGGCGGCCGGCCAGGGCGAATTCCTCGACCGCCAGCGGGATGGAGGAAAGGTGCGCGGCAAAGCCATGCCCCACATCGCGCAGGTGCAGCCCCGCATGCCGTTCGGCGTCAAGCGGCTCCAAGGCCGTGTAGAGGACGGGGAGGCTTGGCACATTCATGGCGTTCACTCCGGCGAGACGTTCCAAGGCGGCGGCGCAGCGGGACGTTTCATTAAACGTCGGATAGGTCCGTCTAATTTCTGACGCAGGCCTTGTTCTGGTGAAAGAGCATAGCCCAAGATTTGGCGCCCGAGAAAGGCGCCAGCCAACCACATAACAGATATCGAGGAAGTCCATGTCCGACCAAGAACCGAAGGACCCGCGGCTGAGCCGCCGCCTGATCGTGGCGCGTGCGGCCGGCGGAGCAGGCCTGATCGCCGCTGCTGCCGCCATCCCCGGCGAGGCGGCCGCCCAGCGCAGCGTCACCGACGCAGATCCGAGCGACGGGCCCGGCCGCGGCCGTGGGTCGGGCGGCGGGCAATATCGCACCAACGCGACCGACCGCGACCCGAGCGATGGCGCGGGGCGCGGCCGCGGCACCGGCTCCTCCACCGGCTACACCGACCGCGACCCGACCGACGGCCCCGGCCGTGGCCGCTCGGGGCGCACCGACAGCGACCCGTCCGACGGCCCTGGCCGCGGCCGCCGCTGACAAGTCGGGCTGAGACAGCCGGGCGCGCGGCGCGCGGCCGGCCGATGCCTTGAGAACCGTTGTGCTCCCGGCCCAGCCTGTGCACTCTGTCACAGTTCTGATACCGGAATACGAAGCGAGGAAACCAGATGGAAAACCGCCTCACACGTCGTTTGCTCGTTCTGCGTCTCGCCGCCCTGGGCGGAACAGGAACAGCCCTGGCCGGCTGCGTCGCCCCAGGGCCGTCCTATTACGGCAGCCCGGCGCCGGTCGTCGTGCGCGGCACCGGCATCACCGATGCCGACCCGAGCGACGGCCCCGGCAATGGCCGCGGCGGGCGCCGCGGCACCGGCATCACGGACGCCGACCCGACTGACGGTCCGGGCAATGGCCGCGGCGGACGGCGCGGCACCGGCATCACCGATCGCGACCCGAGCGACGGGCCTGGCAATGGCCGCGGCGGCTACCGCAACACCGGCGGCACGGGCATTACCGACCGCGACCCGAGCGATGGTCCAGGCCGTGGGCGCGGTGGCTATGGCCGCACCGGCCGCACCGATTCCGATCCGCGCGACGCACCCGGCCAGGGCCGCTGGTAGGCAGCGCGGCAACGCATCAGGGCCGGCAGGATCCATGCAGCAAGGATTGACCGAGGCGGCCTTCGCCCTCGCCTTTGAAGGCATGAGCGTGGACGAGGCACTCGCCCTGCGCGAAGGTCTGGCGTGGCGCCACTTCAAGGGCTCGAGCCCCGGCCGCTTCGCCGATCTGCTCAGCGTGGCCGACCTCGACGCGCATCTGCGCACCGATGGCGCCCGCACGCCACGCATCGCCATGGCGGATGAGGCGCGCAACGGCAGCGCCGGCGTGCCGGAGGAGGAATTCACCCTGCCTGACGGCCGGGTGGATCTGCCCCGGCTGCTCACCCGCTTCGATGCGGGCGCCTCGCTCGTCGTCTCGCAATTTCATGAGACGCATCCGCCGCTCGCGGATTTCTGCCGCGGGCTGGAGCGCCTCTTCCTGCACCCGGTCCAGTCCAACATCTATCTGACGCCGCCCGCGGCCCAGGGCTTCCGCACCCATTTCGACACGCATGACGTGCTGGTGCTCCAGGTGGAGGGCCGCAAGCGCTGGCGCGTCTGGGATGGGGAGCGCGTCGAGCGCCCCACCCGCCGCACCCCCTGGCCCGGCCATATGGCGCCGCTGGGCGAGCCGCATGTGCTGGTGCTGGAGCCGGGCGACGCGCTCTACATCCCGCGCGGCATCATGCATGACGCCGCGACCGAGCCGGGCGAACGCTCGCTGCATGCCACCATCGGCTTCATGGAAGCCTCCTGGGCGCAGGCGATCCGCGCCCTGCTGGATGAGGCGGAGCTGGCCGATCCCGTCCTGCGCGAAAGCCTGCCCAGCTGGCGCTTCGGCGAGGCCGACCTCCTGCCCGGGCTCGCCCTGCGCCTCTCTCGCCTCGCCACCCCCGCCCATGCCGAGCGACTGGCGAACCTGATGCTGGAACAACTGGCACGGGACCGGCAGCCCTTGCCCGCGCGCGGCCTCTTCGCCCCCATGCCGGAGGGCGCGCTCCGCCTGACCGAGGGCATGCATTCGCATCTGGTGCAGGCGCAGGACGGCTCGGCCACGCTGTTCTGGACCGGCGGTGCCCTGCCGCTCGATGCTGGTGAGGCGGCCGAGCTGGCCGCCCTCGCCGAGGGCGCGGTGCCCGGCGATGCGGTCTTCGCGCGCAAGCTCTGGGGCATGGGACTGCTCGAACCCGCCTGACGGGCGGGCCGCCCTACCGCTGCAGCGCCAGGCGCAGATGGCCCTCGATGGCGGTGGAGAGGATCGCGTAGCCGGTCAGCGAGAGGTGGATCCAGTCCGGCGCGATCCAGTCATACAGCACGCCCTGGCCATCCAGCATCAGCTGCCCCGGCTCCGAGTAGAAGACGCGGCGGCCATCGCCGCAGGCGGCGATCAGGCGGTTCACCTCGGCGATGGGCCGGCGCATGCGGTCATTGGCGTAGATGCCGCGCGGCAGGATGCCGACCAGCACGATGCGGGCCTGCGGCGCCAGCTGCTGGAGGCGCTCGACGATGCGCGTGATGCCATAGGCCACGGCCTGGGGCTGGGCCCCGCTGCCGATGTTGTTGGTGCCGATCAGCAGCACGATGGCTTCTGGCTTCAGCTGCGCGGGCCAATGCCCGTTCTCCAGCCGCCACAGCAGGCTCTGCGTCACATCTCCGCCGATGCCGAGGTTGAGCGGCGCGCGATGGGCGTAGAAGTTCCGGAAGATATGCTCCTCCCAGAACTGGGTGATCGAATCGCCGATGAACACCAGGCGGGTGCGGGAGACGTCGGTGGCGCGCAGCCGCGCGGTCAGCGTGTCCACGGCCCCCCGCCAGGGCACCCAGTCGATGGGCTCCGGCCGGGCTTCGCGCGGCAGGGGCTGGCCGGCTGGGGGTGCCGGGCAGTTGGCCCAGGCGGGCAGCCCGCCCGCGAGGAGCAGGAGGCACGCCAGGATGAGGGAGCCCCGGGCGATACGCAGAGCCCTCACCATGTCGGGCGCGACGCACCCGAGGGTAGGCCCACCCATTCGGGCCGGCCGGAGCCGAAGCTCGACTGCAATGGATCGTTCACGTTCGGCGTCGGCGTATTCGCGCCGGCATAAAGCGGCATCAGATCCTCGCGCGGGCGGTCCAGGCGCCAGCGCAGATAGAACAGGCCCACCGTGTCCTGGTAGTCGCCCACCTTCTCGAAGCGGCCGGCGAGACCCAGGCGGATATTCGGCGTCGCCGCGTATTCGACGTTGCCGAAGATCGAGCCGGTGAGGCCGCTGCTGCGGGTCGCGGGGTTCACCGCCCCGGTGGTGGGATCGAAGCTCGCGATCGTCGCAAGCTGGGATTGCAATGCGGCATTGGTCGGGAACACCGGCGTGGAGGAGGTGCGGAAGTTCTGGTAGCCGACCGAGCCGATGCCCCGCAGTGACCAGTCGCCCCAGCGGGCGATGTATTCCGCCTGGAGCGAGGCGATGACGTTCTGCTGCGGGCTGAAATACCCGCCCTGGCCAAAGGTAAAGCCGCTCAGGTTCCTGTCGAAGCCGATGTAGCGCAGGTCCACGCCCATGGTGAATTGCTGGTTCTGCTCGCGCAGAAGGGCGTAATACGCGCCGATCCCGCCCTCGACCCGGTTGTTGTTCTGGACGTTGTTGCCGCGATAGGTGCCGTAGCCGGCGCCGGCATAGGCGCCAAAGCGCGCGGAGGGCGCCCATTCGAACTGGATGCGGCCCCCGGTGCGGACCACGCCGCCCCAGCGGGCGCCCACCACCGAATCCGGCATGCCGGCATAGGAGAGCATGCTGTCCGTCACCGCCCGGCGCTCGATGGTCAGGCGCATGCGGAGCTGTTCATTGATGCGCGGCACCACCTCGGCCCCGCCCACGATGTTGGTGCGCGCGAAGCCGATGGGCGTCGAGCCGATATCGGCGCGGAAGTTCCGGCCGAGATAGGCGGCCCGGAGCGCCGCGCCCTCGGCCGTCTCGGGACCGACGCGGTAGCTGCCGGTGAAGTTGAGCGGATTCTCGGCGAAGAAGCGCGCATTGCTGGACTCGGAGGTCATCCGGCCGGCATTCAGCGCCACCGCATCCACGCCCATGACGATGCGCCCGGGCATATTGCCCGGCATGCGGGTGCTGACCTCGGTCGGCACGGTCAGGTTGGTGAGGCGCGAGGTGCCGGCATCGCCGGCGCGATAGCCGAGATAGGCGCCCGCCTGCACCCAGGTCGCGGCCTCGTCGCGGGCGCGGATCAGGTCCTGGGCGATCTGCGCCGTCAGCGGGTCATGCAGCTGCGCGGGGCCGGGGCCGCCGCGCTGCGGATTGAGGGCGATCTGCGCCAGCCGCTCCTCGGCCAATTGTCCGCTGTTGCGCAGATGCTCGAGCCGGCGCGCGCCGGCCGTCTCCATCAGGCGCAGGCTGCGGCCGAACTGGCCCCGCGCGCGGGCCAGCCGCGCTTCGGCCAGCGTCACCTGGAGTTCGCCCGGATGGAGGAAGGCGGTCTCGGTGATGAGGGCATCGGCCTCGCGCAGCCGGCCCTCGGCGATCGCCAGGTCCATCTTGGCGAGGCGCGCGGTCAGGTTGCGCGGGTCCCGCTCCAGCACGGCGTCCACCAGGATGCGCGCCTCGGCCGTGCGGTTGGTTGCGACATAGAGGCGGACCAGCGCCATGTTCAGCGGCACGCTGGCGGGCGAGGCGGCGAGTGCGGGCGCGAGCACCTGGTAGGCCTGCTCCGGCGCGCGGCGCAGCGCCAGGGCGTCGGATTGCTGGGCCGCGCCCGATTCCATGACGGCGGCGAGTTCGCGCCGCGTCTCGGCCGGCAGGTTGCGGTCCGCAAGCAAGGGGGCGGCGAGCGCGCTGGCATCCTCCAGCCGGTTCGCATCGACCAGGGCCGAGGCCAGGGCGATGCGGTCGGCGGCGCTGGTGTTGGGGTTGGCGGCCAGCGCGGCGCGCGCGGCGAGGCCGGCGCGCACCGGGTCGTTCAGCCGGGCGAAGGCGCGCACCGTGGCGGGCCCCACGGTGAAGGCCGGGTCACGCCGGCCAGCGCCCGCCATCAGGGCCTCCATGGCACCAGCGCGCCCTTCGCGCACCTGGAGTTCAAGTTGCCGGATCTCGAATTCGCGTCGGCTTGCCGTCAGCAGCCGGTTCATGTCGGCGTTGCGGACGCGCACGGGGATGCGCTCCAGCAGGGCGACCACGGCGCCGAAGCGCTCCTCGTCCAACGCCGCCAGGGCGGCCGCGGTGGAGCCTTCGGCGCTGGTGTCGCGCTCCAGCCGCGCCTGGAGTTCGGCCGCCTCGGCGGTCTGGCCCAGGCTGCGCAGCTTGCGGATGGCGTCGAGCATGATCCAGGTGCTGCCCGGCGCCATGGCCAGCGCCTGGCGCAGCAGCGCCACCGCCTGCTCGGGGTTGTCGGTCAGGGCCGCGCGGTCCCGCAGGCTGAAGGCGCGGGCCGCCAGGGCGTCCCGGTTGGGGGGCAGGCCCATCTCACGCTGGAAGGCCTCGGCCTCCGCAATGCGATCCTGCCCGATGAGCGCGAGGTACAGGCCGTTCATCGCATCGGTCTGGCGCGGGCGCAGCGTCAGCGCGTTGCGGAAGCGCTGCTCGGCGGCGACGTTGTCGCGGCGGCGCAGCGCGATCTGGCCGAGCAGCAACTCGCTGTCCAGCCGCTCCTGCCCGCGGGCGTTCAGGCCACGGCGGGCCAGGGCATCGGCACGGTCGAGGTCGCCACGCTCCAGCGCGCGCCAGGCGAGCACGCTGGGACCGACCGAGCCGCCGCCGCGTCCCCCGCCCGTGTTCCAGGGATTGAGGTCGCCGACGGCGCGGCGGAACTCATCCTCGCGGTCCGGTGAGAGCGCGATGGCGCGGTCCAGCAGGTTCCGCGCCTCGGTCATCCGGTTCTGGATCTTCCGCAGCACGGCGAAGCCGAGGATGGCCTCCGTGTCTTGCGGGTCGATCGCCAGCGCTGCGTTGAACTGCTGCTCGGCCTCCGTGAAGCGGCGGGCGTCTATCGCCCCCCAGCCGAAGATGCGGGCCGAGGCGCCGGGCGCGATCACCACCTCGGAGGAGCGGATCTTCTGCTCCAACTCCCGGTCGTTGGGGTTGACGGCGAGATAGGCGCGGATGCGGGCCGCGGTTTCCGGCTCGTCGCCCAGCCAGAGCAGCGCCTGGCGCCAGGCGACGCGGGCGGATTCGCGCACGGCGCGCTGATTGTAGAGCTCCGCAAGCCGGTCCACGCCGTCGGAGCGGGTTTCCTCCCGATAGGTGAGCAGCTGGGCGTAGGTGAGCGCCAGCTGCGCGTTGCCGGGCTGGGCCGCGACCATCTGGCCGACATCCTGCACCGCCTGCCGGTAGCCGGCCTCGGAGGAGGCGGCCAGCACCTGGAAATACTCCGGGGCGAGGGCGGGCGGGATGCGGCCGTTGCGGAACAGCGCCCTGTAGCGGGCCAGCGCCTCCTCGGTGCGTCCGGCGCGCCCGAGCTGCCGGGCGGCGGCGAGCGATTCGCCCTCCTCACCCGTCACGCGCAGCAATTCTTCGCCGCGCGCCAGGCGGGGATCGCCGGGCGCCAGCCGCCGCAGCCGGATGATGTAGCGCCGCGCGACCTCCGGCTGGCCGCTGAGCGAGGCCAGTTCGATAGCGCCGGCCAGCGCCTCGATGTTGTTGGGCTCGACGACGAGAAGCCGGTCCAGCGTCTGCAATGCGCGCTCGCTTTGGCCCTGCTGCTGCCAGAAGGCGGCCTGCTCCAGCAGGTTGGCGGAGGGTGAGCCGCCGCTTGCACGCGCGTCGCCGCCCATCGCCGATGCGGCGCCTTGCTCAGAAAGCGCGGGGGGGGCCGAAAGCGCGGGCGGCCCCGAAAGCGCAGGCGGGGGAGAGAGAGCGGGCGGGCCGGAGAGCACGGGCGGGGGCGGCGAGAGGATGGGCGGCGGCTGCGCCGCGGCTGGCATGGCCAGGACGAGCCCCGCCGCAAGCCCTGCGGCCTCGCGCCCGAAGGCGCGGCGCCTGGCGCGGTCTCGGCGGATCAGCATGCCGCTCGCCCCATCACGGCCGCCAGATCGCCGTGGTGTCGCGCGTCAGGAAGGCCTGGGGCTGCGGCGTGCCGCTGATCAGCCAGATGCTGTACATGCCGCCCGCCTCCAGCCCTTCCAGGGCGAAGGGCGCGCTGCCACGCTCGCCGCACAGGGCGCGCAGCTCGGCCGAGACGGGGTTCACGCTGCGCGCGCGGGTGGCGAGGCTCGGCACAGCCTCGAAGACGGCGGGGCCGGAGGGCTGGATCGAGACGCCGCCGGCCGGGCAATCGGGCATCGCATTGTAGAAGGCGAGACGGGCGCGGGCGCGGTTGAAATCCGGCGAGTCGACGATCGGCGTGGCGGCCAGGCCGCCCTCCGCCGTCGCGTGCAGGAGGACGGTGACGAAACTGCCGGGCTCGATGCGGAAGCTCGCCTGACCGCGGCGCTGGCCTTCCTGGAATTCGAGGCGGAGCTGCCGGTTGGCGACATTCTCGATCGCGGTGAAGGCCATGACGCGCTGCGCGGGCGCGACGCCCAGGCGCTGCTGCGGCAGGAAGTCGGGCCGCGCGGTCACCTCGCCCGGCAGCACGTTCACCAGGCGCAGATAGGCGGAGCCGCGGGGCGGCACCGGATCATAGACCTGGCCCTGCGCCCAGGCGGCGCCAGCCGTCGCAAAGCTCGCCGCGAAGCCCGCCGCCAGCGCCAGGAGCAAACGCCTCATGCCACGGCCCGCCGCACCTGGTTGAGGAACTCGGCGGGCGCCATCGCGGCGCTGCCCCAGGCCGGGTTGTTCGGCGTGTTCACCATGTCCTGCTCGAGGTGGTTCCAGACGATGGCGCGCGGGCGCTGCTGCCGGAAGCCGTCACTGCGCAGGTATTCCAGCAGGGTGAAATAGGTGCCGACATTGTTCGGCTTCCAGGAGAGGCCGACCGGGCGAACCAGCTGGTTGGAGAGCACCGGCTGGAAGCCGAAGCGTGGCTGCACGTTGCTGGTGCCGATCAGCATCGTGTCGAAGCTGTCATCCTCGATCAGGGCCGCGGCGCCCTCGGGCGGGAGGATCTGCCGGATCAGCGACTGCTCAGGCCCGTAGGCGGCGCGCTGGGCGGGCGTCAGGTGCTGCGTGAGGTCGCCGGCGGCCAGCTGCATCGGCCGGAGGTCACCCAGGCGGGTGCCAGGGCGCGAGCTGGGTGGCAACTGCATCTGCGCACGCATCGCGCGCGCCATCTCGACCGCCGCGGCCTCGGCGCCCATCGGCGTCCAGTGCGTGTCGGTCTTGAAGAACAGCAGGTGCGCCGGGTCGCGCTGCATCTGCGCGCGGAACAGGGCATCGAGGTCGGGCACGACGGCGCCGGCGCGGGCGCATTCCGCAACGGTCATGGTGTAGCGCTGCGCCGCCTCAGGCGAGACCTGGGAACCGGCGGGCAGGAACTGCCGCATCATCCGCTTGCGTGACGGAATCAGACAGATCGCGACCTGGATGCGCGCGGCGCGCAGGATGCCGATGGTCTCCACCACGGTCTGCAGCGCGTTGCGCAGGGCGGCCATGTCCACCCGCACCAGACGGTCCCAGACGGGAAACAGCCAGCCATCGGTGCCGATCTCGACCAGGCTGGTTTGCTGCGCCTGGGCGGTCCGCCACGGCGAGGCCAGGGGGGTGACCAGGGGGGCGGCGAGCGCGCCGGCGAGACCGGCACGGCGGGTGATCTTCAGGGAATTGGCCTCAGGCATCGTGTCAGCCCCCGTTGGCTTCAGCATGTCTCGGCGTCGCATCAGACCGACCGCTCACGCAGGCGCTGGGCGGCACGGCGACGCAGGGCCCAGTAGATCGGGCCCGGGATCAGCAGCAGGACCAGGACGAACATCCCCAGCAGGACATAGGGATTGTCCTTCATCAGGTATTCCGGCCAGAGCCAGGGCGGCAGGACGCCGTTCGTGTAGGTCGAGCCGACGCGGAAGGCCTGAATGCGGCCGCCGCTCAGGATCGCCGTGTCGCCCTGTACGCGCGGCACCTGTTCGGGGTCGCGCAGCGCGGTCACCATCGCCTCGAGCCCGGCCGCGGTGGAGCCGGTCAGCGCCACGACGGAACGGCCGGAGCGCAGCGGGCTCTCGAAGCCGATCAGGGCCCCCATCGCCTCGCCCGGATTGGCCAGCAGCGCCGAGACGCGTTCGATCTCGCCGCGCCGCTCGCCGCCGAACAGGTTGCGGAAATCGCCCAGCGCGTCATTGAGCCGGACCGTGAGGCGGTTGCCCTCCATCTGCAGCGGCGCGTTGCGCAGCAGCGTCTGCAGGGCGGGCTGGCGGCCCAGCGTTCCGATCACCAGCAGGTCCCGCTCGGCCACGCTTTGCAGCGCATCAGGCCGGACCACCATCATGTTCACCGGCGGATAGCCCACCAGCGCCGCGACGCGGCCGAGAATGGTCAGGAAGGATTCCAGCTCCACCTGCGAGGGGCGTTCGGGCAGCACCACCGCCGTCTGCGACAGATCGGCGTAGCGGGTGAAGGGGAAACCGGAAGAGGTGAAGAAGGCCAGGTTCGGCAATGTTGTGAAGCGATAGGCGCCGCTCAGGTCGATCGTGCTGTCCGGGTCCACCGAGGCGCGGATGTCGCCCGGCACCGCGATACAATCGCCGCGGTGCAGGGGGCGCATGTCGAAGCGCAGCTGCAGCTCGTTCTGGCCGAACAGCATGTAGGCGGGCAGGCCGATCTGCACCTCGTCGGTCTCGCTCTGCGCGATCTGCCGTTGGATCCAGTTGAAGGGCCAGGTCGCCTCGGCCGAGCGCAGCGGGGCCGAACGCAGGTAGATGTCATTGAGCGCGATATCCACGCGGGAGACGGAGACGTCCATGATCGGCCCCGGGGGCGCGCGGAAGCGGATCAGGGCGGAGAGGGCGCGGTCCCGCGCGGTGTAGAGGTCGGGCGCGGTGCGAAAGGGCACCGCGATGGGGCCGGGCACATAGCCGAAGGCCTGAAGTTCCGAGGGGTCCATGATCTCGCCGAAGCGCAGCGGGCGGTCCACCCGCACCCAGCGCGGCGCGTCATAGGGTTGGCGCGGCGGGATTTCCTGCGCCTGGATCGTCACCAGCTCGCCGCTCAGCGCCTCGCGCCCCACGCCGAGCGCGGTGGCCGCGGCCACCGCTTCCTGCCCGTTGCGCCCGGCAATGACGAGCAGCAGGCCGAGCGGGTCGTTCGGATTGGGCACGATGGCCAGCGTCGGCCCCTCCAGCCGGGGCATGACCAGGCCCGGGATGGAATCGAGGCTGGCCGAGATCAAGACCGCATTGCCGCGCGGCGGGATCACGTTGCCGACCGGGAAGGTCGAACCCCGGTAATCCGCCTGCACGGCAAACCAGGAGGAGACGATGGCGGCCGCGCGCAGCGCCTCGTTGCTCACGACCTCGGGCAGGATGAAGGGCAGCACCAGAGGTTCGCGCAGCTGGCGCGGGTCGAAGAAGGGCTCGGGCAGGCGCGCCAGGTCGCGCGTGATGGGCAGCCGCTCAAGCCGGAGCGAGATGGTCGAATTGTCGGAGATGGTGCTCCAGAGCAGGCCCGAGAGCGGGTCGTTGCACTCGATCGCGTAGCGGCCGGTGAAGCGGAAGTTCAGCCGGTTCACATCAGCGAAGAAGAAGGGGTTGATCGGAAATTCCAGCGGCCCGAACGCCGGCCGCGCGCGGTCGGGCTGCACGGTGCCGATGAACTGCTCGTTCAGCGTGAAGGCGATCTGGCTCAGCTCGGGGATCAGCGCGGGCGAGGTGGCGCCCTGCAGCGTGAGGCGGGCCGAGGTCACGACCTCGTCGCCGCGAACGCCAAAAAGCAGGCCCTGGAGATCCGACACGCCGCGCATCTGCATGGGGCCGCGCAGGCCCAGCTGGCGCAAGGTGCGCGTCTCGGTGCGGGTCCCGGGCGCCTCCTGGCCGGACGTCGCCATGATCAGCCCGCCGGCCTGCGCATCGCGTGGCGCGGCCAGCCCGGGCGCGCCGAGGATGGGCGGCAGGACCGGCGCGGGGGCGAGGCCCGGCGCCGATGAGAGCGCCGGAGGGGCCGAGAGCGGCGGCGGCGAGAGCGTGGGCGGCGAGAGCGTGGGCGGCTGCGGCCCGCGCCCCTGCGCCCAGGCGAGGCCGGGCATCAGCAAAATGACGAGCGCGATGGCTGCCGGGACGGCGGGGCGTGCGGTCGCCGCAGGCTTGGCCGCATCCAGCGCCGTCGCCTCGGCCGCCTTGGCCGGCGCGACGTCGCCCATGTCGGGCACCTGGATCGACCGGCCGGCGGCGGGGCGCTTGCGCAGGCTGAATTGCGACCCACCCGCGAAAAGACCTCCGATCGACACAAGCACTTCCTTCAACGAACGCAGCGGGCGATCCTCGCGGATGCTGTCCCAATCCACCCAAGCATCGGCGCGACACAGTGTCGCGATCACAATACTGCCCTCATCCTGCAGATCCTGGGGCAGGAAGCGCAAATTGAGACGATCCCCTTCCCAGCGCAAGACCTCCGCCGGCACCGTTACGCGTTGCGATCCGGCATCCAGCTCGACCATGACAAGATTGTCATCCCCCCAATTCTCGGGCGCGGGCATCCGCAGCGCCGCGCCGCCGAGCGAGAGATCCTCCGAGAGGCCTTCGACGCGCCGGCCATCGGCCAGCAGCACCGCCGCCTCCACCTCGGCCGAGACGCGGGCGCGCGAGCGGACCTGGCGCCGCTCACGACCCACGGCCAGGCCCGCCAGCACCGCGATCAGGCAGAAGGTCCCCCAGATGACGTTCAGCGCGAAGGCCTGGAACTCCAGCGTCTGCGGCGCATTGGCGGCGAGGCCGTAGATGCCGAGCAGCAGGCCCAGCAGCAGCGCCCCGGCGAGGATCATGTTCGGGCCCACGGCGCGAAGGTCGAAATAGCCTTCCTCCAGCGTGCCGCCCTTGTCGGTCACGTTGAAGCGGCCGCGCTTGGGGTCGAGCAGCGTCGAGAGCGTGACCGGCAGCAGATACACCGTCAGCACCGTCTCGTAGATCTCCGACCAGAAGGAGTGCCGGACCGTCTTCTGGATGCGCGAGGCGGTGGTGACCGAGAGCACGATATGCGGGCCGGCATAGGCCACGATGGCGAGCGGCGAGGCGGCGATGATGCTCTCGCCGAAGATCAGGAAGGCCAGCGGAGCCGTCAGGAACACGAAGCGCGGCAGTGGAAACAGGAAGTGGAACATGGCGTTGAAGTAACAGAGCCGCTGCGCGAGGCTGAGGCCGCTGGCGAAGAGCGGATTCTCGGTGCGCAGGATCTGGATCATCCCGCGGCCCCAGCGCATGCGCTGGCCGATGTGCAGCATCAGGCGCTCGGTGGCGAGGCCGGCGGCCAGCGGCACGCGCAGATAGGCGGTGCGC
Source organism: Acetobacteraceae bacterium (assembly GCA_027488195.1). Classification (GTDB taxonomy): domain Bacteria; phylum Pseudomonadota; class Alphaproteobacteria; order Acetobacterales; family Acetobacteraceae; genus Roseococcus. The sequence goes on along the minus strand of JAIYCD010000219.1, from coordinate 16,814 downwards.
CAGCCCTTCTTCTGCATCTTGAGCGAGCAGTGGCAGTCCTCGGTCACGGTCTGGGTCGGCACGCCGCCCACCGATTCCAGCGCCGTGCGCCGGATCACCGCGCAGGAGCCGCAGAAGAACGTGGCGCCCCAGAAATCATTGCCCTGCTGGATCAGGCCGTAGAAGAGCAGTCCCTCATTCGGCACGCGCTGGCCCGCGGCCAGGTTCCGCTCGAAGGGGTCGGGCGAGTAGAAGTAGTGCGGCGTCTGCACCATGCCGAGGCCCTGGTCGCGCAGCATCCAGCCCAGGCTGAGCTGGAGGAAGCCGCGCGTCGCCACGTGGTCGCAGTCGAAGACGACGACGTATTCCGAGCTGGTCTGCGCCAGCGCGTGGTTGATGTTGCCCGCCTTGGCGCCCTTGTTGTCGGGCCGGATGATATAGTGGCAGCCCACCTCCTCGGCGAAGCGGCGGAAATCCTCGCGCCGTCCGTCATCGAGCAGGTAGACATTGAGCCGGTCGGACGGCCAATCGAGGGCCAGGGCCGCGAAGACGGTCGGCCGCACCACGTCGAGTGGCTCGTTGTAGGAGGGAATGAAGACATCCACCGCCGGCCACTCATCCGTATTGGCCGGGAGCGGCGCCGGCTTGCGGTCGAGCGGCCAGAGCGTCTGGAAATAGGCGAGGACGAGCGCGATGATCGCATAGACCTCGGCCATCAGCAGGCCGACACCCAGGAAGGTCTGCAGGAAGGAGCTGAAATCGAGCGTCTCGGTCAGTCGCCAGAAGATGTAGCGCAGCGAGACGAGCAGCGAGAGCACGATCAGCAGCAGCGTGATCGTGCGGCCGGCAATGCGGTTGAAGACAAGGAACAGGAACAGGCAGCCGAGCGCGAAGACCACCTGCTGCTCGGCGGACATCGGCACGGTAATGATCGTGAGCGAGAGCAAGGCGCCCAGGGTCGTGATGAAGAAGCCGAACCACTTGTTCCGCATCAGCGGAAGCCGGGCCAGCCATTCCTTCCGGGCAGCGATTTCGCTCATCGAGCGCCCCAGCCGGAGTTGAACGGCTCGGGCACCGGCGGCAGCGCGGCCTCGATCCCGCGTGCGATCTCGCGCAGATCCTCGGCCGCCTGGCTGTTGGGCGCGATGTCGAGCACGAGGCGCTGGGCGGCGAGCGCCTCCGCCACGATCTCCTCGCGGCAGATGGCGCCGAGCAGGCGGGGGCCAAGATGCCGGGCCACCGTCTCGGCCGCGGCGCGCGAGAGGCGGGTATTGGGGTCCACGCCATTCAGCACGACGCGCAGCCGCCCGGCGAACAGGGCCGCCATGGTGCCGGCGCCGAGGAAGCGGCCATTGTCGATGTCGGGCACCAGCGCGGCACTGGTCGCGTCCGCCAGCAGGACGGCGCAGACCATCGAGGCCATGGGTGCGAGGATGTTCAGCGAGTGCGAGGCGCCCGGCGGCGTGTCCGCGATCACCAGCAGGTTCGGGTCGGCGAGGATGGCGCGCAGCGGCGCGGCCAGCAGTTCCGGATCGCGCTCCAGCGCATGGGCGAGGCCCAGCGCGCCGCGGATGTCGATCGATCCGTGCGGCAGCAGCATGACGCCGGAGGCGGTCTGGCGGACCATCTCGCGCCAGTCCGGCCGCTTGGGCAATTCGGTCATGAAGCCGGCGATGTCGCTCAGCGGCACGCCGAAATGCAGGCGCAGCGTGTTCTGCGGGTCGAAATCCATGACCAGGACGCGGCGCCCCTGGCGCCGCATGGCATCGGCGACGTTCGCGGCCAGCGTGGTCTTTCCGACGCCGCCCTTGGGGGACGCAAAGCAAATGAGGGGCATGGAGCCTCCGGCGGCCTAGAAGCTTGACGGCGCCCGCAGGGCGGCGCCGAACGTGTCAAAGGGGGATGCAGCAGGCGGGCCGCCCGCCGCGATGAGACGCATAACCTCCCCCAGGGGAACTGTCACGGCTGAGGCGGGCATGGCGTTGCCGCCAGGCCTGGGCGGCGGGTCCTGCCGGGAGAGGGGCGCGGGCAGTCCGGGTGCGCCCGGAGAGGTGACCACCTGCTTCAGGCGACTGAGCGTGCTGCCCGCCGGAGCCGCGGGACCAGGAGGCGCCGCCTCGCGCGGCGGGCCCAGATTGTTGAAGATGACGAAATCCGTGGCCGGGCCGGGCATGGGGGCGGGCGTGGGGGCCAGTAGCGGGGTGGGGGCGATGCTGGGGAAAGACACCACAGCAGCGGGCGCGGCCGGCACGTATTCTTCGTTCAAGGCTGCCGAAGCCTGAGCGAAGAGCGACAATTCCGCACCGGCCAGCGCCGGCGGAGGGGCGACCGACGTCGCAGGGGGAGCCGGGCTGGGCAGAGGAGGCAGGCTGGGAGGCAGGCTGGGAGCCAGGCTGGGAGCCAGGATGGGGGCGAGGGCCGGACGAAGGGCCTCGGGCTCGGCCGGGCGGGGCGCGGGAGTCCGCGGGGGCGCGGACAGGGCGGACCAATCAATCTTCTCGAGAACAGCAGAAACGACGCAAGCCGGCGCCGCTTCCGGCACCGGGGCAAGGCCGCGGGCTTGCCGGGGCGGCTCCGCCGCCTGATGCCGGGGCGGCTCCGCCGCCTGGTAGCCGGGCGACAAGGCGGCCGGTGGGGCGACCATCACCGGGGGTGGCGGCGCAACGGCCGCGCGCTCCGCCAGGCGGGGGGTGACAGTCGGGGCGGCCGCAGCGCGAGGTGCAGCGGGGAGCGGCGGCGGCACCACGGCCAGGACCGGAGCCAGGACCGGTGCGCGCGCCGCGATCGGCGCAGCGGGTGCCGGCGGCGGGGTGACCGAGACGGGCGGCGCGCTCATCACGACCGATACGGGCGGGCAGGGCTTGGCAGCGGCCTGCTGGGGCATCGGCGCCGCGCTGATGACCGATGCCGGGGCACTCCTGACCGCCATGGCTGGCGCCACGGGCGAGGGCGCGACTGGCATGGAAGGCGGCAAGGGGGCCGGAACCGGCGGGCTCGCCATCACGAGCTTCGAGGCGGCTGGCAACGTCGGATTCGGATCAGGCGGCGGCACGGCCCGGAGCGGAGCCAGTGCCTCAGGCGCAGGGGGCGGTGCGGAGAGCGTGGGCTCGCCCAGCCGCGGCGGCGGCGCGAAGGCAGGCCCACGCAGGGGCGCCGCGCCCTCGCTCGGCGGCCGAGGCGCCGGTGCAAGGCTGGGCGGCGGGCTCACGGCCCGCGGGCGTGGGGCGGGCTGTGGCGCTGGGGGAAGGGTCTTGCCATCGATCGGCGGGACGGCCGTGATGGGCGCCATGGCATTCGGCACCATGGCGCTGGCCGGATCGGCCGGAGGGGCGGATTCCTCCGAGCGAAGCGACGCTGAAACGGCGCGCAATTCGCGCAGCACTTCCTCCGGACCAATAGGCGCGCCATCACCCCGAGCCGGCTCGGTCCGAACCGGCAGGTTGCCAAAACTACGATACTTCAAGCCTGGCGTGTTCATGGCCGCGGCTACCCGCGCCACGTCTGGCTCCTGGCCCATCGAAAACGCATACCCCTGATGCCTATGCCGCCGTAGAATGCCCGCAAATCGGCGTCAACGAAACCCTGAAGCTTGAAATATAGGTTGAATGCGCGGCGCTTCGTTTCAAATCAGGGCAGAATCGCGCGCCGCGAGTGTTGAAAGGAGACTGAGCGCGCCAGAGTAGTAATCCGGCATCTGGGGCACCGCGCTGCCGGGGAGGAGGAGGCTTGCCTGGCGCTGCCCGCCCGTCCCGCCTCGCCGTGCCGTGGCCAGGGCCGCGACCCCGCCGATACCGGGGGAGGCGGCGTAGGGCGAGATTATATTTGTGGTAAGGTCCACCCACGCTGGCAAATGCCGGTGGCGCGGATCGTTCCAGAAATCGGCGGAGCCCGTCAGGCTCGGCTCCTGCGCCAGGCCGACCCAGGCCATGTAGAGCGGAACCCGCAGCGCGTCATAGGAGAAGCGCGGCGCCCAGTCGCCCGGCAGGCTGAGCAGCCCATCCGCCCGGCGGACCGCCAGCCAGTCGGGCGGCAGGCCCCAGCGACCGAAGCGGCCGCTGCGCAGGAGCGCGACGCCATCCGCCGCCATGCGCAGCCAGGCCGGGTCGGGCACGGCCTGGGCCAAAGCGCGGATCGCCGGGAAGGCGTAGTAGGAGGGATTGACGATCGTGTGGTCCGCCCGCTCGAAGCCCCGGGCACCCGGCAGCAGCACCGTATAGGGCCCCGCGCGGCGGACCAGCAGGCGCAGGATGTCCCTCGCCATGGCCGTGCCCTGGGCCGTGTGGTCACGGTTGCCCCAGCGCTGACCGGCCTCGAGCAGCGCCCAGGCGATGAAAAGGTCACCATCCGTCGCGTTGTTGGGGTCATCCACCGGGGTGGCGGCGTTCGGGCGGAAGCGCCAGGAAAACAGCTCATCCTGCGGGCGGCGGAGCGTGGTGACCGTCCAGGCCAGGATGCGCTCAAAGCTCTCCCGGTCATCAGCGCGGACGGCCGACATGAGGGCCCAGCCCTGCCCCTCCGAGTGGGAGATGTTCTGGTTGCCGGTATCCACGATGCGGCCCTCGGGTGCCAGGAACCGCTCGCGGAAGGCCTGCCATTCGGCACGCTGGATGTCGCTCGGCGCACGGATCTGCGCGGCGGCCGGCGTGGCGAAGCCGGTCAGCGCCGCGCCCGGCAAGGCCAGGAGGGCGAAGCGCCGGGACAGCACAGGGGGGGCAACCAGGGTCAAGCGTCGGTCCTCGGCCAGGGGGGGCACCAAGCGGTCAGTCAGCCAGAGATCGTAGCGTCCGGAGACGGCGGCACGGGGATGCCGATCGCTTCCATGAGATGTCGGGGCATGTTTAACGCAGCCATCGCGGCGGTTGCAATGGATATGTTGAACAAAAACGAGATGTCCCGCAATTTGAGACGTCCAGTCCGGGGGCTTGTCAAAGCAGTGTCGTCGGCTTCCCCTGTGGCCCTGTCCCAGAAAGAGACCGCCATGGCCCTTCGCCTCGTCACCTTCGCCCATGCCAACACCAACCGCCCCGGCGCCATGCTGGGCGATTCCGAGGTGCTGGACCTCACCGCCGCCGGCCTGCCCCAGGCGGACATGGCCGCGATCATCGCCGCCGGCGCGCCCGCGCTCGCTGCCATCCGCGCCCTGGTGGCCACCCCGCCCGCCGCCGCGCGGCTGCCGCTCGCTTCCGTGAAGCTGCTGGCCCCCCTGCCCCGCCCGGCCCGCAACATCTTCTGCGTCGGCCGGAACTACATGGACCACGTGGCCGAGGGCGACCGCACCCGCGGCATCACCAACTCGGAACTGCCCAAGTTCCCGCAATTCTTCACCAAGGCGCCCGAGACGGTGATCGCCCCCGGCGACACCATCCCCGATCATGGCGCGACGGGCGTGACCCAGTGGCTCGACTACGAGGCGGAGCTCACGCTGATCATCGGCAAGCCTGGCGCGAATATCGAGAAGGAGGACGCGCTCAGCCACGTCTTCGGCTGGACCATCGCCAATGACGTGACGGGCCGTGACCTGCAGCGCCGCTACGGCCAGTGGTTCAAGGGCAAGTCGCTGGACGGCTCCTGCCCGCTCGGCCCCTGGATCATCCCGGCGGATGAGCTGGACGCGAGCGACCTCGCCATCCAGCTCTGGATCAATGGCGAGCAGCGGCAATCCAGCCGCACCAGCAAGATGATCTTCGACGTGAAGGAGATCCTGCATCACCTCTCCAAGGGCTTCACCCTGGTGCCCGGCGACGTGGTGATGACTGGCACGCCCGAGGGCGTGGGCTACGCCATGGTGCCGCCGCAGGTGCTCAAGACCGGCGATGTCGTGAAGATCGCGGTCGAGGGCATCGGCGAACTGACCAACCCGGTCGGCTGATGCGCCCGCTGCCTCTGCTGCCCACCACGGTGGTGGGCAGCTACCCCCAGCCGGCCTGGCTGCTGGACCAGGAGGCGCTGCGTTCGCGCCTGGTGCCGCGCGTGCGTGCGCCGGACATGTGGCGCGTGGCGCCCGACCTCCTGCCCCAGGCGCAGGATGACGCGACCCTGCTCGCGATGCGCGACATGGAGCGCGCGGGCATCGACATCATCACCGATGGCGAAATCCGCCGGGAAAGCTATTCCAACCACTTCGCCTCGGCACTCGACGGCATCGATCCGGCCGGCCCCGGCGAAGTCGTGGGCCGCACCGGCGCCAAGACGCTGGTGCCGCGCGTGATCGGCCGCATCCGCCGCAAGCAGGCGGTGGAAGTGCGCGACGTCACTTTCGCCCGCGCCAATACCGACCGCGCGGTGAAGATCACCCTGCCCGGCCCCTTCACCATGAGCCGGCAATGCCTGAACGCCTTCTACAAGGACGAGGCCGAGCTCGCGATGGACTACGCCATCGCGCTCAACGCCGAGATCCGCGAGCTGAAGGCCGCCGGTGCCGACGTCATCCAGCTCGACGAGCCCTGGATGCAGGCCTTCCCCGAGATGGCGCGCGCCTTCGCCGTGCCCGCCATCAACCGCGCGCTGGAAGGGATCGAGGGCACGACGGTCGTGCATCTCTGCTTCGGCTATGCGGCGATGGTGAACCAGAAGCCGTCGGGCTACTCCTTCCTGCCGGAACTGAGCGATTGCGCCGCCGGGCAGATCTCGATCGAGGCGGCACAGCCGAAGCTCGACCTCGCCATCCTGAAGGAGCTGCCGGGCAAGACCATCATGCTGGGCGTGCTCGACCTCGGCTCCAAGGAGATCGAGACGGCCGAGGTGGTGGCCGAGCGCATCCGCGCCGGCCTCAAGGTGCTGCCGGCCGAGATGATCGTGCCCGCACCCGATTGCGGGATGAAGTACCTCCCGCGCGAGCGCGCCTTCGGCAAGCTGAAGGCGCTGGCGGATGGCGCCGCGATCGTGCGGCGGGAGCTGGGCGCCTAGACCGGCGCCACGTCCAGCCGGATCACATCAGGCGCCACCGCCGGATACATCGCCATGACCTTCGGGTCATGGCCGGGGATGACATGCTGCGCACTCTCGCCGAGGCTCGGCAGCAGGGCCTGGGCGGCCAGGTAATCCGCCACATTCACCACCACGGGGAAGGGAATGCCCAACTCCGCATTGGCGAAGAAATGCATGGCGTCGGAGGCGAGCACCACCCAGCCGCGCTTCGTGTGCACGCGCACCACCTGCAAGCCCGGCGCATGGCCGCCGACATGGCGGAGGGTGATGCCGGGGGCGACCTCGCTCTCGCCGTCATGGAAGGTCACGCGGTCGCCATGCACCAGGCGGACGAAGCTCACCACCTGCTCGACGTCATAGGCCCGGCGCAGGAAGGGCTTGCACATGCAGGGGCCGACCGCGTGCTCGATCTCGCAGGCCTGGGCGTGGAAGCGGGCGCGGGGGAATTTCTCGAAATTGCCGGCGTGGTCCCAGTGCAGGTGGGTGCTGATCACGCTGGTCACGTTCTCGGCCTTCACGCCGAGCGCGGCCAGGCCCTCGGTCGGGCAGCGCAGGAAGTCATGGCCGCGCGCGGCGCAGGTCGCCTGGTCGGCGCCGCTGTCGATGAGGATGGCCTGGCCGTCGCGCACCGCGGCCCAGACGAAGAAATCCATGGGCATCGGCCCGTCATGCGCGTCGCCGGGCGAGGTCATGAACTGGTCCCGCGCGAGGCGGCGCGGATTGGTGGCGTAGCGGATGGCGTAGAGCTCGTAGGTCATGGCGCTTCCCTCGTTTCCGCCATGCTGGACAGGGGCGCGCGTGCCGTCCAGCCTGTAGCGGAATGAGGAGACGCGCCATGCGCATGAAAGCCGCCGTGCTGCAGGCCCAGGGCCTGCCGCGCCCCTATGCCGAGACGCGACCGATGAGCATCGAGGAGGTGGAACTCGCCCCCCCCGGCCCGGGCGAGGTGCTGATCGAGATCGCCGCCGCCGGCCTCTGCCATTCCGACCTCTCGACCATCGAGAACCAGCGCCCACGCCCGCTGCCCATCATCATCGGCCATGAGGGGGCGGGCATCGTTCGCGCGCTGGGCGAGGGGGTGACGGGGCTGCGTGAGGGCGACCATGTGGTGGCGCTCTTCGTCACGAGCTGCGGCGATTGCCGCTATTGCGTGCGGGGCCGGCCCAATATCTGCGCCGCCAGCTTCGACACGCGGGCCAAGGGCACGCTGATGTCCGGCGCGCGCAGGTTGAAGCGGCTGAATGGCGAGGTGGTGAACCACAATTCCGGCCTCTCGCTCTTCGCGCAATTCGCCGTCGTGATGCGCGACAGCCTGGTCAAGATCGACAAGGACATTCCGCTGGAGGATGCGGCGCTGTTCGGCTGCGCGGTGATGACGGGCGCGGGTGCCGTCATCAACACGGCGCGGCTGCGCCCCGGCGAGGAAGTGGCGGTGGTGGGCCTGGGCGGTGTGGGCATGAACGCGCTGCTGGCGGCCGTGGCGTCGGGCGCGTCACGGATCATCGCGGTGGATACCAGCCTGGCGAAGCTCGACCTCGCACGCGAATGGGGCGCGACCGACACCTTCCTCGCCGGCAATGCGGATTGCGCGGCGGCGGTGCGGGACGCCACGGCGGGCGGGCTGGACACCGTGATCGAGACGGCGGGCACCATTCCGGCCTTTGAACTCGCTCATGCCATCACGGCGCGCGGCGGCAGCACGATCAGCGCGGGGCTGCCCAATGTCGCCGCGAAATTCTCCTACCTGCATGCGAGCCTGGTGAGCGAGGAGCGCAGCATCCGCGGCAGCTACATGGGCAGCTGCGTGCCCAACCGCGACATCCCGCTGCTGCTCGGCCTCTACCGGCGCGGCAAGCTGCCGGTGGAGAAGCTGCGCAGCGGCTTCGTCAGCCTGGACGAGATCAATGAGGGATTCGACCGGCTCTCGGAGGGCACGGTGCTGCGGCAGATCCTGCGGCCTAACGGGTAGAGCATGATCGGCGGAGGCGGCACGCCGAAGCCGTGAATCATCCTCTCAGCAAAGCGTCTAACGCAGCGCGCGTGCCATGTCGTCCAGGCCTTCCAGCGTCATCGGGAACATCCGCCCCTCCATCGCGTCCTGGATGAGGCCGATCGAGGTCGTGTAGCCCCAATGCTTCACCGGCGTCGGGTTCAGCCAGGCGACGCGGCGGAAATGCGCGGTGATGCGCTTCAGCCAGACCTTCCCCGCCTCCTCGTTCCAATGCTCCACACTGCCGCCGGGCTCGATGACCTCATAGGGCGACATGGAGGCGTCACCCACGAAGACCACGCGCCAGTCGGGGCCATAGGTGCGCAGGATCTCCCAGGTGGCGGTCTGCTGCTCGGCCCGCCTCCGGTTGGACTTCCAGAAGCGCTCATAGGGGCAGTTGTGGAAGTAGAGGTGGACGAGGTGCTTGAACTCGCTCTTCGCTGCGGAAAACAGCTCCTCCGAGGCGCGGATGTGGTCATCCATGCTGCCGCCGATGTCGAGCAGCAGCAGCACCTTCACCGCGTTGCGCCGCTCGGGCCGCATCTTGAGGTCGAGCGTGCCGGCATTGCGCGCGGTGGCGCCGATGGTGCCGTCAATGTCCAGCTCATCCGCCGCACCCTGGCGCGCGAAGCGGCGCAGGCGGCGCAGCGCCAGCTTCATGGCGCGGGAGGACAGCGCCGCGTCATCGGCGAGGTCGCGGAACTCGCGCTTGTCCCAGACCTTCACGGCGCGGCGGTTGCGCGAACCTTCCTGGCCGATCCGCACGCCCTCGGGGTTGAAGCCCTCGGCGCCGAAGGGCGAGGTGCCGTTGGTGCCGATCATGCGGTTGCCGCCCTGGTGGCGCTTCTTCTGCTCCTCCAGGCGCTGCTTCAGGGTTTCCATCAGCTTCTCGAAGCCGCCCAGCGCCTCGATCTTCGCCATCTCCTCGGCGGAGAAGAGGCGTTCGGCGAGCTTCTTCAGCCACTCCTCCGGCAATTCACGCGGGATGGGTTCGCCGGTGACCGTGGTGGGCGGTTCCAGCCCCTTGAAGACCTGGCCGAAGACGACGTCGAAGCGGTCCAGGTGGCGCTCATCCTTGACCAGCGTGGCGCGGGCGAGGTGATAGAAATCCTCCAGGTCGTAATCCGCGACGCCGGCCTTCATCGCGCCCATCAGCATGAGCCATTCGGTGAGCGAGGCGGGCAGGCCGGCCTTGCGGAGTTCGAGGATGAAGGGCGCGAACACCTCCGGCCTACCTCCTCGCGCGGCTCAGGAAGGCCAGGCGCTCGAACAGGTGCACATCCTGCTCGTTCTTCAGCAGCGCGCCATAGAGCGGCGGGATCGCCACCTTCGCGTCGCTGGAGCGCAGCGCCTCGGCCGGCATGTCCTCGATCATCAGCAGCTTCAGCCAGTCCAGCAGCTCGCTGGTCGCGGGCTTCTTCTTCAGCTCATTCACCTCGCGGATCTGGAAGAAGACGTTCAGCGCCTCCCGAGCGAGATCCGCGCGCAGGCCGGGGTAGTGCGCCTCCAGGATGCGCTCCATCGTCTCGCGGTCGGGGAAGCGGATGAAGTGGAAGAAGCAGCGGCGCAGGAAGGCGTCCGGCAGTTCCTTCTCGTTGTTCGAGGTGATGATGACGATGGGGCGCTGGCGGGCCACCACCGTCTCCTTCGTCTCGTAGACATGGAACTGCATGCGGTCGAGTTCGAGCAGCAGGTCGTTCGGGAATTCGATGTCGGCCTTGTCCACCTCGTCGATCAGCAGGACCACCGGCGTCTCGCTCGCGAAGGCCTCCCAGAGCTTGCCCCGAATGATATAATTGGACACGTCCCGAACGCGCTCATCGCCCAGCTGGCCATCGCGCAGGCGGCTCACGGCGTCGTATTCGTAGAGGCCCTGCTGCGCCTTGGTGGTGGATTTGATGTGCCACTCGATCAGCGGGTAGCCCATGCTGCGGGCGATCTCCTGCGCCAGCACGGTCTTGCCGGTGCCGGGCTCGCCCTTGACGAGCAGGGGGCGTTGCAGGGCGATGGCGGCATTGACCGCCACCTCCAGCTCGCGCGGCGCGATGTAGCGTTCGGTGCTGGCGAATTTCTTCACGATGGGCGGGGCCTCTTGGTTCAGGGTGGGCATCTTCGCGCTTTCCTGTCTTGCGGCAAAGGGCGGAGCATGTTTTCCCCCTGGCATGGACATCTACTTCCTGGCTCTCGTGGCGCTCGCCATTTCCGGCATGATCGAATCGCGCAGCTCCACCCCCGGGTTGCGCCCGGATTACGAACCGGCCGACCGCGCCTTCCGCTGGCTCGGGCGGTCGGCCTTCGCCATGTGGATCGGGCTGCTGGGCTTCGGCTTCTGGCAACTGGCCTGGTGGCAGCCGCTGGCCGGGCTGGTGGGCTCGCTGGCCGCCAATGCGCTGGTGCTGCAATACGGCGCGCGGCCCTATTGGCCAGGCGTCTCCATGGGCCTCGCGCTGCTGGGGCTCGGGCTCGCCAGCAAGGTGCTGTTCGACGCCTTCTGAGCCGGCTCAGGCCGCAAACCGCGCGAAATCCACCGCCAGCCGCTCATAGATCGCCCGCTTGAAGGGCACCGCCATCCCGGGCAATTCCGCCAGCCTGGCCCAGCGCCAGGCGTCGAATTCCGGGTGGGGGTCGAGGTCGAGGCGGATATCGGCATCCTCGCCCAGAAACCGCAGCGCGAACCATTTCTGCGTCTGGCCGCGATACTTGCCGCCCAGCGCCTTGCCGATGAGTTCCGCCGGCAGGTCGTAATTCAGCCATTCCGGATGCTCGGCCAGGATTTCGGCCCGCGCGGTGCCGACCTCCTCCTCCAGCTCGCGGAAGACGGCGACGGCCGGGTCCTCGCCCTCATCCATGCCGCCCTGGGGCAATTGCCAGCCGCCGGGCGCGCCCTCGGCATTGGGCATGTCGGCCCGGCGGGCAACGAGGATCAGCCCCGCCGCGTTGAACAGGACGGCGCCGACATTGGGGCGGTATGGCAGCATCATCGGGCCGCGATCTCCGGTCGGCGTACCAAGGCGGTGACGGGGGCGAGCGCCAGGCCCCGCGCCTCCAGCCCGGCGGTCCAGGCGGCCAGGCGTTCCAGCGCCACCGGCGTCAACTCACCGAGATAGCCCAGCGCGCCGCCGCGCTCCCGCGCCAGGCGTTCCAGCTGGGCGAGGCGCTGGTCAATCTCGCCACGCGTGTGTGGCTCATCCACCACGACATCCACGGTGAGCCCCCAGACGCGCTGGGGGTTGGGCGCACCGGGGCGGGCGTCGAAATAAAGCAGGCCCCGCGCGCTGAGCGCCAGCTGCATCTGCGCGAAGGGCTCGGCCATGGCCGCAAAGCGGTCGCCACGCATCGAGGTCAGCGCACCCACCGCGCCGACATGGCCCGGGTAGCGCGCCAGCAGCCACTCCAGCCGCTGGGCGTTCTCGCCGGCCGAAAGCCCGGTCAGCAGGGCGCGATGGCCGGGGTCGTTCATCGGGAAGCCGGTCGGCTCCATCGGCAGGGCCAGCAAGGTCTCGAAGCCACGGTCCCGCGCCTGTTCGATCAGCGGCGCGGGGTTGGGGGCATAGGGGGTGAAGGCCAGGGCCAGTTGCGGCGGCAGGCCGCGGATCGCCTCTTCCGAGAGGCCGGCGCGCAGACCGATTCCGCCAAGAATGAGGGCCACGCGCGGGCGCGGGTCGCCGCGGTCGAAGGGTCGGGCATAGGCGCGCATGGGCATGCGCCCATCGGCGCCGATGCGGGGCAAGGCGCCTGCCGCGGTGAACTCCACCAGCGCCGGGTCCACATGGCGGGCCAGGCTCTGCGGCACACCGCGCGGTGCGGGTGCGGGCGCCGGCGGCATCTCGACCACCGCCAGGGGAAGCTCAGCCACGGCGATCGGTGCGGCCGGCGGCGGGCCGAGCACGGCCAAGGTCACGCCTCCGCCGCCAAGGGCCAGCAGAACCACCGCCCAGAAAGCGCCGAGCCAGGCCCAGCCCCGCCGGTCAGCCGGCGCGTTCACGCTCCCTTCGGACACGGCGGGCCGGTGTCTCCCTTCAGCGTTGCGCGCGGCGCTGCGGATTGGCAGCGAGCGCGCGCACCAGGGAGAGGCCCTGCTGCAACTGGAAATCCGTCTCGGGCTTCGTGATGTCGAGCGTGGGCCAGTTTTCCGGCGGCTGGTTCTGCACGCGGTCGGTGATGGAGGCGGGCAGGTTGAGCGGGGGCAGCGTCACCGTGGGCGGCGCGGGCGTGGTGGCGCCCTCGGCCCGGAGTGAGCGGCGGAGGTCCTGCTCGCGCTCGCGCGCCGGTGTGGTGGCGGCTGCGGTCTGCGCCTCCTGGCGGGTGGCGCGCACCTCGAAATCGGGCTCGATTCCGGTCGCCTGGATGGAGCGTCCGGAGGGCGTGTAGTAGCGGGCGGTGGTGAGGCGGATGGCGCCGTTGTTGCCGCCGAGCGGCATCACCGTCTGGACCGAACCCTTGCCGAAGCTGCGCGTGCCGATCACCACCGCGCGGCGATGGTCCTGCAGGGCGCCGGCCACGATCTCGCTGGCCGAGGCCGAGCCGCCATTGATCAGCACGACCATCGGCAGGCCCTGGGTGATGTCACCCGCCCGAGCATTCCAGACCTGGCCATCCTCCGGACGGCGGGCGCGCGTCGAGACGATCTGCCCCTGATCCAGCAGGTCATCCGTCACCTGCACCGCCTGGTCGAGCAGGCCGCCCGGGTTGTTCCGCAGATCCAGAACCACGCCGCGGAGGTTGCCGCCGGCCTGCTGGCGCAAGGTGGTCATGGCGCGGCGGAGGTTGACCTCGGTCTGCTCATTGAAGGAGGTGATGCGGATATAGGCGATGTCGCCCCCCTCCAGCCGGAAGCGCACCACCTGCGGGCGGATCACGTCGCGCGTGATCGAGATTTCCAGCGGGCGGGCCTCGCCCTCGCGGCGGACGGTGAGGCGGATGGCCGTGCCGCGCTCGCCGCGCATCTGGTCCACCGCCTCCTGCAGCGTCATCCCCTGGGTGGAATTGCCGTTGAGGTGGGTGATGAAGTCGCCGGGGCGGATGCCGGCGCGGGCGGCCGGGGTCTCGTCGATCGGTGAGATGACGCGGATATAGCCGCCCTCCTGCGTCACCTCGATGCCGAGGCCGCCGAACTCGCCGCGGGTCTGCACCTGCATGTCGCGGAAATTGCGGGGGTTGAGATAGGCGCTGTGCGGGTCGAGGCCGGTGAGCATGCCGTTCACCGCATTCTCGACCAGGTCACGATCCTGGACGGGCTCGACATACTCGGCGCGGACGCGCGCGAAGACGTCGCCGAAGAGTTGCAGCAGGCGGTAGGTCTCCGCCCGCCCGCCATCGGCGGCGCCCTGGGCCCAGGCCGCGACCATGGGACCGATGATGATGCCGGCGGCGAAGGCGCCTGCGACGGCAGCGGTGGTCCCGACCTTGAGCTTCATCCAGCGAGCCTCATTCCCAGTGGTTCAGGACGATCCATGCCTGAAGCGTCCCGAATGTTCCATACGCGCGCTCCGCTGCCGGCATGCGGGGCCCCGAAGCCGGGAAACCCGCATGATGCCCACCATCACGCCTGGGAAAGCTTAAAGCTTCCGGAACGCGGCGCAATGAAACACGACATGCGCCTTTGAGGTTTGAATGCAAGCCCGCGTCACGCTTTGTCTCAATTTCCCTGGGATCGGGCCGGTACGCCCGCCACCATGGCCCCGGGCGGCACATCGGCCAGCACCGCGGCCCCCGCCCCCACCACCGCATCGGCGCCGATGACGAGGTTGGGCGCCACCACCGCCCCCGCCCCCACCATCGCCCGCGCCCCCACCCGCACACCGCCGCAGAGCACGGCGCCCGGCGCCACATGCGCCCCCTCCTCCAGCACCACGTCATGCTCGATGATGGCGCCCGTATTCACCAGCGCGAGGCGGCCGATCCGCGCGAGCGCGCCCAGCACCACGCGCGGCATCACCACGGCACCCTCGGCCAGTTCCGCGCTGCGCGCCCGCACCGCCGAGGGGTGCAGCAGCACGGGCAAGGCGCAGCCAAGGCGCGCCGCCGCCTCCAGCCGCAGCCGGTTCTGGCCGAGCGCGATCAGCAGCGGCCCGCCATCATGCGCGGCTTCGTCGCCCAGCACGGGCAGGCCCAGCATGGGGGGCAGGGGCGCGCGCGCATCGAGGAAGCCGCGCGGCGCGAAGCCCGAATCGCGCGCCGCCTCGCAGACGGCGCGGCCATGGCCACCCGCGCCCAGAATCAGGATTTGCACGGGAATAACCATGTGTCGCGCTCGGAAATATCGTGTAGGAGGTTCAGGCCAGGGAGTTTTCGGGACATGCGTGACTTGGATTTGCTGCGGCTGGAACGCCGCGTCGGCCTGATGCTCGCCCCCCTGGCGGAGCAGCCCGGCGCCACCGTGGGCGTCACCCGCGACGGCGTCCTGCTGCTCAGGCGCTCGGTTGGGCTCGCCTCCCTGGGACTGCACGTCCCGCTCGGCGTGACCAGCTGTTTCCGCATCGCCTCGGTCTCCAAGCAATTCACCTGCGCGGCCATCCTGCTGCTGGAGCGTGACGGACTGCTCAGCGTGACGGACCCGGTGCGCCGGCATTTGCCGGAACTGCCGGAATCGCTGGACAGCATCACGCTCGATCACCTCATGCGCAACTCATCCGGCCTGCGCGACATGCTGGAGCTGATGCGCCTCGGCGGCGCCGACCTCGCCACGCCCGTGAGCGCCGCCGAGCTGGATGCCGCGATCGGCCGCCAGGCCACGCTGAACTTCGCGCCCGGCTCGCGCTTCCTCTATTCCAATAGCGGCTTCTGGCTGCTCGGGCGCGTGATCGAGCGCATCTCGGGCCTGAGCCTGGCCGAGTTCCTGGACACCCGCATCTTCCTGCCGCTGGGCATGACCCGCACCCACCACACGCCCGATACGGCGCGGCCGGTGCGCGGCCTCGCCACCGGCTACCTGCCCGATGGCGCGGGCGGCTTCACCGCGGCACGGCATGGCTTCGTCCTGGGCGGCGAGGGCGGCCTCGTCTCCTGCGTGGAGGATCTGGCGCTCTGGGCCCGGAGCCTTTCCGTAGGCGGGCTGGGCGGCGGCATCGAGACGCGGCTGCAGACGGCGACCCCCTTCACCCATGGCGCGATGAACCGCTACGCGCTCGGGCTGGACGTGGAAGAGTGGCGCGGGCTGCGCCTGGTGAGCCACGGCGGCCTCTGGCCAGGCTATAAGAGCGCCTTCCTGCGCATCCCGGAAAAGCGGCTGACGGTGATCGTGCTCACCAACAATGCGGGGCTCGATCCGCACAATATGGCGCTTCAGGTGCTGGAAGCCGCACTCGGCAGCGACCCCGCGCTTCTGCCCGCACCCGAGGCTGTGGACCACACGGCGATGACGGGCACCTGGCTCAGCGAGGCGGAGGGGCTTTCGCTGGATATCGCGGCCGATGGCACGGCGCGCATGCATGGCGTGCCCTTCACCCTGATCCCAAGCGCCGATGGCCGCATGACGGCGCGACGCGGCGCCTTCCCCTTCAAGGCTTCGCTGCCGCGCGGCGATGCGATGGAGGTGGAGTTCGACGGCGAGTACAGCGCCACTTTCCGCCGCGCCGGCCCCATCGCGCCCCCGGCGCTGGATGGGCTCTGGCATTGCGCCGAGCTTGGGGCGGAATGGCGAATCACGGATGGCGTGGCCCATGCCCTGGGCCCGGTGCGCCGCGGCCCGCCCTCCGCCATCACCGCCCTCGGCCCGCGCCATTTGCGTGTGGCCATGCCCTCCCCGCTTTATGACGGCTGGGCCGATGCGGTGCTGGCCCAGGATGGCCACAGCTTCACGGTGAATGCGAGCCGGGCGCGGGGCCTGGTCTTCACCCGCGCC
Source organism: Acetobacteraceae bacterium (assembly GCA_027488195.1). Taxonomy (GTDB): domain Bacteria; phylum Pseudomonadota; class Alphaproteobacteria; order Acetobacterales; family Acetobacteraceae; genus Roseococcus. The sequence goes on along the minus strand of JAIYCD010000219.1, from coordinate 75 downwards.
TGATCGGCTCTCACTCCATGGTGCGCGCCTTCAGCGCCTCCATGTGATTCATCGTCAGCACCACCCGGCCCTCTT
>JAIYCD010000089.1 GCA_027488195.1 Acetobacteraceae bacterium | reverse complement strand
TGCGTGATGAACAACGCACTCGAGAAAATCCAACGCCAGATCCAGTGGAACCGCCTCATCGCGGTGGTCGAGGAACAGGCGCAGACCATGATCCGCACCGCCTTCAGCACCACGGTGCGTGAGGCGGGAGATCTTTCGGCCGGCGTCTTCGACCTGGAAGGCCGCATGCTGGCGCAGGCCGTCACCGGCACGCCCGGCCATGTGAATTCCATGGCGGAAGCGGTGGGCCACTTCCTCAAGAAATTCCCCGCCCACACGATGAAGCCGGGCGATCACTACATCACCAACGACCCCTGGCTCGCCACCGGCCACCTGCATGACCTGACCGTCGTCAGCCCCGCCTTCCGCAACGGGAAGATCGTGGGCCTCTTCGCCAACACCGCGCATATCATCGACATCGGCGGCCTCGGCATGGGGCCGGAAGGCCGCTCGGTCTTCGAGGAAGGGCTCTACATCCCCATCGTGAAGTGCTTCGAGGGCGGAGTTCCGAACGAGACCTTCTTCGACTTCATCCGCGTCGGTTCCCGCACGCCGGTCGAGCTGGAGGGCGACATCTACTCGCTCTGCGCCTGCAATGACGCCGGCGCCAAGCGGCTCGTCGAGATGATGGACGAGTACCGGATGGAGAGCCTCGACGCACTCGCCGCCTTCATCTTCGACAGCAGCATGAGCGCAACCCAGGCCGAGATCGCGAAGCTGCCGCAGGGCGTCGTCTGGCAGTCCGAAATCCGCTCGGATGGCTATGAGGCGCCGGTCACGCTGCATGCCGCGATGCGCGCCGAGGGCGGTGAGATCGTGGTGGATTTCGCCGGCACTTCGGGCCTGTCCACGCGCGGCATCAACGTGCCGCCGGCCTATTGCCGCGCCTATGCCTGCTTCGGGCTGAAATGCGTGATCGCACCGGAAATCCCCAACAACTGGGCGAGCCTTCTGCCCTTCAGGATGGAAATCCCTGAGGGCTGCATCCTCAATGCGCCGCGGCCCTATCCCGTCAGCGTGCGGCACGTCATCGGCCAGCTCATCCCCGACCTGATGATGGGCTGCCTGAGCCATGCCATCCCTGAGCGGGTGAATGCCGAAGGCTCCTCCGCGCTGTGGAATCCGCCCCTGCGCGGTGGCAGCCAGGTCAGCGGCCAGGCGGCGGAGGTGGAGGATTTCGAGATCATCACCTTCAACTCCGGCGGCACCGGCGCGCGCCCCACGAAGGATGGGCTGGACGGCATCGCCTTCCCCTCCGGCGTGCGGACCATGCCGGTGGAAGCGACCGAGAACGTGGCGCCCGTGATCTTCTGGCGGAAGGAGCTGCGGCCGGATTCCGCGGGTGCGGGCAAGACGCGCGGCGGCTTCGGCCAGATCATGGAGATCGGCGCCAAGAAGAACGCGGAGTTCGCGGTGAACGCCATCTTCGACCGCGTGGCCAACCCGCCCAAGGGCCGCTTCGGCGGAGAGATGGGCGCGGGCGGCTGGGTCGGGCTGGATGACGCGAACGGCACGGTGCTGCGCACCAAGGGTTTCCAGGTGATCCCGAAGGGCAAGCACCTCGTGCTGAAGCTGCCCGGCGGCGGCGGCATGGGTGACCCGAAGCAGCGCGACCCGGCGCTGGTGGCGCGCGACGTGGCCGATGGGCTGGTGAGCCCGGCCGAGGCGAAGCGCCTCTACGGCCATGGCTGAGACGGCCCTCATCATCGGCGCGGGCCCAGGTCTCTCCGCCTCGCTCGCGCGAAAGCTCCACGCGGCCGGCTGGGATGTGGCGCTGGCCGCGCGGGATACCGCGAAGCTCGCCCCGCTCGCGGCAGAGACCAGTGCCAGCCTGCATGCCTGTGACGCGGCCAATGTCGCGGGCATGGCGGCGTTGTTCGAAGGCCTGGACGCGGCCGGGCGGGTGCCCTCCCTCGTGGTCTACAATCCCAGCTTCCGCGTGCGCGGGCCGATCACGGAGCTGGACCCGAAGGCAGTGCGCCGCGCGCTCGAAGTCTGCGCCTTTGGTGCCTTCCTCGCTGCCCAGCAGGCCGCGCGCCGCATGCTGGCGGCGGGGCGCGGTGCCATCTTCTTCACCGGCGCCTCGGCGGGCGTGAAGGGTTTTGCGCAATCCGCGCCCTTCGCCATGGGCAAGTTCGCCCTCAGGGGCCTCGCCGAGAGCCTGGCGCGCGAACTGCACCCCAAGAACATCCATATCTGCCATTTCGTAATCGATGGCGGGATCGCGTCCAGCCGGCGCATCGCTGAACCAGGCACGGATTCGCTGCTGGACCCCGAGGCCATCGCCGATACCTATCTCCATGCCCTGCACCAGCCACGCTCAGCCTGGAGCCATGAGATCGCGCTCAGGCCCTGGGTCGAGACCTTCTAGGCGCCGGTGCCTGGACCGGGATCCGCGCTGATGGAGGCGCGGATCATGCTTCAGCCCAGCAGGGCGGCGGCGGCTTCGCGGAAATGGCGCCGGGCCGGCCGCCGCAGCCAAGCACCCAGATGGAGCAGCGAGGCCCAGAGCCGCGCTCCCTCGGCCTCCGTCGCTTCCGCCGCGGCGACCATCAGCCGCACCCGGCATGCCTTGAGCGCCGAGGGATCGAGCCGCCCCGCCATCGCCCCGTACCGCTTCACGACGAAATGCATCGCGTCCAGCCGCGCGCGGCGCTGGCCGGAGAGGTTGCCCGGCCGGTGCATGGTGTAGTCGGTCAGCACCGCCGGCAGGCAGCCCACAGGCGCGCAGGCGGCGAGGCGCAGCCAGAGGTCCCAATCCTCCGATTGCGGCATGCCCCCGTCGAAGTCGCCGGCCGCCCGCAGGAGGTCGGTGCGGGCCATGACGGTGGAGGTGCCGATCACATTCTCGGCCAGCATGGGCGCGGTCGCATCGGTAGAGCCGTCATCCACCACGATGATTTCGGCCGTGGCGATCGGGCCCACCGAGAAGATCGCGCGCGCCAGCCAGCCGGCGGCGTTGCGCATCGGGACGATGATGGTGACTTCGGGTCTCCTTCGCCATCGCGCTGGCGATGACGCCGCGCAGGGGGTGATCAGCCGCGTCTTCGGCGCGCTGGGCGCCGTGCTCATCATGATGGCGATCCTGGAGACGCAGAGCCGGGGCGGACTGCTGGGCATTGTCGGCGTGCTCGGCGTCTTCGCCGCGCGGCGCATCCAGTCCAAGGCGGTGCTGTTCGGCGACGGCGTGGTGGGGCTGCTCGGCCTTTTCGTCGCGGCCGGGGTGGGCGGCAATCGGGCGGAGCGGCGGAGGCTGGCGCGATTGACGAAAGTGCCATGGGCCGGCGCGAGGCCTGGATCGCGGCCTGGCGCATGGCCGTGGGCCGGCCGCCCACCGGCGTCGGGCTCAATTGCTACGTGCCCAATTTCTCCTTCTCCTCGGATTGTTGGGAGGGCTTCGCCAAGGCGGTGCACAGCACCTGGTTCGCCGTGCTGGCCGAAGGCGGCTTCCCGGCCTTCTTCATCTTCACATGGATGTGCGTGCGCGTGGTGCGCTCGGCCATTTCTTCCACGCGGGATCTCTCGCCCGAGAAGATGGGCGGGGCCTATCAGGCCGCACCCTATGCCATGGCCCAGGCGGTGCTGGCGGGAATGGCCGGCTTCATCGTCTCCGGCACCTTCCTCACCCAGGCCTTCACCTGGCCGGTCTATATCCTGCTGGCGCTGGCCGCCGCGACCAGCCGGTATGTGCTGGCTCAGGCCGCGCGCGCGACCTCGTCGAGCCCCAGCGTCGCCGCCAGGCCCTGATCGAGCCGCCTCGTGGCCTTGAGGCCGAGCAGCGCCGTGGCCTTGGAGGGGGCGCCCAGTGAGAGGCGGAAATCGCCCGGCCGCTCCGGGCCGAAGCGGCGATCGGCCGTGCGGCCACAGACGCGCTCGAGGGCGACCAGCAATTCCAGCAGCGAGGCCGCGCGGCCCGTGCAGACATTGACCACGTCGCCCTCAATGAACTCCGCGCCGCGCGGCAGGTTCCCCCGCTTGCCGGTGGAGAGATCATCCAGCACACGCACGCGGTCGCCGCGCGCGATGAGCGCGTCGGCCAGGTGGGAGCCGATGAAGCCGGCACCGCCGATGATGAGGTGAAGCGCCATGAAAGCCGCTCCGCTGAAGGTTGCGGAGGGGGTTCATCAAGCAGCGTCCCGTGCGGGCGTCGCCGCCTGCGAGGCAAGGAGCAAAGGATTGGCGCGCCCTGGTGGATTCGAACCACCGGCCTGAAGCTTAGAAGGCTCCTGCTCTATCCAACTGAGCTAAGGGCGCTGAAATGTGGGCTGGTCAGTGCGTCCAGTTGTCCGGGCGGTTCGGACGGAAATTATCGGCATAGACCTTGGGCTTGATGGGCCGCGCGCGGGCGGGCTCCTCCACCTCATAGGCGATGCCCTGCGCCTGGGCGTATTCCACCGCCGCTTCGCGCGTCGGGAAGACGAGGCGGAGCTGCTTCGTCGTCTCGCCCGAGCCGATCCAGCCGGTCAGCGGGTCTAGTCTCGGGCGGCCGGGCGGCGTGAAGACCAGGACCCATTCATGGGTGTTGGCGCGCCCGGACTGCATGGCCGAGCGCGGCGGCTGGAAGATGCGGGCCGAGGTTTTGACGAGCGACATGCGGCGAAGTTCCTGAACAGGCCAGATCCGGCGCATGATACGCCGCTTCCGCCCCGGTTGGAACCGCGCAGCTACTCCCGCGGCAGGCGGGGCAGGATGGCGCGGATGGCGGCCCGGTCCTCGGCCCAGAATTGCGCGAAGTCGCGCGGGCCGAGCAGGGCCGGCGCCTCGCCCAGGCGCTGCATGGCCGCTGTGACGATGGGGCCGGCCATGGCCTGGGCCAGCACCTGCTCCAGCGCGACCAGTGCCTCGGGCGCGGTGGCGGCAGGCAGGAACATGCCGCGCCAGCCGAGGAAGACGAGGTCCGTCCCCGCCTCGCGGAAGGTGGGCGTCTCGGGCAGGCTTGGGTGGCGCGCCTCGGTGGTGATGGCGATGGGGCGGAAGATCGCGCCGCCGCCCTGGTCCAGCACCTGGCCCGGGGGCACGGGGATGAGCTCCACCTGGCCCCCGAGGACGGCGCTGGTGGCGGGGCCGGTGCCCTGGAAGGGGACATGCAGCAATTCGATGCCGGCGGCGGCGGCGAAGCGCTCGGCCACCACATGGGCGAAGCTCATCACGCCGGGGGTCGCGTAGGTGATGCGGCCTGGGGCCGCGCGGGCGGCGGCGATCACCTCGGGCAGCGTTCGCAGCGGCCCGCCGGGGCGCGTCGCCAGCACGAAGGGCGATGTGGCGAGGCGCATGAGCGGTGCGAAATCCTCGGCTCGATACTGCGTTCGGCCCGCCTCCAGCAGGATGGACATGGGCGAGCCATCGGCCTGCAGGATCGTCAGCCCATCCGGGGCCGCGCGCGCCACGGCCAGCGCGCCGATGGTGCCCGAGGCGCCGGCGCGGTTTTCGACGATGGCGCTGCGCCTGCCCATCGCCGTCACCTGCTCGGCGATCGCGCGGGCCAGGACATCGGCGCTGCCACCGGGCGGGTAGGGGACGACCAGGCGCAGGGTGCGCGGCTGCGCGAAGGCGGGACCCGCCAGCAGCATGCCGGCGGCGAGCAGGGTGCGGCGGCGCATCGCCCTCATTCCGCGCTGATATTGGCGGCCTGGGCCACCTCGCGAAAGCGGGCGATGTCGGCGCGCAGGATATCGGCGAATTCGGCGGGGCTGGAGGGAGCGGGTGTCGCGCCCTCGGCCTCGTAGATGCGCGCCACATCGGGCTCGGCGAGGCTCGCCACCACGGCGGCGTTGAGGATGCGCGTGACCTCGGACGGCAGGCCGCGCGGGGCGAAGAGCGCCCACCAGATGGTGGCGTCATAGTCCAGGCCGGTGGCCGCGCGCACCGTCGGCGCAGGCGGGCTGCCGGGGGGCGCGCCGGGGCCGGCATAGGCCAGCAGGCGCACGCGCTGGTCCCGGATCGGGGCGGAGGCGCTCGCCATGGTCGTGATCAGCATCTGGATATGCCCGGCGACGAGGTCCGTCACGGCGGGCGGCATGCCGCGATAGGGGATGTGGTTGAGCCGCAGCCCGGCGCGGAGGGCGAAGTATTCCGTGACGAAATGGTTGATGCCGCCGGGGCCGGAACTGCCGAAATCCACGCGGCCCGGATTGGCGCGCGCATAGGCGATGAGGCCCGCGATGTCCCGCGGCGGGAAGTTGAGGTTGGTGAGCACCAGGAAGGGGGCCACGGCCAGGCGCGCCACCGGCTCGAAGCTCGTCACCGCGTCATAAGGCGTCCGCTGCACGACGGCGGAGGCGGCGAAGCTGCTGCTGGTGACCATCAGCGTGTGGCCATCGGCCGCGGCCTGCGCCACCTGCGCCGCACCGATGGCGCCGCCCGCGCCGGGGCGGTTCTCGATCACGACGGGCTGGCCCAGGCGCTGCTGCATCTTCTCGGCCAGCGGGCGCGCGATCACGTCGTTGGAGCCGCCGGGCGGGAAGGGGACGATGATGCGGATGGGCCGCTGCGGCCAGGCAGGTTGCGCCTGCGCCAAGGCGGGCGTGGCGAGCAGGGCAAGGGCGGCGCGGCGCTTCATGGTGTGTTCCTCCAGGGCCGAATGTCACCAAAGCGGGGCGTTTGTCCACGCTTCGCGCTTGCATGCGCCGAGGCGAGGCGCTTCCCTACTTGTCCGAACCATTCGGAGAAGGATGTCGCCATGCTGAAGCCCCTTCGACCTCAGGCTCGCGCATGAGCCTTCGCCTCGCGGTCGGCATGTTCAAGCATGAGACCAACACCTTCTCCCCCGTGCCCACGCGCTGGGAGGATTTCGGACCGATCTCCGGCGAGGAGGCCCATCGCACCTACCGCCATTCCGGCTACGCCATGGCGGGCCTGCTGGCGGAGGCCGAGGCGATGGATGCGTGGGTCACCATCCCCATCGCCGCCCGCGCCTTGCCGAGCGCCCCCGTCTCGCGCGATGCCTTCGAGCGCATCAGCGAGATCCTCTGCGCCGCCGCGCGCGAATGCGATGCCATGCTGCTCGACCTGCACGGCGCCATGGTCGCGGAGGACTACGAGGATGGCGAAGGCGAGATGCTGGCCCGCATCCGCCATGTGCGCCCCGGCCTGCCGATCGGCGCCGCACTCGACAGCCACGGCAACATCACCGCGCGCTTCGTCGAGAATTGCACGGTGATGCCGGGCTATCGCAGCTATCCGCATCTCGACATGCCCGAGACGGGGCGCCTCGCTGGCCGCCTGCTGCGGGACGTGCTGGAAGGGCGGCTGGATCCCGTGACGGTGCTGCACCGCGTGCCCATGCTGCCCGACATGGTGCGCGGCCTTTCCAGCAAGCCGCCCATGTCGCTCCTCATTGCGGCCGCCAAGGCGGAAGAGGCCGCTGGCCTGCCCTGCTGCACCGTATTCACCGGATTCCCGCTGGCCGATACGGCCGACACGGCGCTGACCGTGGTGGCGACCGCCCACGAGGACCGCGCCCAGGCGGCGGCAGCCGCGGCCCGCGTGGGCGACCTTGCCTGGTCCCTGCGGGAGGAATTCACCCAGCTGCTGGAGCCGCTGCCGAGCGCCATCGCCCGCGCGGCGGCGATCACGGAAGGCACGGTCATCCTCGCCGACACGGCCGACAACTGTCATTCCGGCGGCCCCATGGACAGCATGGCGGTCATCGAGGAGGCCCTGCACCAGGGGCTCGACCACATCCTGGCCGGCCCGATCCGCGACCCCGAGGCGGTGGCGCAGATGATCGCGGCCGGCATCGGCGCGACGGTGACGCTGGAGATCGGCGGCAAGATGCCCTCGCCGGCGCTGAAGGAACCGCTGCGGCCGATGCGCCTGACCGGCGTGGTGAAAAGCCTCGCCATGGGGCGCTTCAAGGTGGAGGGGCCGGTCTTCACCGGCATGCCCGTGGATCTCGGCCGTTGCGCCGTGCTGGAGACGCCGCGCCTCACGCTGCTGGTCAGCGAGGGCCGCGTCGAAGGCCTGGACCCCCTGCAATACCGCCATTTCGGCCTGGAACCGACGCGCTTCCGCTACGTCATCCTCAAGGCCAAGACCAACCATATCCCGGCCTTCGGGCCGCTCGCCGTGGCCGACATCGCCTGCCACGGACCCGGCGTCGCGAGCCTCGATTTCGCGCAATTCGACTGGCGGCGCGTGCGTCGCCCGATCTTCCCGCTGGACAGGAGCAACGCATGATCCGCCTTCTCACCGCGCTGGCCCTGCTGGCAGCGCCCATCTTCGCAAGCGCGCAGACCGTGCGCTGGGGCAATAATGGCGAGATCTCGACCATGGACCCCCATGGCGCCTTCAGCACGGCCAATGCGGCGCTGCTCGGCAATATCTACGAGAGCCTGGTGCGGCATGACCGGGAGCTGAAATTCGAGCCGGCGCTGGCCACGGCGTGGGAGGTCATCGCACCCGACCACTATCGCTTCACCATTCGCCAGGGTGTGCGATTCCACGACGGCAGCGCGATGACCCCGGCCGATATCGTGGCCTCGCTCAGGCGCGTACTCGTGCCCAACTCCCCCTATGCCTCCGTTACGCACATGATCCGGGAGGTCACGCAATCCGGTCCCTGGACGGTGGATGTGCTGCTGCGCGGGCCCTATCCCGTGCTGATCAACGACCTCGCTGGCGTCTCCATCCTCTCCGAGGCCTGGATGACGCGGCATGACGCGCTGCTGCCGGCCGATCCGGCGCGCGGGCGCGTCGCCTATACGAGCCAGAACACCAATGGGACGGGGCCGTTCCGGCTGGTCTCGCGCACGCCCGATTCGGAGACGGTGCTGGAGCGCTTCCCCGAATGGTGGGACCGGCCCACACACAACATCCATCGCGTGGTCTTCACCCCCGTCGCCAATGACGCGACGCGCGTGGCGGGCCTGCTGGGCGGGCAGCTCGACGTCATCACGCCCACACCCCTGCAGGATCTCGATCGCTTTCGCGCCACCGGCACCATCCGCGTGGTTGAGGCGCAGGATCTGCGCGTGATGTTCCTGGGCTTCAACGTGGCCCCTGATCATCAGGTGGAAGGCCAGCCGCGCAATCCGCTGGCCGATGTGCGCGTGCGCGAGGCGCTGACGCGCGCGGTGGACATCCCCGCCATCACCGGCAGCGTGATGCGCGGCCTGACCCAACCCATCCACACGCTCATCGCGCCCGAGATCGGCGGCTATGACGCCTCGCTCGCGACACCGCGGGCGACCTATGACCCCGCCGCGGCGCGCCGCCTGCTGGCGGAGGCGGGCTATCCCGATGGTTTCGGCATCGGCTTCGAATGCCCCAATGACCGCTTCGTGAATGGCGAGCGCGTCTGCCGCGCCATCGCCTCGATGTGGGCCAGGATCGGCGTGCGGGCGAACCTCAACGTCTATCGCTACCCCGCCTACATGACGCGCTTCCTGAACCACCAGAGCGACATCTTCCTGCTGGGCTGGGCCAATACCCCGCAGCTGGATGGCTTCTCCATCCTGAACAACGTGCTGCACACCAAGAATCAGCGCAGCGGCAGCTGGAATGCGGGCCGCGTCTCGGACCCTGCCTTCGACGCGCTGATCGCCCGCACCTCGACCGAGATGGACCCGCTGCGCCGCACCGCGCTGATGACGGAAGCCTTCGCGATGGAGCGCCGCGCCTTCTGGACCATCCCGCTCTATCGCGAGCCTATGGTGGTGGCGATGCGTCGGCAGCTGGACATGCCGGCCTCCGCTGATGGGCGCATGCGGTTCTGGCTGGCGCGTTGGGGGGACTGAGGGCTCAGGCCGAGACCAGTCGCCAGGCCACAAGGGCCAATACACCCACCATGGCGCTCGCCATGACCAGGACGCTGACGCGCAGGATGTTGAGGACGAAATTGCCACGGGCATCGTGGCTGCTGCTGGACATGGTGGTGCATTCCTTCGGATCGCGGCTTGGTGTCGGGATCATCCCGTCGCCTCGCATCCGAAGGTATGAACCGGCGGCCCCTGCGGCCATTCGGTTCGCGCGTTGCCGCGGATCGGCGCGGCCTATCGGGCTTGGGGCACAAAAAAGGCCGGCCAGGTCACCCTGGCCGGCCCATTCAGGCAAAGGGGAGGGGCTTAGCCCGCCGCCTTCATGATCTCGTCCGCCACGTTGCGGGGGACCGGATCGTAGTGGTGGAACTGCATGGAGAAGGAGGCACGGCCCTTCGTCATGCCGCGCAGGTTGGAGATGTAGCCGAACATCTCCTTCAGCGGCACATGCGCCCGGACGATGACCGAGGTGCCGGCCATGTCCTGGTTCTGGATCACGCCGCGGCGGCGGTTCAAGTCGCCCACCACGTCACCCACGTGGTCCTGCGGCGTGGTCACTTCCACGTCCATGATCGGCTCGAGGATGACCGGCCCGGCCTTCTTCATGCCCTCGCGGAAGCAGGCCTTGGCGGCGATTTCGAAGGCGAGCGCGGACGAGTCGACGTCGTGGTACTTGCCGTCCACCAGCGTGTACTTGAAGTCCACGGTCGGGAAGCCGGCCAGCACGCCGGTGTCGGCCTGCACCTTGATGCCCTTCTCGACCGCCGGGATGTATTCCTTCGGCACCGCGCCGCCGACCACGCCGTTCACGAACTCGATGCCCGTGTTGCGCTCCTTCGGCTCGAAGATGATCTTCACCTCGGCGTATTGGCCCGAACCGCCGGACTGCTTCTTGTGCGTGTAGACCTCGGTGTGCGGCTTGGTGATGGTCTCACGGTAAGCGACCTGCGGCGCGCCCACGCTGCATTCCACGCCGTATTCGCG
>JAIYCD010000338.1 GCA_027488195.1 Acetobacteraceae bacterium | reverse complement strand
TGCATCAGCGCGGCCAGGCGCAGGGCGGGGCGCAGGTAGTCGGCGAAGATCAGGAAGGTGCCGGAATAGGGGATGATGCCGCCATGCAGCGCCATGCCGTTCATGGCGGCGGCCATGCCGTGCTCGCGCACGCCCCAATGGACGTAGCGGCCGTTGAAATTGCCCGGCCCGATGGCGGGCACGCCCTTCACATCGGTGTTGTTCGAGCCGGTGAGGTCGGCGCTGCCGCCCACCATCTCCGGCACGGCGGGCACCAGGGCGCCCAGCGCGCGCTGGCTCGCGATGCGGCTGCCGATCTTGGGCTTCTCGGTCGCGAAGGTGGCGCGGAGCGCGGTCAGCCCTTCGTTCCAGTTCTCCGGCAGCTTGCCGGCCATGGCGCGCTCGAAATCCACGCGCATCGGGTGCTTGGCGAGGCGCTTCAGCCAGGAGCGGCGCGTGCCGGCGGAGCGGCGGCCGGCCTCTTCCCAGCGGGCCTTGAGGCCTTCGGGGATGGTGAAGGCTTCCTCGTTCCAGCCGAGTGCGGATTTCGCGCCGGCGATCTCATCGGCCCCCAGCGGCGCGCCATGGCTGCCCGCCGTGCCCGCCTTCTTGGGCGCGGCAAAGCCGATGATGGTGCGGCAGGCGATGATGGTGGGCTTCTTGCTGCGGCTCGCCACCGCCATCGCGGCGGCGAGCTGCGCATGGTCATGCCCATCCACCCGCTTCACCGCCCAGCCATAGGCCTGGTAGCGCTTCAGCACGTCCTCGCTGAAGGAGAGCGCCGTGTCGCCATCGATGGAGATGTGGTTGTCGTCCCAGAGGACCGTCAGCTTGTCGAGGCCGAGATGCCCGGCGAGTGCGGCGGCCTCATGGCTGATGCCTTCCTGGAGGTCGCCATCGGAGCAGATGACCCAGGTGCGGTGATCCACCAGCGACTTGCCGAAGCGCGCGGCCAGCAGGCGCTCGGCCATCGCCATGCCGACGGCGGTGGAGATGCCCTGGCCGAGCGGGCCGGTCGTCATTTCGATGGCGGGGTGCTCGCCATATTCGGGGTGGCCGGCGGCGGCGGAATGGAGCTGCCGGAAGTTCTTGAGAACCTCCATCTCCATGCCCGTGTGCCCGGTCAAATGCAGCAGGCTGTAGAGCAGCATCGAGCCATGGCCGGCCGAGAGCACGAAGCGGTCCCGGTCGGGCCAGCGGGGGTCGGCCGCGTCGTATTTCAGGAAGCGCGTGAAGAGCACCGTCGCCGCATCGGCCATGCCCATGGGCATGCCGGGGTGGCCGGACTTGGCCTTTTCCACCGCATCCATGGCGAGGACGCGGATGCAATCCGCCATGCGCCGCTCTTCCGTCACCGGCAGCGCCAGAATCGCGGCCTGTGCGGCGAGGGCAAGATTGGGGGAGGACTGGGGGGAGTCGATACTGGCCAAGGTGTGCAGCGCCTTCACTTTGGGCGCGGCTATAAAGCGCGCGCGAAGGGGCGGCAAGTTTGCGCCGGGAATGTCAGGCTTGCAGTCCGTTCAGCCAGTCCAGCAAAGGCCGCCAGAGCGCGGCTTCCGCATTCTCGCCCGCCACCATGCCGATATGCCCGGCGCGGGCCAGGTGGACCTGCGCGCCGGGCAGGGCGGCGGCGAGCGGCAGGGCGGCGGCGGGCGGCACGATGCGGTCCCGTGCGGGGATGGCGAGGAAGCTCGGCCCCTTCCAATCGCCGGGGACCACCGGCAGGCCCGCCACGGCCCATTCGCCGCGGGCGGGCGTGTTGCGGCCATACCATTCGCCCATCGCCTCGCGCGCCACGGGGGCGGCGAGGGGCACGCCATCATTCAGCCAATCCTCCAGCACCACGAAGCGGCGGGCGCGGGCCGAATCCGGGTCCAGCCGGCCGAAGGCGCGGAATTTTTCCGCGATCGAATAGGGGTCGAGCATGGCAAACAGGCTTTGCAGCATATCCACGCCGAGGGCGTTCATCGGCGCCATCATGGGTTCGAGGCCCGGCAGCAGCTTGGCCATGGTCGGCGCCTGGGGGATGGCGCCGAAATCCCAGGGCGTGGCGAGCAAGGCGAGGGCCGAGACGCGATCCGGCCGGCGCTGGGCGGCGGCGAGCGCCAGCAGCCCGCCCATGCAATAGCCGGCCAGCACCAGGCCCTGGGGGGCCGCCATCAGCGCGCGTTCCAGCCGGCCGGCGATGTGGTCGGTCAGCGTGAAGCGGCGCTCGATGGTGCCGGGCCAGCCCCAGTCGAGCAGGAGGGGCCGCACACCCTGCGCCGCCAGGAAGCGCATGAGGGACGCGCCCTCATCCAGGTCCAGCACATGGGCGCGGTTGACGAGCGAGGGCACGAAGAGGATCGGCCTGCCCTGGCCCCCGTAGTCCAGCAGCCGGGCCGAACCCTCCTGCCAGATCACGGGCGGGTCGTTCAGGCGCCGGGCATGGGGGTGGCGGCGATAGGCGGCGAGGCCGCGCAACAGCGCCGCATCCTCCCGCCAGAGGCGGCGCAGCACGGCGCCGCGAAACGCCTCAGGGCTTGCGTTTCCGAGTTGTGCGGCGATCCTTGCCGCCTCCGCCTGGCCTGCCTTCGAGCGCGGCCAGCCGTTGCTCCAGCTCGGCGAGCCGGGTCCGGAGGGCAGCGGATTGGGCAGCGGCGTCATCATCGCGGCCATGCCCCGGCTCGCGCCCAGGATCAGGTGCAGGTTGAGCGGGCGCGGGCCCCGGCGTGGGGTCATGCCACTTGGCCGCCGCCGCCATCTGCGCGATTTGCGCGCGCCAGAACGCCGCCATCAGCGCGACCGAGGCGGACCAGGCCTCGGCCAGTTCCGCATCCTGGCCCAGCCCCGCGAGTTCGCTCTCCCAGAGGGCGATCCAGTCGGCGGCCAAACGATCGAGATCCTCGGGGGAGTTCATCCATGCCCGTGACTATGTGTTGATGGAGGCCGCAACATAGCGCGAAGCCTTGCGGCTTCCCATGCCGGCCGTGCTACGCTTGCACCGCAACAAACGCCAGATATCCATCAAAGCAGACTGGGGTGCCCGCAATGCCCGATCAATCGGCTGAGTCCAAGCCGGCCAAGCCACCGGTCGTCGTCAAGAAATATGCCAATCGCCGCCTCTACAACACCGAGAGCAGCAGCTACGTCACCCTGGAGGATCTGGCGCAGATGGTCCGCGTCGGCCGTGATTTCGTGGTCTATGACGCGAAATCAGGCGACGACATCACGCGCTCCGTCCTCACGCAGATCATCGTCGAGGAGGAATCCAAGGGCAGCCACCTGCTGCCGGAGAGCTTCCTGCGGCAATTGATCGGCTTCTACGGCGATAGTCTCCAGGGCGTGCTGCCGCGCTACCTGGAGGCCACCATGACCGGCTTCTCCCGCCAGCAGGAGGAGATGCGCCGCGGCATGGAGCAGGCGCTGAAGCCCTTCAGCCTGGAGGAGATCAGCCAGCGCAACATCACCATGATGGAGCGGGCGATGAACCTCTTCTCGCCCTTCCAGGCGCGCGGCGAGCTGGACGCGCTGAAGACCGAGAACGCCGCCCTGAAGGCCGAGCTCAGCGCGTTGAAGGCGAAGGGCTGAGCTACCGGTACCAACGCGTCGGCAGATACATCACCACCTCCGGCACATAGGTGCAGAGCAGCAGCACGCCCACCAGCGGCACCATGAAGGGCATGACGCCGCGCGCCGCATCCTCGAAGGAAATGCCGCCGACGCGCGCCAGGATGAAGAGCACGATGCCCACGGGGGGCGTCAGCAGCCCGATGCACAGGTTCAGCACCATGATCAGCCCGAAATGCACGGGGTCCACGCCGATGCTCTCCATGATGGGCAGCATGATCGGCACCAGGATCAGGATCGCGGGCAGGGGTTCGATGGCAAGCCCCACCAGCAGCAGGAAGACGTTGGCGATCAGCAGGATCAGCCATTTCTGCTCGGTGATGGAGAGCACCCAGCCCACCACCTGCTCGGAGACGCGCGTGGTGGTGAGCAGCCAGCCGAAGATTTCCGACGCGGCGACGATGAGGAGGATGGTGGCCGTCACCTCCACCGTCTCGAAGCTCACCTTGCAGATCGCGCGGAAACCCAGCGTCCGGTAGACGATGACGCCCAGGAACAGCGCATAGGCGACCGCGCAGATGGCGCCCTCGGTCGGTGTGAAGAGGCCGAAGCGCATGCCGCCGATGATGAGCACCGGCGTCAGCAGCGGCAGCAGGCCGCGCATGAGCGTGCGGCCCAGCTCATAGAGGCGGAACTTCGCATCGGCGCCATAGCCGTGGCGGCGCGCATACCACCAGACCATCACCATCAGGCAGGAGGCCAGCAGCAGCCCGGGCACGATGCCGGCGGCGAATAACTGCCCGATGCTCGCATTGGCCGAGACGCCATAGATCACGAGCGGGAGCGAGGGCGGCAGCAGCGGTCCCAGCATGGAACTGGCCGCCGTGATGCCGACGGCGAATTTCGGGTCATAGCCATGGGCGCGCATGGCCCGCACCTCGATGGTGCCGAGGCCGGCCGCGTCGCCCACCGCCGTGCCGCTCATGCCCGCGAAGACGACCGAGCCCACGACGTTCACCTGGCCGAGCCCGCCCTTCATCCAGCCGACGGCGGCCACCGCGAAATCATAGATGCGCTCGGTGATGCCCGAGGAATTCATCAGCATGCCCGCGAAGATGAAGAAGGGCACGCAGAGCAGCGGGAAGGAATCCACGCCGCCCACCATGCGATGCACGATGGCGAGCAGCGGGATGGAGCCATCCAGCAGCGCGAAGATGATGGAGGCGCCGGCCAGCGCAATGGCGACGGGCAGGCCGAGTGCCAGCAGGCCGAAAAAGCCAAAGAGCAGGATCGCTGCGGTCATGTGTCTACGCCCTCAAGCGGCGTGCGGCGGCTCCGCCGCCTTGCCTTCGCCGTGCCGATGGTGCGCCCGGCCGCGAGCGCGGTTGGGTGGCGCCGGCCGCGTTGCGGCCGGAAGGCGGGCCGGGTCGCTGTGGAGCCAGCGCTGTCCGCTTCCGGGCAGCACCGCGCCCCGAGAATCCGGGCCGAACAGGCCCGGCGGAAGGCTTCAGCGTTCCGAAGCCAAGCGGGCGGAGGCCGCGCCCGGCGTCTGGGGGCATGAAAAGCTTCATGCCAGCACATCCTGCGCGCTCGGCGCATCCCCGTATCGCCAGCGCCGCCACACCCACCAGCATTCGCGCAGGAACATCGCGACGAACCCCGCGGCCACCGGCCAATAGACCCAGGCCAGCGAGGCATTCAGGCTGTCCATCGGCATCACGCCCATGCGCTCGGAGAGGTCCACGCTGATCCAGGCGCCGAAGCCCCAGAAGGCAAGCCGGCAGAGATCCTGGAAGGCCCAGAGCACGCGGCGCGGGCCGCGCGGCAGCGCCATCTCCAGCGCCTCGACGCGGATATGCGTGCCCCGCCGCACCGCCCCCGCGCTGCCGATGAAGGTGAGGACGATCAGCAGGTAGCGCGCCACCTCCTCGGTCCAGGCGACGCTGTCATTCAGGACGTAGCGGCTGAAGAACTGCGTGAAGACGAGGATGCCCAGCACCCAGAGCAGGCCGAGGCCCACCCAGTCCTCGATGCCGTAGTTCCGGAAGGAGAAATGGCGGAGGTCGTCGGCATAGCCGGCATCCTGCGCCTCCGCGATTCCCTCGAAGGGCTTTTCCAAACGCTTTCCCCAAACCTTGCTTGATTGGGACTGTAGCGGAAAAAAAGGTGCTGGCGACTTAAACCAGCTTCATCCCGGTCCCGTCACATTCATCGGCGCCGGCACCCAGGCATAGCCATCGCCCTGCCGCGCGACATTCCCGAGGCCTGGCCAGGGGAAGTGGTAGCTCAGCAGCGCGTGCCGGTCCGTCGCCACGCGATCGAGCATGCGGGCGCGGGAGCGGGCGGATTGCGCGGGGTCGCTGTCGAAGGCGAATTCCCAGGCGGGGCGGCGCAGCATGATGGCGTGGTGATGCGCGAGGTCGCCCGAGTTGATCACCGTCCGCCCGCCGCTGGTGATGGCGAAGACGTGATGCCCGATGGTGTGGCCGGGCGTCGCCAGCGCCACGACGCCGGGGACCACCGGCTGTTCGTCCCGCACCGGAATGATGCGGTCCCGATAGGCGTTGAGGTTGCGCTTGGCACCCTCGATGAAGACCGGCATGAAGGCCGGGCCGCGCTTGTTCGCGTCGTCCGTCCAGAAGCGCAGATCGAGCTCGCTGATCGCCACCTGGGCATTGGGGAAGACCCGCGCGCCCGACGCATCCACCAGGCCCCAGCAATGGTCGCAATGCGCGTGGGTGACGGCGACGATGTCGATCTGCGCGGGCTCGATCCCGGCGGCGCGGAGATTCTGCACCATGCGGCCGGTGGTGGGGCCGAACATGCGGCTGTCGGCGCCCATGCTCTCGCCCATGCCGGTGTCGAAGAGGATGAGTTGCCGGCCGGTGTTCAGCACCAGGATGTTCTGCTCCAGCACCACGCTGTCTGTGGGCAGGAAGTTGTCGGTGAGGATGCGGGTCATCTCGGCCGCGGGTGCCGCGGGGAAGCCATCGCCCGGCTTGCCGAGGGGCAGTGCGCCGTCCGAGATGACCGTCGCCTCGAACTCGCCGATGCGGAAGCGGTACCAGGCGGGGGCGGGCTGGTTGCGGAGGGGTGCGGCGGCGAGTGCGGGCATGAAGGGCGCGGCAATCCCCAAGGCGGCGAGCCCGAGGCCCGCGCGGCGTGACAGCGTCATCGTCGTTGTCTCCCTTTGGCCCCGTTCGGGCCTCAGGAGGCTACCAACGCCGCCCGCCGAATTTCAACCAACGGTTGCGGATCCGCGCCTCGGCTTGTCGCGCGCCGTGTCGAGCGCGCGGCGCAGCGCGGCCAAGGCGGGGAGCAGCTCGGGCGGCATCACGCCCATCTCCCGCACCACGGGCGAGAGGCTCGCCACGGCGTCCCGCACCGCCCGCTCCCGCCGGGCGCGGCCGCTCTCCGTCAGATAGACGCGCTTGGCCCGCGCATCCGCCGGATCCGCCTCGATCCGGATGAAGCCGCGCGCCTCCAGCCGTTGCAGGGTGTTGGTCATGGTGGCCTTCGTCACCTCGAAGGCGCGGGCCATCTGCGCGGGGCCGCGCCCATCGCCCAGCCGGACCAGGTGGTTGAGCACGGAGAATTGCGGCAGCCGCAGGCCATCGGCCTGCGCCCGCTCGAAGCGGTTGCGCGCCAGTTGCTCGATGATGCCGATCTCGTTCAGCAGCGCGAAGATGGGGGGGGGCTTGCTGGGTCACCCCATGAGGATACGGGATTCGGCCTGCCAGCGGGGAGTGGCCGGCGCCGGGCGCGTGGCGAAGCCGAGGCGGCCCAGCATCTGCACCTCGCCGCGCGCTTGCAGCAGGCCCGGCAGCGCGGCGCGGGGGCCGGCCATGCCGGGGTATTCCTGCAACGCCTGGCTGACCGGGTGCAGCGCCAGGCCCTGCTGCGTCGCGGCGAGGTTCAGGCGCAGCCAGTCCCGCCCCGCGGCCAGGTGGTCGGCGCGGCTGTTGCCCGGCGTGGTGAGCCAGGCATAGGCATTGGTCGCGGCCAGCATGGGGCGGTACTGCCCCACCATCAGCGCGAAGCCGGGCTGGCCCGGCAGCATGGCGGCGCGCAGGGTGGCGATCATCGCCTCCGGCACCTCGCGCATGGTGTCGAAGGGCTGCTTGGCCGAGCGGCGGAGCGGGGCGGCGGCGAAGAGGGGATCGGGCGCGGCACCGCGCCGCAGCACGATGCCGGCGACGGGTCGGTCACCGGCAGGCGGCGGTCGAGGTCGCCATGCAGGGCGAGCGAATCCTGGCCGATCAACCGCAACAGCCAGGGCTGGCGATTGTGCGGATTGGGCGAGAGCACGGCCCAGGCGGCGGCGGCGATGCGCGGATCGGCATGGGGCGCCACGGTCCAGGGCGCCAGCGGGTCGAGCAGCTGGGCGCGGACCGGGCGCAGCCAGCCATCGGCGAGACCGAGGCAGAAGCCGGCTGCCGGCGTGGCGAGGAGGATGCGGCGGGACAGCATGGGCAGCTCCATGTCGTTAGATATCGAACAAGATGGAAGGCCGAAATCGAGGAGGCTTGTCACGCGCCCTGGCGCGGCGCATGTGAAGGCTTGTCACCTGGGTGAGCCCTGATCCCCCGCGCGGAACCTCCGCGTGGTCGCTGGGCTGAGAGGCGGGATGCATCCCGCGATCCCTGGAACCTGATCCGGTTCGTACCGGCGAAGGGAGCGGTGCTTTCGGCCTTGGGCGCATCGTGCCCGGGTTGCGTCCCTCCATTCGTCGTCCGCGCGCCGCATGGAGGAAATGGATGGACCGCCGTAGTTTCCTGGCCCTCACCGGCGCCAGTGTCTCAGCCCCTGCTTTCGCGCAGCCCGCGCGCGCCCGCACCTTGCGCTTCATGCCGCAGGCCGCACTCGCCGTGCTGGACCCGATCTTCAACCCGACGACGATCGTCACCACCCATGCCTATTGCGTCTTCGACACGCTCTACGGCGCCGACCGCGCGCTGCGCCCGCATCCGCAGATGGCGCAGGGCCACCAGGTCTCGGCCGATGGGCTCACCTGGACCATCACGCTGCGCCCGGGCCTGCGCTTCCATGATGGCGAGCCCGTGCGCGGGCGGGACTGCGTGGCCAGCATCCGCCGCTGGGCGGTGCGCGACGGCTTCGGCCAGGTGCTGATGCGCGCGGTGGCGGAACTCTCCGCGCCGGATGACAACACCATCCAGTTCCGGCTGACCCGCCCCTTCCCCGCGCTGCCCGACGCGCTGGCCAAGCCCGGCGCCAGCCCCTGCTTCATGATGCCCGAGCGCTTCGCGGCCACGCCGCCCGACCGCGCCCTCGGCCCCGATGCCATGATCGGCTCCGGCCCCTGGCGCTTCCTGCCCGGCGAGTACAATGCGGGCTCGCGCGCCGCCTATGCGCGCAACGAGGCCTATGTGCCGCGCGACGAACCGGCCGAGGCCGCCGCCGGCGGCAAGCGCGTGCATTTCGACCGGCTGGAGCTGGTCTGGATCCCCGATGGTGGCACGGCGGCGGCGGCACTGCGCACCGGCGAGATCGACTGGATCGAATACCCCCTGCCCGACCTGGTGCCCGTGCTGGACCGGGACCGCGGCACCCGCACGCAGATCTACGACCCCAACGGCTTCCTGGGCTTCATCCGCTTCAACCACCTGCACCCGCCCTTCAACGATGTGCGCGTGCGCCGCGCCATCCGCGATGTGGTGGTGCAGCCTGATTTCATGACGGCCGTGGCCCTCCCGCAGGATTGGCAGCAATGCCACGCCATGTTCCCCTGCGGCCTGCCGGGTGCGACGGAATTCCCCGCGGCGCCCCGTGGCGAGGCGGCGATGCAGCGCGCCCGCGATGCCCTGCGCGAGGCCGGCTACAATGGCGAGCCCATCATCCACATCAACCCGAGCGACTTCCCGGCGGTGACGCAGCAGGGCCGCGTGACGGTGGATCTGATGCGCCGCCTCGGCGTGAACATCCAGGCGGTGGAGAGCGACTGGGCCAGCATCATCGCCCGCCGCGCCAATCGCGCCCCGCCCGCGCAGGGCGGCTGGAACCTGCACAACACCAACGGCCCGGCGGCGACCATCGCCAACCCGGCGGTGAGCTGGGCGATCCGCATGAACGGCGCCCAGGCCTGGGCCGGCTGGCCGACGGATGACGCGGTGGAGGCGCAGGTGGAAGCCTGGACGCTCGCCGCCGATGCCGAGGCGCAGGCCGCCGCGTTCCAGCGGTTGCAGGCGCTGCTGTGGGAGGCGGTGCCGATCGCCCCCACCGGCCTGTTCCGCCTGCGGACGGCCTTCCGCAGCGACCTGACGGGCGTGCTGCAGGCGCCGAACCCCATGCTGTGGAACCTCCGGCGGGGGTGAGCGGCAGGGTCAGGCCGCCGCCCGGCCGGCGTCGCGGACGGCCGCGAAGGTGGCCGCCAGCGGCGTGGGCGCGCGGCCGGTCAGCTCCCGCACATCATCGCTGAGCAGCGCGAACTTGCCCGCGCGGATATTCGCCTCGCTCGCCACCAGGACAGGCGCGATGAAGGGCGGCAACCCGGCCTGGACGAGGATGCCCGCCCGCGTGGCCTCGTCCAGCTTCACCGCGACCACGGGGCGGCCGAAGGCCTCGCTGGCGCGGGCGGCGATGTCGTCCATGCCCAGCAATTCGGGCCCGCTGAGGTCGTAGATGCGCCCCGGCGCGGCCTTGCCGGCCAGCGCGGCCGCGGCGGCACGGGCGCAATCCTCGCGCGAGACGGGGGCGTAGCGGCCCTCGCCCGCCGCCGTGGTCCATTGCCCGTGCTCAAGGGCGGGGCCCAGTTCCATCAGCAGGTTCTCCTGGTACCAGGCGTTGCGCAGGATGCTCCAGCCGAGGCCGCTCGCCCGCAGCGCCGCCTCGGTGCCGAGATGGTCCGGGGCGAAGGGCACCAGCGAATCCTCCGGGTTGGGCATGGATGTGTAGAGGATGTGCCCCACCCCCGCCGCCCGCGCCGCTTCCACCGCGGCCAGATGCTGCGCGAGGCGCCGGCCCGGCCGGTCCAGCGCGTCGGTCGAGATGAGGAGCAGGCGGCCGACGCCGGCGAAGGCGCTGGCCATGCCCTCCGGCTGCTCGAAATCGAGCGCCACCACGCGGATTCCGCGCGCGGCGAGAGCGGCGAGCTTCGAGGGCTCACGCGTGCCGGCGAGGATGCGGCCCGGGGCCAC
>JAIYCD010000306.1 GCA_027488195.1 Acetobacteraceae bacterium | reverse complement strand
GGAAGTGCGCGAACGCCAGTCGGGCGCCTGGATACCCGCCCCCCCCTTGCCGGGCACGCTGGTGATCAATGTGGGCGATCTGCTGGGCCGCTGGAGCAATGACCGCTTCGCCAGCACGCCGCATCGCGTGGTGAACCGCTCGGGCCATGAGCGCATGTCGATCGCGACCTTCCATGACCCGAATTTCCAGGCGCCGATCGACCCCCGCGCGCTGGGCGCCGCGGCGCCGATCTACCCGCCGACCACCGCCGGCGGGCATATCCTGGACTGCTTCGCCAAGGCCTTCGCCTACCGCAAAGGTGCCTGAGCGGCGTTACGCGATCAGGGTGAAGTTGTAGATCACCGGCGTGGCATCGAGGCCCGCCGCATCTTCCGCTTCCAGCGTGATGCTGTTGGCGCCATTCGCGATGGGCCCGAACACCGTCGCCACGTTGAAGCTGAAGCGCCCCGTATCGTCGATGGCGATCTCGACCGCCGCGCCGCCATTGAGGCTCGCGCGCACGACATCGAGGCCGTCACGGTTGTCGAGTGCGAAGCCGCTCAGCACAGGCGGGGCCGCGAGCGTGCCGCCCGCCGCTGCGTTCAGCAGGACGATGGGCGCGAAGATATCCGCAGCTTCGCTCGCAAAGAACTTCTCCATGCCGTAGTCAGCGACCGCCTTTCCCAGCTGCTGGCCCTCGATATTCGCGCTGGTGAAGTGGATGCCGCCATAGATCCGGCTGTCGCCGGCTTCCATCGCGGCCTGCACGAAACTGTCGAAGCTGCGGAAGACGCCCGGCAGGCCCACGCTGGCGTTGGTGAAGGCGATGTTATCGCCCAGCAGATAGGTCAGTGCCCAGGCGGCAGCGAGGCTGCATGTCGCGTGGCCCGAGGTGTAGTCCGGGTGCGGCGGCGTCTCGAGCAAGGGACGCCATGTCGGGTCGGCGACGGTGTCCGGGTTGCCATCGGTGTCCGCCTCGCGGATCGCGGTGATCGGCCGCCAGAAGTTGTACTCGTATTTCGCGTCCCAGGCGGCGATGGCGCCATCGGCGCCGACCAGGTTAAGGCCGGCCATCACGCGCGCGGCGGAGGCGCTGGAATGGCCAAGCTGCTCCAGCACCTCGCCCGCGATCTGCGACCAGCGGCCCGCCGGCGTGTAGGTGTTGGTCAGGTCGCGCCAATAGAAGGCGATCTCGGTCTGCTCCTCGGTGCGCGTCGTCGAGTTCAAGGCACCGAGCGACTTCACCTCATTGAACTCCGCCGCGTATTCGGCGCTGGTGAGGGCGGGCGGGCCATCGGGACGGAACTGCCCGCCATCCTCCATCAGGAAGGGCTTGATCTCGCCCCATTGCGGCAATTGCGCGGGCCGGCCGGGCAATTCCGTATCATTGGGGCCGACGCGGGGCGTGGGGCGCCAATCACCCGGATCGGTGCCCGGGACGTAGGGCACCACGGCGTCATTCCCATCACCCTTGCGGATCGCCAGCACCGCATCGGCCACCGCGAAGCCGAAATCCCTGGCCGCATCGCGCTCGGCACCTGGCCCCAGCTGCGCGAGATCCTGCGCGAGACGCGCGTCGAAGCTGGCCTGCAGGACCGCGGCCTGCGCATTGCCGGCATAAAAGACGCTGAGCACGCGGTGTGCCGCCGCCGCGGCCGCAATCGGCGCCGAAATCCCCTCCGGGGCGTCGAGCGCCACCATGAAGGCTTCCGTGCCGTCAATCGCGGCCAGCGTGTCCAGGATCGCGACACTTTCCAGGGCCAGCAGGCGCGAGGCATTGGCCGTCACGGAACCGCCAATGCGGATCGCCTCCAGCATGACCAGGTTCCAGCCCTGGACCGGATCGGTCGTGCCGTCATCCACGCGGGTGATGCCGAAATCGGCCAGGCTGCTGTTGCCCGCAGCGTCGGTGATCTCGACCGTGAAGGTATTGAGGCCGAGGTCGAGCCCGACATTGCCGAAGCTGAATTTCCCATCGGCGCCCACCGTGGTGGTGAGGCTGGTGCCCTGCAGGGATACAGTCGCCCCGGCCTCACCCTGGCCGACCAGGTCGATCCAGCGGAAGGCGGTGATGTCGTCGCCGCGCACGCCGCTGTCGGAGGAGGCCAGAAGGTCCAGCGCGGAGACGATGGGCGCCGTGCCGTCAATCACGAGCGAGAGCGGCGCGGAAGTCGCGCTGGTCAGGCCGCCCCGCGTGGCCTGGGCCGTGAAATCCTGTGTGCCGTCGGCGAGCGGCGCGGTGGTGAAGGACCATGCGCCATTCGCACCCGCGGTCACCTGGCCCAGCAGCGCGCCATTGGCGAAGACCTCGACCTGCGCGTTCGCGGCGCTGCTGCCGGTCAGCGTGACGGTGCGGTCGGCCGTGATGCCATCGCCCAGGATGCCGGTATCCTCGGAGAAGCCGGTAATGACGGGGGCGGCCGGCACACCGCTCACCTCGATGGTGGCATCGGCGAAGCGCAACAATTCCACGCTTGTCAGCGTGTCGCGCCCATCGGCGGAGCCCGTCCTTGCGACACCGCGGACCTCGACCTGCCCTTGGCCGAGGTCGGTGATCCGATAGTCGGCCAGCAGGCCGCGAAACTCGGCCGTGTCTCGGCCGGCGCCGCCGTTCAGAACATCCTGCCCCGCGCCGCCGCGCAGCAGGTCGTTCCCGGCGACGCCCGAAAGCTGGTCATTGCCCTCGGCACCCTCGAGCACATCGTCGCCATCGCCGCCCGAGAGCACATCCTGCCCCGCGCCGCCGCGCAGCAGGTCATTCCCCGCTCCGCCCGAAAGCTGGTCATTGCCGTCAGCACCGTCGAGCAGGTCGTTGCCATCGCCGCCCGAGAGCACATCCT
>JAIYCD010000034.1 GCA_027488195.1 Acetobacteraceae bacterium | reverse complement strand
GCCATCACGGTGACGAAGGCGTTGAGGCGCGGTTGCTGGCGCTCCACCGCCGCCAGCACGGCGTCGAGATACTCGACGGGCGAGAGGCGCCTGGTGCGGATCAGCGCGGCGGCGCGGTGGGCGGGCAGGAAGAGCAGGTCGGTCACGCGGGAATTCCTGGCGGTGCCGGGGGAGCTTGGCACCGGAAGGGAAGGGGTGAAACAGGGCCTCCGGCGGCTGGGGCCGGGGGCCCCAGACCCCATTCCTTTGGCGCCAAGTCCTGGGGTCTGGGGCCTTTCGGCCCCAGCCGCCGGAGGCATTTTGTTCTTTATTTGTTCTAGTTTTTATGCCACAATACCCAATGCGCGATTTCCTCCCCCCCATCTTCCGCGAACCCCGCATTTACCCCAGGGGCCCCCGCCCCCGCCCGCCGGCCTGGATTCTCATCCCCTATGCCCGCCTGACCGATGAGCAATGGGCGGCCTTGCGGCCTCATCTCCCGCCCTCCGGGCGCGGGCGGCCCTGTGACCAGCGCGCGCATCTGGATGCGATCTTCCGGGTGGGTGCCACCGAGGGCTCCTGGCGGGAATTGCCGGAGGCCTATGGCAAGGGCGCCACGGTGGCGCGGCATTTCCGCCGGCTGACGCATGCGGGCCTGTGGGAGCGGCTGTTGCACGCGCTGGCCGCCGCCCCGCCCGGCAGCCCCCTGCGCGAGCTGGAGGGGTTGATCTGCCGCGCCGCGCGCCGGGCCATCCGCCTCCGGGGCGTGGGGCTGATCGCGCTGGCGCGGCGGTTGGGATTGTTGCGCGCCTTGCCGGGCCCGCCGGTGATGGTGGCGGATCCGGCTTTGTCCGAAATCATCCGGGGCCTGCCGCTGGCCCAGCAATTCCGCCGCTGGCGGCGCGACAAGGGCGCGGTCCTGGAGTTTCTCCGGGGGCTCAGGAGCCTCCACACATTGGCCGGCGGGCGAAGATACATCCCACGGCACATCCGCGAAGCCTGGCTGTGAGGGGTGCGGCGTCAGGCCGCGTCCAGCCGCAGCACGCGGCCGCGGGATTCATCGGTCAGCAGCAGCAGCCCGCCATCGGGGGCGAACAGCACCTGGCGCATCCGCGCGCGGCCCCAGAGCAGGCGTTCCTCGGCCACCACGGCATCGCCCTCCATTTGCAGGCGCAAGAGGCCCGGCGTGTTGAGGCAGGCGAGATAGAGCGCGCCGCGCCAGAGCGGCTGGGCCCGGGCCGGGGCGAAATTGATGCCGGAGGGGCTGACCGAGGGCACCCAATGCCGCAGCGGCTCGGTGATGCCGGGCGCGGAGGTGCGGCCACCCGCGATCTGCCGGCCGGAATACTCGCGGCCATAGGAGACGTCGGGCCAGCCGAAATTGCGGCCGGGCAGGATCAGGTTCAGCTCATCCCCGCCGCGCGGGCCATATTCCGCGACGAAAAGGCTGCCGCTCGCCGGGTTGAAGGCGATGCCCTGCGGGTTGCGGTGGCCATAGGTGAAGATCTCGCCGCGCAGGCCTTCGCGGCCGAAGAAGGGGTTGTCGCGCGGGATCTCGCCCTGGCGGGTCAGGCGGATCACCTTGCCGGCGAGGTCGTTCAGCTTCTGCGCCCGCTCGCGCTCATTGTTGCGCTCGCCGGTCGTGAGGAAGATGTGCGCGCCATCGGGCGAGAAGGCGATGCGGCCGCCATAATGCAGCCGGCCGCGCGCCTGGGCGGGCGTCGCGTCCAGCACCGGGCGCACCGCCTCGAAGCCGCGCGGCGTGAGGCGCGCGCGGGAGAGGCGGGTGAGGACACCGCCCTCGACCCCGGCGGCGGCGCCGCCCTGAACAAGGGTGGCGGCGCCGCCCTGGACAAGCGCGGCGGCGCCGCCCTGGACAAAGGTCGCGGAGGTGAAGAAGACCTCGGAAGTGGTCGCGAAATCCGGGGCGGGCTGCATGTCGAGCAGGCCGCCCTGGCCCTCGGCCACCACCTCCGGCAGGCCGGGCAAGGGGGGCGAGAGGGTGCCGTCCGGGTCCATCAGCCGGGCGCGGCCGGCGCGCTCGCTCAGCAGGAGGCGGCCATCGGGCAGGAAGCCGCCGCCCCAGGGGTGTTCGAGGCCCGAGGCGATGCTCCGCCAGTGGAAGGCGCCGCGCTCGCTGCTCGCCGTCTCGGCCGGGGGCTGGGCGCGCGCGAGGGCAGGGCTGGCCAGCAGCGCGGCGAGCAGGGGGCGGCGGTTGATGGGCATGCGCGGGCTCCGTCGGTGCTGCGACACAGATGGGGATGTTTTGTCACGCGCCAGCATTCCCCGACACGGGTTGATTGGTTTAAGCGGGGCGCATGTCCGGCCCTGCCTCGTGACGCGCGCGAACTCCACACCGCCCCGCCTCCGCAACCGCCCGCGCTTCGGCGCGCGGCGGCGCGTGACGACGCGGCGCGAGCCGCTGCCGCCGAGCTGGCGCCCGGCACCCGCCCGCGCGCGCTGGCGCCCGCCCGAGCCGCCGCGCCCGTATCTGAGCTTCCCGGCCTTCTGGATCGCCTCCATTGCCGCGCATCTGCTGGTGGCGGCGCTGATCCTGTTCTGGCCCGAGTTCCGGCCGCGCGCGCCCGAGCAGATGCCGCCGCCCAGCTTCGATATCGTCTTCGAGGGCGGGCAGGTGGAACAGGCGATGCAGGAGCCGGTGGAGGGGGTGGAGACGCCGCCCGCCCCACCCGCGCCCCCCAGCCAGGCGCCGGTTCCGCCGCCACCCAACGCGCCGCCCATCCCCTCGCAGCCCGCGCTGCCCCCGGTGCAACAGGCGCTGCCCATGCCGCCGCCGCCCCCGCCACCCGTGCCGCAGGCGCAGCCGGCGCCGCCGATGCCGCAGCCTCCCATCCCGCAGCCTCCCGTGGTGGCGCAGGCCCCGCCACCGCCCTTGCCGGGCGCGGTGGAGCTCTTCGTGCCGCCGACCGAGCTGCGCATCCCCGACCGCCTGGCCGAGACGCTGCCCCTGCCGCCGCCGCCCACCCCGCCCGCGCCGCCGCAGCGCCAGCCAAGCCCGCCCCAGCAGCCACAGCAGCAGGCGCAACGCCAGCAACAGGCCCAACCCAACCTGCCCGGCCTCTGGGTGCCGGGCGGCGTGCAGCTCGGCCGTCCCGCGGCACCCCCGGCGGGCCGGCCCCAGGCGCGCGGCACGGACACCACGGTGGATCCCCGCTTCCTGGAGGGCCGCCCCCGCACCGACCCCTCGGTGCGGGTGACCGGCGC
Organism: Acetobacteraceae bacterium; assembly: GCA_027488195.1. Lineage (GTDB taxonomy): Bacteria > Pseudomonadota > Alphaproteobacteria > Acetobacterales > Acetobacteraceae > Roseococcus. The sequence continues at coordinate 33,956 of JAIYCD010000034.1, read as the reverse complement.
GCAGGTGGGCGCCGATTGGCGCGCCGCCTTCCGCCGCTGGCTGGACCAGAATTTGAGCTACCCGGAGCGCGCGGTCGCGTTGGGGGAGGATGGCACCGTGCGGGTGGTGGTGACGGCGGCGCCGGATGGCACGGTGCGCAATGTGCGCCTGGCCGGGCCTTCGACCTCGCCCTCGCTGAATTTCGGCACGACCTTCCCCTTCCAGGGGGCCCGGCTGCCGGCTTTTCCGCCTGGCGCGGACCCCAATGGGGTGACGATCGAGCTTACGGTGAACTATGTCTTGATCAGGCGGTGATTCAGGCGGAGTCACAACCCCCTGTTTCTGAATCCGAAAGTCAATCGCCAAGGCTTTTCCACAAGTTTCTGGCGAATCGGGATTATCCAGACCTTGTATGTCAATCCTCTATTTTGCTACTGTATGTAGTATCAGGGACGGGGGATAGCATCCTATGGACTGGACGAACGAAGCCATTGACCGCCTGCGCGCCCTTTGGGCCGAGGGCCATTCAACCGCCGAGATCGGTCGCCGGATGGGCATTTCGAAGAATGCCGTGGTGGGCAAGGCGCATCGCCTGGACCTGCCCGCGCGGCCGAGCCCGATCCGCCGTGACCCCGCTGCTCCGCGTCCCGTCGCGACCGGCCGCCGGCCTACCTTGCCGCCGCTGCGCGCCGCCATGCCTGTCGTCGCCGCCGCGCCACGGCGCGAGGAGTCGAAGCCGGTGGCGCCGACCATCCTGGCCCTGCCGCCCAAGCCGTCCGGCGTGGTGCGGGCCTTCCCGCGCGTCAGCAGCAAGGCCTGCTGCTGGCCGATCGGCGAGCCCGGCACCAAGGGCTTCCGCTTCTGCGCGGACCCCGCCATGGGCGGCAAGCCCTATTGCGCCGAGCACGCGGCGCTGGCCTATGTCCGCGTCAAGGACCGGCGCGAAGACGCGGCGTGAAGCACAGGGGCCAGGCCAACCGGCCGGCCCCACCAAAGCGGCGGCCGCCCCTCTCGAATGCGGGGCGAATAGCCGGGCCGGAACGCTTCAGCGTTCCGAAGCCAAGGCCGCGTCGTGCCGAAGGCACGCTTGCCGAAGCTACGCCTCCGGCGTGACGCATCTGAGGGCGTCAAGACATGTTCATTGGCGTCTTCCTGCAGCTCGGCGCCCTCATGATCTTCGTCATGATGGACACGCTGCTGAAGGTGATGGCGGCGGATTTCCCCGTGTTCCAGATCATCTGGGCGCGCTTCATCTTTTCCTTCATCACGGTCGCCATCGCGCTGCGGATCGCCATGGGGCGTTTTCCCTGGCGCTCCCGCGCGCCGGGGTTGCAGGCGCTGCGCTCCCTGCTGCTCTGCGGGTGCAGCATCCTCTTCACCGCGGCGCTGGCGCGCATCCCGCTGGCGGATGCGACGGCGGTGGGCTTCGCCTCGCCGCTGATCACCGTGGCGCTGGCGGCCCTGCTGCTGCGCGAGAAGGTGAGCCTCCGGCGCTGGTGCGGCGTGGGGCTGGGCTTCCTGGGGGTGATGGTGGCGCTGCGGCCCCCCTTCCTGACGGGGGCGCCGCTGCATTGGGCCTATCTTTTGCCGCTCGGCACCGCGACCATGTTCGCCTTCTACCAGATCCTGACCCGCCGGCTGGCCGCGCTGGACGACAGCCGGGTGACCATCTTTCACACCGGGCTGGCCGCCAGCCTCGCGACATCGGTCGCGACGCCCTTCGTCTTCGTGGCGCCTGGCGCGCTGGACTGGGGCATCATGATCGCGGTCGGCGTGCTGGGGGCGGTGAGCCATGGGCTGCTGGTGCTGGCCTATGCCCGCGCGCCGGCCAGCCTGCTGGCGCCGCTCTCCTACACGCAGCTGGTCTGGGCGAGCCTGGCCGGCATCCTCGTCTTCGGCGACTGGCCGGACGAAATCACCTTGCTGGGGGCCGTGATCATCGCGGCCGGCGGCGTCCTGACGGCGCTGCCGCAACGCGCCCATGCGGCGCCGCCGCAACGCGCTCATGCGGCGCCGCCGCAACGGAACCATACCGATAATGCAACGTGATCTCGACAATCCCGCTTGCACACCCCTTAAGGCCGGGCTAACCCCTGAGCCCGATCGAACAGGGGATCGTCACATTCCAACCGTTGGGCTTTCGGAGGGCGAGCGCGCCCATCCCCGCGCCGCGCTGGACGCCGCATCCGTCCGCAACGCCTATCGGCGTTGGGCCGGCGTTTATGACCTGGTCTTCGGCGGCGTCTCGGCCTTCGGCCGACGCTCGGCCGTGGCCGCCGTCAACCGCATCTCGCAGACCGCGGGCCGCCGCATCCTGGAAGTGGGTGTGGGCACCGGCCTTGCCCTGCCGCATTACCGGCCCGACCTGGATGTGGTCGGCATCGATCTCTCGCGCGAGATGCTGCTGAAGGCGCAGGAGCGCGTGGCGGCCGAGCGGATCACCGCTTGCCACGGCCTGCTCGAGATGGATGCCGAGAACACCGCCTTCGCCGATGACAGCTTCGACATCGCGGTGGCGATGTTCACCGCCTCGGTCGTGCCGGATGCGCGCAAGCTCTACGCCGAGATGTCGCGCGTGGTGCGGCCGGGCGGGCACCTGCTCTTCGTGAACCATTTCGCGGCGGATGACGGCTTCCGCTGGTGGCTGGAGCGCACGACGGCGCCGCTGGCGCGCATCCTCGGCTGGCATCCGGACTTCAAGCTCAGTGACCTGCTGGGCGAGGGCGAAGCCGAGATCGAGCGGATGGAGGCCTGCCCGCCGCTTTCGCTCTTCACCCTCGTCGAAGTGAAGAACTGAGCCTGACATCCGGGCCGGATTGCGCCACATGAGGGGGTGATGACCCCTTCCGAAAACCGCCCGTTGCCATGGCAACGCCTGATTCTGCCGAGCTTCCTGGCCTTGCCGGTGCTGGCGCTGCTGCTCGGCCTCGGCAGCTGGCAGGTGCAGCGCCTGGCCTGGAAGAACGGGCTGCTGGCGGAGCTCGCCGCCGCCCAGGCGCGGGGGCCGATCGAGGCCTCGGCCAACCCCCAGGCCTTCGCCCACATCACCGCCACCGGCCGCTTCCGCCCGGGCGCGGAGGCCATGCTGGGGCTTGAGGTGCGCGGGACGGTGCTGGGCGGCAGCCTCATCGCCGTGCTCGAGCGCCCCGGCCAGCCGCCGCTGCTGGTGGAGCGCGGCTGGGCACCGCTGGAAGGCGGGGCGATCCAGCGGCCGGAGGGCGAGGTGACGGTCAGCGGCTATGCCCGTTACGCGGACCGCCGCAGCCTCTTCGCCGCGAAGGACGACCCGGCGGCGCGGCGCTTCTACAGCTTCGACCCGCGCGCCATCGCGGCCAGCCTCGGCGCGCCCGACGCACTCCCCTATGCGCTGGTGGTGGTGGTGCCGGGCGCGCCGCTGGGCCCCTCGGGCCTTGGCTCGACGCCGCCGCCGCAGCGCGGGCCGGTGCCGGATGCGGCGCATGGCTTCCCATCCCCGAGCAACCCGCATCTGGGCTATGCCGTCACCTGGTTCGGCCTGGCCCTGGCCTGGATCGCGATCTTTCTCCTCTGGGCCAACCGAAGGGTTCGCGAGACATGAGCAACGCCGCCTATCACCGCCTGACCACGCGCACCGCCCGGCTCGGCGCCCTGGGGGAGGCGGCCGCCATCCTGCATTGGGATGCCAGCACCATGATGCCCCGCGGCGGCGGCGCCGCGCGCGGTGAGCAGCTGGCAACGCTGGCCGGGCTCGCGCATGACATGATGACGGCGCCCGATGTGGCCGACGACCTGCGTGCGGCCGAGGCGACAGGCCCGTGGGAGGAAGCGAACCTCGCCCTGATGCGCCGCGCCCATGCCCGTGCGACGGCGCTGCCCACCGCGCTGGTCGAGGCCACGGCCCGCGCCAATTCCGCCTGCGAGAAGATCTGGCGGGAGGCCAAGGCGGCGTCGGACTTCGCCATGGTCCGCCCCGCTTTGGAGGAGGTGCTGCGCCTCCAGCGCGAGACGGCGCAGGCGCTCGCTGCCGCCACCGGCCTCTCGCCCTATGACGCGCTGATGGAGGGCTACCAGCGCGGCGTGACGGCGGCCGAGGTGGAGCCGGTCTTCAACGCCTATGAGGCCTGGCTGCGCGAGGCCCTGCCCCGCGCCGAGGAAATCCAGGCCCGGCGCGGCGCGCCCATCCCGCTGCCCGGCCCCTTCCCGGTCGAGAAGCAGCGCGAGCTGTGCCGCAGCCTCTCGCTGCGCCTCGGCCTTGAGGCCGAGCACTCCCGGCTGGATGAGAGCGTCCACCCCTTCTGCGGCGGCACGCCCTCCGATGTGCGGATCACCACCTTCTACAGCCCAGCCGACCCCGCCAAGGCGCTGCTGGGCGTGCTGCACGAGACCGGCCACGCCCTCTATGAGCGCGGCCTGCCCGATGCCTTCGCCCGCCAGCCCGTGGGCGAATCCGCCGGCATGGCGGCACATGAATCGCAAAGCCTCATCATCGAGATGCAGGCCTGCCGCAGCGATGCCTTCCTGAGCTTCCTCGGCCCCGAGCTGCACAGGCTCTATGGCGGCGAGGCCGCGCCCTATGCGCCGGCGAACCTGGCGAAGCTCTGGCGCCGCGTCTCGCGCGGCTTCATCCGGGTGGATGCGGATGAGCTGACCTACCCCGCCCATGTCATCCTCCGCTTCCGGCTGGAGCGCGCGATGATCGAAGGGCAGCTTTCCATCGCCGACCTGCCGGGCGCCTGGGCCGAGGGGCTGCAATCGCTGCTCGGCATCACGCCGCCGGATGATGCGCGCGGCTGCCTGCAGGACATCCATTGGCATGATGGCGGCTTCGGCTATTTCCCCAGCTACACGCTGGGCGCCATGGCCGCCGCGCAGCTCATGAAGGCGGCGCGGGCGGCCACGCCAGGGCTGGATACGGCGCTGGCGCAGGGCGATCTCTCGCCCCTCGTCGGCTGGCTGCGGGTGAATGTGCATGCCCATGGCGCCAGCCTGGGCTTCCAGGATCTGCTGCGGGCGGCGACGGGCAAGCCGCTCGACCCCATGGATTTCCAGGCGCACCTCGCGTCCCGCTACCTCGACGGCGCCGCCGCCTGATGCCCCATGAAACGGGGCTGATCGCCACCATCGCGCTGGGCCTGACTTTCGCGCTCTTCCTCGGCCTGGCGGCCCGCGCGGTGCGGCTGCCCACCATCGTCGGCTACCTCGCCGCCGGCATCGTCATCGGGCCGGCCACGCCGGGTTTTGTGGCGGATGTCGGCGCGGCGCAGCAGCTGGCCGAGATCGGCGTGATCCTGCTGATGTTCGGCGTGGGGCTGCATTTCTCGCCGCGCGAGCTGGCGGATGCGCGCGGCGTGGCGGTGCCCGGCGCCCTCTTGCAGATGGGCTGCGCCACGCTGATGGGCTGGGGGCTGGCGCGGCTCATGGGCTGGGGCGATGCCGCGGGCATCATCTTCGGCTTCTGCCTCTCCGTCGCCTCCACCGTCGTGCTGCTGCGCGCGCTGACCGAGCGCGGCGAACTCGCCACCACCCAGGGGCACACCGCCGTCGGCTGGCTGGTGGTGGAGGACATGGCGATGGTGGTGGCGCTGGTGCTGGTGCCGGTGCTGGCCGCCGTCACGCAGGACCGCCCGGCGGCCGGCCTGGTCATCGGCATGGGCGGCGCCGAGGGCGTGGCCCTCATGCTGCTCATCACGCTCGGCAAGGTGGCCATCTTCGTGGCGCTGATGCTGGTGGTCGGCGCGCGCGTGCTGCCCTGGGCGCTCTCCTGGGTCGGGCGGCTGCGCTCGCGCGAGCTGTTCTCGCTGGCCGCGCTGGTGACGGCGCTGGGCATCGCCTACCTGGCCTATGTGCTGTTCGGCGTCTCCTTCGCGCTGGGCGCCTTCCTGGCGGGGCTGGTGCTGGGGCAATCGGCGCTCTCGCAAAAGGCGGCCGAGCAGACGCTGCCGCTGCGCGATGCCTTCGCGGTGCTGTTCTTCGTGGCCGTCGGCATGTTGTTCGACCCGCTGATCGTCCTGCGCGAGCCACTGGCGCTGTTCGGCACGGTGCTGGTCGTGCTGATCGGCAAGACCGTCGCGGCCTATGCCATCGCGCGGCTGCGCGGGCTGGAGACCAAGGCGGCGCTCAGCATCGCCGCCGCGCTGGCGCAGGTGGGGGAGTTCAGCTTCATCCTGGCCGGGTTGGCCGTGACGGAGGGCGTGCTGCCCGAGGCGGGGCGGGACCTGATCCTGGCGGCGGCGATCATCTCGATCGCGGTCAATCCCTTCATGTTCCGCCTGGCGGATTGGATCGGTCGGCGCGCCTGAACCGCTGAACTACCCCGCCAGGAATTCGCGCAGGGTTTCCGCCCAGAAGCGTGCATCGCCCGTGGTGCCATGGCCGCGCGTCTCGGCGCTGGCCGGGATCAGGTGCAGCCGCGCGCCGGGAATCCGCGCAATCGCCGCCGCCGTCAGGCCGGTCTCGGGCGGGTTGCGCTCGTCATCGGCCGAGTTGATCGCCAGCACGCGGGCCCGGATGCGACCGAGCAGCGGCTCGGGATCGTAGTCGCGCGAGGAATCCCACTGGTACACGAAGTCATTCGCGTCGGCCGGCATGGGCGCCCCCAGCCGCGCTTCCACCAGCCGGTCCGCGGCCTCGCGCGTCGGTGCCTCGGCCTGCAGGGCCAGCGTCCCGCCATTGGTGGCGGTGGCGTAGAAGACATTGGCCAGCCGCAGCGTGGACGGCTGCTCGGTATAGTTGCCCTGGTTGTAGGCGGGATCGCGGCGGATGGTCTCCACCATCAGCCGGCGCAGCATCCAGTTGCGGCTGGCCATCGCGGTGGGCTGCGCGGCCATGGGGATGACGGCGTCCATCATCTCCGGATGCGTCACCGCCCAGAGCCAGGCATGCATGCCGCCCATGGAATTGCCAAGCACGAGCCGCAGCCGGGACAGGCCCAGCGCCTGCGTGACGAAGGCATGCTGCGCGGCCACCATGTCGGCGTAGTTGTAGCGGGGGAAGGCGGCGCGCAGCCCGTCCGAGGGCTTGGCCGAGCGCCCGGCGCCCAGCGCATCGGGCAGGATGATGAAATAGCGCGCCGCATCCAGCGGCTGCCCGGGCCCGAAGAGGCGACCACCGAATTGCGGCGAAAGCAGCCCGCGGCCCGTGCCGCCGGTCCCGTGCAGGATCAGCGCGGGCTCGCCACCTGGGGCGCCGAGCGTGAGCGCATGCAGCCGCAGCTCGGGCATCACCTCGCCGGTGTGGAAGCGGAAATCCCGCGCGACCCATGTGATCTCGCGCGGGGTGGGCAGGGCCTGCGCCAGGACGGCCGGCGCGGCGAGCATGGGGGCCAGCAGCGCGAGGCGCCGCGAGATGAGGGGGGTGGGCATGATCCTGGATCCTCCTCCGTCGGGCCTAGTAGGCCCTGCCCGCCGCCATTTCGGGCGCGGCGCCTTCGCGCGCTTCCGCCACCGCCGCGCGAAGGTCGTCGAGATATTCCTCGGCCACCTCGGCATGCAGCGGGTTCAGGTGCAGGTGGATCCCGTCCGGCTCCTGCTGGCGGCTGACCAGCCAGCCGCGCGCATCCATCGCGGTCGCGACGCGGCCGATATTCAGCGCGGCGTCCGTGCTGCGATAGACCAGGATGGCGTGGTTGCCGGGCAGCACCTCCAGCCCCGGCAGCGCTTCCACGCCGGCCGCGATGGTGGCGCGGGCCTGCTGGATGCGCCGCGCGCAATCGAGATAGCCCGCCTGGCCCAGATGGTTCATCACCGCCCAGGCCGCCGCCACCGCGCCGCCGGGCCGCGTGCCCTGCGCGGTGTGCGCCGCATACATCCCGCGCGCCCAGGCCTTGCTCTCGAAACGGTGATGCGCCTTGAGCGCCGCGTCCCGCAGCAGCAGCAGCGAGGCCCCCTTGGGCGCCATGCCGTGCTTGTGGATGTCCGCGCTGATGGAGGTGACGCCGGGCACGCTGAAATCCCAGGCCGGCAGCGCCACGCCCAGGCGTGACAGGAAGGGCGAGAGGAAGCCGCCCACGCAGGCATCCACATGCAGCCAGACGCCGCGCGTCTCGGCCAGCGCGCCCAGCTCCGCGATCCGGTCAATGCCGCCGAAGGGGTAGTTGGGCGCGGAACCCACCAGCGCCACCGTGTTCGCATCCATCGCCGCCGCCATGGCCGCCACGTCGCTCAGGCGTTCCGCATCCACGGGCACGCGCCGCGCCTCCATGCCGAGGTACCAGGCCGCGCGGTCGAAGGTGAGGTGGGCCGTGTCGGGGATCACCATGTTGGGCTTCGCCACGCCCGCCCTTTCGCGCGCGGCCAGCATGGCGAGAAAGATGCTTTCGCTGCCGCCGGAGGTGAAGGTGCCGCCCGCGCCCTCGGGCGCCTGCATCAGGGAGAGGCCCATCTGCACCACCTCGCCCTCCAGCCGCGCCAGCGAGGGAAAGGCGCGCTGGCCGAGATTGTTCTCGGTCCAGAAGGTCAGGTAGGCCTCCTGCTGGATGCGCTCCAGCGCCTCGTCCAGGTAGTAGAAGAAGACCGCCATGCGGCCACGCTTCCAGGAATAGTCGCGCGCCTTGGCCTCCAGCAGGGCCTGCTTCAGGGCGGGCCAATCCTGGCCTTGCTCGGGAATTGCGATCATGATTTTCCTCGGACGGCGTTTTCACCATCTGAACACGCCGCAATGAACGGGGGAAGCGAGATGCAGCTGGGCATGGTGGGCCTCGGCCGGATGGGCGGGAACATCCTGCGCCGGGTGATGCAGGCAGGGCATGAGGGCGTCGCCTTCGACCGCGACGACGGGGCGGTGGCGAGCCTGGTGGCCGAGGGCGCGACCGGTGCGACGAGCCTGAAGGAACTGGTCGGCCTGCTGCGCGCGCCGCGCACCGTCTGGGTCATGCTGCCGGCCGGCGAGATCACGGAAGCCGCGCTGACCGAGCTGCATGGGCTGCTGAGCCCGGGCGACACCATCATCGAGGGCGGCAATTCCTTCTGGAAGGATTCCGCCCGGCGCGGGGCCGAAGCGGCCGCGCGCGGGCTGCATTACCTCGACATCGGCACATCCGGCGGCGTCTGGGGGCTCAAGCGCGGCTACTGCCTGATGATCGGCGGGCCGGCCGAGGTGGTGGCGCGGCTCGATCCCATCCTTGCCGCGCTGGTGCCCGGCGCGGGCACCGCCCTGCCGACAGAGGGGCGCGAGGCGCGCGACCCACGCCCCGCCCAGGGCTATGTGCATTGCGGCCCGAATGGCGCGGGGCACTACGCGAAGATGGTCCATAACGGGATCGAATACGGGATGATGCAGGCCATGGCCGAGGGGCTGGACCTGATGCGCGCCGCCCCCTTCGCGCTCGACCTGCCCGACATCACCGAGGCCTGGCGCCGCGGCTCCGTCGTCTCTTCCTGGCTGCTGGACCTGACGGCCCAGGCGCTGGCCTATGACCCCGACCTCGCCGAATACAGCGGCCATGTGAGCGACAGCGGCGAGGGACGCTGGACGGTGGACACGGCGGTCGAGCAGGCGGTGCCCGTGCCGGTGCTGGCGGCGGCGCTGTTTGCCCGCTTCCGCTCGCGCCAGGAGGCGAGCTTCGCGGACAAGGCGTTGAGCGCCATGCGAAAGGGGTTCGGAGGGCATCTGGAGCCGAAGAAGGAATGACCCTGCATCTCCTCGTCATGGGCGTCTCCGGCTCCGGCAAATCCACCATCGGGGCGCAGCTGGCGCGCGCGCTGGCGCTGCCCTTCGGCGATGCGGATGCCTTCCACCCGGAAGCCAACGTGCGGAAAATGTCCGCCGGCACGCCGCTGACCGATGAGGATCGCTGGCCCTGGCTCGATGCGTTGGGCGCCTGGCTCGCGGCGCAGGCGGGGGGCGGCGTCATCGCCTGCTCGGCGTTGAAGCGCGCCTATCGGGACCGGCTGCGCGCCGCCGTGCCGGGGCTTCGCATCCTGCATCTCGCGGGCCAGCCCGCGATGATCACGGCGCGGCAGGCGGCGCGCGAGGGGCATTTCATGCCGCCCTCGCTCATGGCCAGCCAATTCGCCACACTGGAACCACCCGCGCCGGATGAAGCGGCGCTGGTGCTCGACATCACCGCCCCGCCGGAGGTCCTCATCCTCCAGGCGGCGGCGCAATTGCGGAGGATCGCTGCATGTTGAGTTACGTCCATGGCGCCTCGTCCACGCCGCTGCTGGGCGAGACGATCGGCACGAATTTCCGCAACACCGTGGCCCGCTTCCCGGACCGCCTGGCGCTCATCGCGCGGCAGCAGGGCGTGCGCTGGACCTATGCGGAAATGCTGGCCCATGCGGAGAATGTGGCCGCCAATTTCCTCGCCGCCGGGCTCACGCCGGGCGAGCGCGTGGGCATCTGGTCGCCCAACAATGCCGAATGGGCGCTGACGCAATATGCCACCGCGCTGGCGGGGCTGGTGCTGGTGAACATCAACCCCTCCTACCGCCTCTCGGAGCTGGAATACGCGGTGAACAAGGTGGGGTGTGCCGCCATCGTCACCGCGACCCGCTTCAAGACCAGCGAATACGTGACCATGCTGGACATCTTGGGCGCGGAGAAACTGCCCACGCTGCGCCACCGCTTCCAGATCGGGCCCGAGACGCGGCAGGGCTATCGCAACTTCGCCGAGCTGATGCAGCCGGCACCCGCCGAGGCGCGCGCGAAGCTGCACGCCATCGAGGCGACGCTGCAAAGCGATGATGCGATCAACATCCAGTTCACCTCGGGCACCACCGGCGCGCCGAAGGGGGCCACGCTCACCCACCACAACATCCTCAACAACGGGTATTTCGTGGCCCGCGCGCAGCGCATCACGCATGAGGACCGCATCTGCATCCCCGTGCCGCTTTATCACTGCTTCGGGATGGTGATGGGCAATCTGGGCTGCACCACCCATGGCGCCACCATGGTCTATCCGGGCGAGGGCTTTGATCCGCTGGCCACGCTGGAAGCCGTGGCGGAGGAGCGCTGCACCGCTCTCTATGGCGTGCCCACCATGTTCATCGCGCAGCTGAACCACGCCGATTTCGCGAAGTTCGACCTGAGCAGCCTGCGGACCGGCATCATGGCGGGCTCGCCCTGCCCGATCGAGGTGATGCGCCGCTGCATCAGCGACATGAACATGGCCGAGGTCACCATCGCCTATGGCATGACCGAGACCAGCCCCGTCAGCTTCCAATCCAGCACGACGGATTCAGTGGAGCGCCGCGTCTCCACCGTGGGCCGCGTGCAGCCGCATATCGAGGTGAAGATCGTGGATGCCGAAGGCCGAATTGTGCCCCGCGGCCAGCCCGGCGAGCTTTGCACGCGCGGCTATTCCGTCATGCTCGGCTATTGGGGCGATGAGGCGCGCACGCGTGAGGCCATTGATCCCGCGCGCTGGATGCACACGGGCGACCTCGCGGTGATTGACGAGGAAGGCTTCTGCAACATCGTCGGCCGCATCAAGGACCTGGTGATTCGCGGTGGCGAGAATGTGTACCCGCGCGAGGTGGAGGAATTCCTGTTTCGCCACCCGAAGGTGGCGGAGGTGCAGGTGATCGGCGTGCCCGATCCGCGCTTCGTCGAGGAGATCTGCGCCTGGATCCGCCTCAAGCCCGGCGAGAGCGCGACGCCCGAGGAGATCCGCGATTTCTGCCAGGGGCAGATCGCGCATTACAAGATTCCGCGCCACATCCGCTTCGTCGAGGAATTCCCGATGACGGTCACCGGGAAGGTCCAGAAATACCTGATGCGCGAGGCGATGATCGCGGAGCTTGGCCTGGCCGAGCAGAAGACGGCGTGACGATGATCCAACGCAGCGGCGGCCGCGCGTGCCGCGAGATCACGCCCGAGGCGGCGGCGGCACTCGTCAAATCCGGCGACTGGCTGGACTACGGCGCCACCTTCAACCAGCCCGATGCCTTCGACCGCGCACTCGCCGCGCGCAAGCAGGAACTGCGCGACGTCAGCATCCGCAACTGCCTCAGCATGCGCCCGCGCGCGACGCTGGAATCCGACCCGGAGCGCGCGCATTTCGCCTTCTACAACTGGCATTTCTCCGGCTACGACCGGAAGAAGCACGATGCCGGATTGTGCCACTACATCCCCTGCCATCTGGGCGAGATTCCCGATTACTACCGCCGCTTCATCGCGCGGCTGGACATCGCCATCCTCAAGGCCGCGCCCATGGATGCGGAGGGGTATTTCAACCTCGGCCCCGTCAGCATCTGGCACCCGGCGGTGGTGGAGCGCGCGACGGTGCTGATCCTCGAGATCACGCCCGACATGCCGCCCGTGGTCGGCACGCATGTGCGCGTGCATCGCGATCAGGTGGATTATGTGATCCAGGGCGACGACACGCCGATGCCGGAGCTGCCAAACGCCCAGGCGAGCGAGGTGGACCGCGCCGTCGCCCGCCTCATCGCGACCGAGATCGAGGATGGCGCCTGCCTCCAGGTCGGCATCGGCGGCATGCCCAATGCGGTGACGACGCTGCTGCTGGAATCCCATGTGAAGGACCTCGGCGTCCATACCGAGATGCTGAATGACGGGCTGGTCGAGCTGTATCGCGCGGGGCGCGTCAGCGGCGGGCGCAAGGCGACGGACCAGGGCCTCGTCACCTACAGCTTCTGCCTGGGCAGCCGCGCCAGCTACGACACGCTGCGCGGCAATGACGACTTCCTCTGCCGCCCGGTGGAGGACACGAACATGCCCGACATCATCGCCCGCAATGACCGCGTGGTGGCGATCAACAACACCACGCAGCTCGATCTCCAGGGCCAGGCGGCCTCGGAATCCGATGGGCACCGGCACATCAGCGGCACGGGCGGGCAGTCGCAATTCGTGCGCGGGGCCTATGCGTCGAAGGGGGGCAAATCCTTCATCTGCCTGGCCTCCACCTATGAGCGGCACGGAAAGCGCCGCAGCCGGATCGTGCTCGACCTGACGCCGGGCAACATCGTCACCACGCCGCGCTCGGACCAGATGTTTGTCGTCACCGAATATGGGATGGTGAACCTCAAGGGGCTTTCCGTGCCGGAGCGCGCGAAGGCCATCATCGGCCTCGCGCATCCCGACTACCGCGAGGAACTCAGCCGCGAGGCGCGGGAGCGGCGGATCGTCCCCGCGCATTTCCTATGACCGGGCCCGATTGACGCTGGCCGCCGCCGGGCGGAAAAGCGCGGCATCGTTCAGGAGAACCACCATGGCGCTTTCCGCCGAAACCAAGGCCAAGCTCGAGAAGATCACCACCGCGACGCTGACGACGGTGCTGCTGAAGAAGGGCCTGCGCAACGTCTGGATGCGCCGCGCCGCGCCCTTCACGCCCGCCGCGCAGAATGTCCGCCTGGTGGGTGAGGCCTTCACGCTCCGCTTCGTCCCCGCGCGCGAGGACCTCGCCACCCCCGCCTCCTGGTCCAGCCCGATCAGCACCCGTGCGGCCATCGAGGCGATGCCCGAGGGCTGCATTGCGGTCGCCGACGCCATGGGTGTCTCCGATGCCGGCATCTTCGGCGACATCCTCTGCGCGCGGCTGGCCAAGCGCGGCGTGACGGCGCTGGTGACCGATGGCGCGGTGCGCGACGTGGCGGGCGTGAACGGCACGGGCCTGCCGGTCTGGTGCGCCGGTGGTGCGGCCCCGCCCTCGGTCGCGGGCCTCACCTTCGTCTCCTGGCAGGAGCCGATCGGCTGCGGCGGCGTCGCCGTCTTCCCGGGCGATGTGGTGGTCTGCGACGCCGATGGCTGCGTGCTCATCCCGCAGGCCATGGTGGACGCCGTGACCGAGGAGAGCGTGGAGCAGGAGCGCCTGGAAGGGTGGATCATGACGCAGGTAGATGCCGGCATGGCGCTGCCCGGCCTCTACCCCGCCAATGCCGAAAACAAGGCCCGCTACGAGGCCGACAAGGCCGCAGGGCGCGCATGAGCGCGCGGCTCGCGGCGGCACTGCTCGCCAGCGCCCTCACCTTGGGCGCCTGCGCGTCGGAGCCGCCCGAGCCTCGGCCGGCCGCCAGCACGGCCGCTGCGCGCGGCCAGGCCTGCGACGGGACGCTCCGCGTGACGAACAACTCCACGCGCATCATCTCCCGCCTGCATCTGCGCGACGCGGCGCTGACGAATTGGGGGCCGGACCTGCTGGGCCAGGATGTTCTCGCCCCAGGCCAGACCAGCAACTTCCGCACGCGCTCGCCCGGCGTCTACGATATGCGACTGCTCTGGGCGGACCGGCAGCCGGCGGAGCGCCGCCGCATCACCATCTGCTCGGCCACGCCCATCACCGTCGGCGATTTCGGGATCAATGCACCCTGACACGCGCCAGCCCAACACATCCGGTTGGGCCGGGTGTGACACCAGCATCCGCTTCGAGAATACCTCCTCGATCACGGTGACGAACCTGTATTACACCCCCTTCCCGTCGCGACCTGGGGTCCGGATCGCCTCGGCCAAGATGTCCTGCGGCCCGGCGCCGTCTCCAATGCGCGCATGAGCTACGCGCGGCCCCATGATGTCCGCATCGTCTGGGAGAATGGGCGCTCGTCCGAGCTGCGCAACGTGGATGTTTGCCGCGTGAGCAGGGTCTCCATCACCAATGCGGGGTTGCGCGCCTTCTGACCTGACGGTCGAGCCTTGTCAGCAACGCGTGAATCGTCTCAAGTAACGAGACGGTTCATGTGAGGAAATGCCATGTTATCGCGCTCTGCGCTGCTCGCCCTGACCGCCTCCCTTCCTCTCCTCGCGGCGGGCGCCCCGGCCGCGCAGGCGCAGCGCTGCGACACCAATATCCGCGTCACCAACGAATCCTCCAGCATCGTGACCGGCATCTACTACAACCCGACCGGCAACCGGAGCTGGGGCACCAACCGGCTCGGTACGGCCGAGGTTTACCCGCGGCGGAGCGTGAGCTTCCGCCTGGCCAATGAGGTGCCCTATGATTTCCGCATCGTGTGGATCACCTCGGCGACGGACGAGCTGCGCAACGTGGATATCTGCCGCATCAATGAGGTCGTCATCACGGACCGGGGCATGCGTGTCCGCTGATTTCCCCTTCTGGACGGAAGAAAAGCTCCGCATCCAGGACACCGACCTGAACGGCCATGTGAACAACGCCTCCATCGCGGCACTCTGCGAGGCCGGGCGCGGCGAGATCATCAGCGCCGTCGCCGGCACCCCGCGGGAGCGCGCGCTGGGCTCGGCGCTGCGCCGCGTGACGATCGAATACCTGGCCGAGGTGCATTACCCGGGCGTGGTGCGCATCGGCAGCCGGATCGCGAAGGTGGGCAACAGCTCCATCACCATCGCGCAATCGCTCTTCGAGGGCGGCCGCTGCTTCGCGACGGCCGAGAGCGTGATCGTCTTCACCGACCGCGCCACGCGCCGCTCCGCCCCCATGCCCGAAGCCTGGCGCGAAGGCTTCGCGAAGCTCGCCTGAGAAACGGGGTTCCGAGGGGCCAGCCCCTCGGCCGCCGGAGGCCCTCAGTATTCGGCAAAAATGCGGTTCAGCTCCGCCCGGTCCTTCGTCACGGTCAGCCCCAGCATGAGCAGGATGCGCGCCTTCTGCGGATTGAGGTTGTCGGCGTTGAGAAACCCCGCCTCCTGCATCCGCGTCGTGTGGAACATCCGCCCCGAGCCGGCCCGCGTGCTGGCGGCGATGGGCAAGCCCGCGGCCATGGCGGCCGTCATCGTCTCGGCCAGCGCGGGTGTCACGAAGCTCGGCGCGAAGCCGGCCGAAACCAGGCCCTGCGCGCCAGCGGCGATGAAGGCTTCCACCGCCGCGCCATCGGCGCCGGCATAGCAATAGACGATATCCACCCGCGGCAGCGCGCTGAGGCCACGCACATCGAACTCCGTCTCGCGCCCCAGCTTGCGCAGCGGGCGGCGATACCAGGCGATGGCATCGGCGTCGGCATGGGCGAGGCAGCCGAAATCCGGGCTGCGGAAGGTCTGCAAGCGGGAGGTGCTGGTCTTCGTCACCTCGCGCGCCGCATGCACCTCGTCATTCAGCAGCACCAGGGCGCCGAGGCCGCGCGCGCGCTTGTCACCCGCCACGCGGCAGGCATTGGCCAGGTTCATGCCCGCATCGGAGGAGAGGCCGGAGGAGGGCCGCTGCGCGCCGACCAGCACCACCGGCACCTCGACCTTCACGGTCAGTGAGAGGAAATAGGCCGTCTCCTCCAGCGTCGCCGTGCCATGGGTGATGACGATGCCATCCAGCCCCGGGATATCGGCCACCACCTGGTCGCAAAGGCGCACCAGCTCCAGCCATTCCTTGGGGCCGAGCGCGGTGGAGGGCACGGCCGCGTATTTCACCGCGACCACCTCGGCCACCTCATGCACCTGCGGCCAATAGGCCAGCAGCTGCTCGGCATCCATGACCTTGCCCAGCGTCGCGTAGTCCGCGATGTCGAAAGGACCGCGGCCGAGCGAGCCGATGGTGCCGCCAGTGCCGATCAGGGCAATCTTGGGTTTGGTCACTTGGTGGGCTTCCTCTCGATGATGGAGGTGGTGAGGCGGGAGACGCAGAAGAGTTCGCCATCGTCGCGGCGCAGCTCGATGTTCCAGACATGCACGCTGCGGCCGATGCGGACGGGCGTGCAAAGGCCGAAGGCGCGGCCGCCCTTGGGCAGCGGGCGCAGATGGTTCGCGTTGATCTCGAGGCCGACCGCCATGAAGCCGGGATCGCAGGCCATCATGGAGGCGACGCTGCCCAAGGTCTCGGCCAGCACGACCGAGACCCCGCCATGGATGATCCCGAAGGGTTGGACGTGACGCTCATCCACTGGCATCTCGCCGCGCAAAAAGTCAGGGCCGATCTCCGTGATGCGGATGTCGAGCAGCCCGTTGACCGAGCCGGCGGCGCGGCTGTGGATCTCCTCGGGCGTGGTGTGCTGGCGCCAGATGCTCAACCCTCGGTCCTTTCCGCTTCGGCGGCCGCGCGTGCCTGCCGCTGGTCGGCCAGGCCGGCGCTGCGGATGTCGCGGCGCAGGACGAAGCCGAAATTCACCAGCATGATGCCGGCCCAAAGCAGCGAAAGTCCATCCAGCACCGTGGCGCCGAGGCCCGGGACGATCGCCTGGAAGGCGCCGGGAAACAGGAAGAGCAGCACGGCCAGCAGCAGGAAGGCGACGCGCAGCTCCGTCGTGCCGACGGAATCGAGGGCGAGGCTGTGTACGCCGGTCACCATCATGCGGGCCAGGGCCAGGTTGCTCAGCAGCATGTAGAAGGACAGCAGGATGAAGGGGATGGGCAGCGAGACGAGGCCCGAGGCCGCGAAACCGAGCGCCAGCAGGGTGTAGGCGATCAGGTCCACCCCGTTGTCGAGCACGAAGCCCTGGACCTTGCGCTGGACGCCGCGGTGGCGCGCCACCTTGCCGTCCAGGGAATCGCCCAGCCAGTTCAGCGTGAAACCGATGAAGACCAGCGCGAGCGAGAGGGGTGTCGTCAGCCCCAGGGCAAAGCCAAGCGCGCCAACCACCGCCCCGAAGATACCGATGCGTGTGAGCATGTCGGGCCCGATCGAGGCCGGAACCCGCTTCACCAACGCATCGAGAGCCCGCGCCTCCGGCTTGGCGAGAAAACCGCCATTCACACGACGAGGCGTCACGACCGATCGAGGATCGTCGCTACGGCGTCGAGGGCGGTGTCGATCTGATCGGTCTTGTGCGCGGCCGACAGGAAGAAGCGCAAGCGCGACGTTCCCTTGGGCACCCCTGGGGAGCTGACGGGGAAGCTGTAGATCCCCATCCGCTCCAGCTCCTGCGCCATGGCGAAGGTGCGGATGTCGCTGCCGAGGATGATGGGTGTCACGCCGAAGCCCCAGCTGGGCCCCACATCGAGGCCACGGGCACGCGCACCCTCGAGGAAATAGGTGCCGTTGGCCTGCAACGCCGCCACGCGCCCTGGCTCGCGCCGCATGATCTCCAGCGCCTTGAGGGAGGCGGCGGCGACCGGCGCCGGCATGCCCACGCTATAGACCAGGCCCGGGGCACGGGCCTTCAGGATATCGATGAGCACCTGGCTGCCGCAGACATAGCCGCCGCAGCCGACCAGGGCCTTGGAGAGGGTGCCGAACCAGATATCCACCCGGCGGGGATCGATGCCCGAATGCTCGGCGATGCCGCGGCCGGTGGCGCCGATCACGCCCAGCGAATGCGCCTCATCCACCATCAGCCAGGCCTGGAAGCGCTCCTTGATCTCAGCGAGGCGGAACATGTCCGGCCCGTCGCCATCCATGGAGAACAGGCCCTCGGTCACGATCAGCACGCGCTCGAACAGGTGGCGCGTCAGCGTCAGGTAGCTCTCGAGGTCGTCGAGGTCGTTGTGACGGAAGGATTTGCGCTGGCAGCGCGCGCCCTGGGCGCCGACCACCACGCAATTGTGGATCAGCGAGTCATGGATGATGAGGTCCTTCGGGCCGAGGATCGTCTCGATCACCGAGGCGGCCGTCGCGTGGCCGCTGACGAAGAGCGCGCCTGCCTCGGCCTCGTACACATCGGCCAGCGCCGCCTCGAGCGCGCGGTGAACCGGCCTTTCGCCCGAGGTGATGCGGCTGGCCGAGACGCTGGTGCCATGGGCGCGGGCCGCCTCCTCATGCGCGGCCAGGACTTCCGGATGCCCGTTCAGCGCGAGATAGTCGTAGCTGGAGAAGTTCAGCAGCGCCCGGCCATTGATCGAGGTGCTGGTGCCGGCGCGACCATCGTGAACGCGGTAATACGGGTTGGTGAAGCCGAGTGCAGGGCCGACCTGACGCTCCAGCAGGATCTCGCGATAGGCGGGCAGGCTCTCGAAAGAGAGGTCATGCTTGGGCGCGTCCTGACGCAGAACGCGGGCGCGGGGCTGCCTCCGGTCGTTGACCAGAGCGGAAGGAAATTCCGCTGGGTGAGACGGTTCGGCCGCTTCACGGCCCAAGCCCGCCACATCCAGCTCCGTCGGGGTCAGCCTGAGATTCATCAGAAGGCGGTCTCGCGAGAAGACTTTCGTATATCTCATTCCATCTGAACGGGAAATGAACAATCCTTTCGTATTAGTAAGGATTTTGTCGAGATTGTTCCCCAGCCTACGCCTGACTTATCGTGTTTTCGAGATTCAGCAAAGCGAATGATGATGCTTGCCCTGCCAAGACCGGAAAGATGGCACAAGAATTTCGTGCAGTGCAGCATTTACCAAGCGAAGCCGCATAATCGGCTTGCGTCTCTCGCTGCTCGACGGGCCTCGTATTACAGATTATCGCTGGACATATTCCCATTATTGAAACCGCTGGGCATGCAGGCTTCCCACGATCCGCGTGACCAGATCGCGGATGGAGCGGTTGCCCGCCATGGTCGTCAGGGGCAATTCAACCCCCGTGCGCTTTTCCACCCCCAGGCGCAGCTCCAGCGCCATCAGGGAGTCGAGGCCGATATCGATCAACGGGCGGTCGGGCTCCACCGCCTCGGTCGGCAGGCGCAGGATGCGCGCCACCTCGTCGCGCACCAGGGCCAGCAGCGCATCCGCCGCCGCCTCCGGCGAAAGGGCAGAGACGTCGAGCGTCTCCTCCCCGGCCGCGGCGGTGCCCTGGCCCTGCTCGGTGAAGACATTCGCGAAATAGGGCGAGCGGAGGACGGCGAGCTTCTTCGCGGCAGGTGACCAGCGGATCACCGAATAGGCGCTGACCGCCGGCGCCGCCGCCGGATCGGGCAACAGCGTGCCCAGATGAGCGAGCGCCTCGGCCGAGGTCACGCCCGAGACCCCGGTGGCCATCCGCAGCCGTTCGGCCAGGCCCCGCGTGCGCGCGATCACGCCGACGTCGGAAATCGCACCCCAGCAGACCGCCAGCGCCGGCACGCCGCGCGCCCTGAGGCCTTCCACCGCCCCCTCCAGGAAGGCATTGCCCACCACATAGGCCGATTGCCCGGGACTGCCGACGAAGGTCGTCGAGGAGGAATAGGCGACAAGGTATTGCAGCGCATCGCCCGCGGTGGCGGCTTCCAGCGCGCGCATTCCGGTGACCTTGGGGCCCAGCACGCGCGCGATCTTCTCCCCCGTCAGTCCCAGGATCATGCCGTCATCCAGCACCATGGCGCAGTGGATCACGCCGGCGATGGGCCCGAGCTCCGCGCGCCAGCGCGCGAAGGCCGCGGCCACGTCCCCGGGCCGGGTGATGTCCAGCGCCTCGACGCGGAAATCCACGCCGGCGGCCCGGGCCTGTTCCACGCGCCCGGCCATCGCCTCATCCACCGCGCCCCGGCGGGAGACGGCAACCACGCAGCCCGCCCCCTGCGCGGCCAGCCAGAGCGCGGTCTCGAGGCCGAAGCCGCCGGTCCCACCCAGGACCACGTGAACGCCCGGAGCCGGGCGGAAGCGGCCTGGCGGCGGCGGCACCGGTTGCGCGACCAGGCTCGGCCGCACCAGGATCTTGCCCAGGTGGCCCGAGGCCTGCATCAGCCGGAAGGCGTCCGCCACACGGCCACCCTCGAAGGCGAGGTAGGGGATCGGCCTGAGGCGCCCCGTCTCGAACAGGACCATGATGACGCTCATCATCCGCCGCACCGCGGCCGGGTCATGCGCCAGCAGCTGGTCGATATCCGCGCCCACATAGGTGATGTTCTTCACGAAGGGCCGAAGGCCCAGGCGCGTATTCTCGAAGAAGTCGCGCTTGCCGAGCTCGACGAAGCGGCCGAAGGGTTTCACCAGCCGCAGCGCCGCGCGCATCGCATCGCCCGCGACCGAGTTCAGCACGACGTCCACGCCGCCCACCGCCGCGCGGATGCGGTCCTCGACATCGGCCGCGCGGGAATCCACGACATGGTCGGCGCCCAGGTGCCGGAGCAGGGCGCGCTTCTCCGCCGTGCCGGCGGTGGCCACCACGACCGCGCCATGCACCTTGGCGATCTGTACCGCCGCCATGCCCACGCCGCCGGCCGCACCCTCGATCAGCACCGTCTCGCCGCGCTTCAGCCCGGCCCGCTCGATCAGCCCGAACCAGGCCGTCACGAAGGCCACGGGGATCGCTGCCGCCGCCTCGGCCGGCAGGTTCGGACCGAGATGGAACAGCCGATCGGCGGGCAGGGTCAGATGGGAGGCGAAGGCCTGGGCGCCGAAACCCATCACCGCGTCGCCCACCTCGAAGCCCGGCGCGCCCGCGCCAGCACGGACCACATGGCCCGCGAATTCGAAGCCGAGCGAACCGCTGGTCAGCCCCTCGCCCAGGATCTCGGAATCCAGCACGCCCAGGCCCAGCATCACGTCGCGGAAATTCAGGCCGGTCGCCGCCACGCGGATCTCGACTTCGCCCGGTGCGGGTGCGGCGCGCGGCGCGATGGACCAGGTGAAGTCATCCAGGCCACGCGCGCCGATGCCGAGCAGGCTGCGCTCCCCCGCCACCGGCTCGCGCGGCATGCTCTCGCGGCGGTGCGCGGCGCGCGGCACCAGCACGCCCCCGGCCGTGAGCCAGATCTCGCGCTCCACCAACGGCTCGGCCAGGTGGCGGCGCAAGGCGGCCTCCAGCATTTCGGCCGTCGCCTCGGGCGCCCATTGCAGCAGGCAGACCTCGAGCGTCGGGAACTCATTCATCAGGCAGCGGGCATAGCCGGCCATCGCCTGCGAAAGGGCGGTGGGCCGGGCGCCCGGGGCGAGTTCGAGGGCGACATAGAGGCGCGCATTGGCCTCGCCGTCGCTGAGCGCGATGGCGAGTTCGCGCAGGCGCAGCATGCGCGCCGCCAGCATGGCCGCTTCGTCCGATCCGGCCGCCGCGCCGGTCTCGATGATGACGGGCATGCCCTCGGCCAGGGCGGTGGTGGCGGCGGCGGCCCATTCGGCGCTTTCCGCCGGGCTGAGCGTGAGATCTGGCGCGAAGCCGATCAACCGGGTCTGCAGGCCCTGGGCTTCGGCCGCGCCGCCCGCCAGGAGGCTGAGCGAGAACGGCGCCGCGGGCGGGCTTTCGGCCCACCGGCGCAGCAGTTGCGCGAAGACCAGGCGGTCGCCCGAGGCCGGCAGGCTCGCCTGGCGCAGGACGGCGAAGCCATGCTGGGTCAGTGCCTCATCCGCCTCGGAGGGGTAGGGCCAGGCGCCCACAGGCAGCTCCGGCGTGTGTGAGAAGCGGAACCAGCCGGGGGTTGCCGCGTGCAGCACGTCGATCGCGGGGTGGTGCGGCGGGATGGCCACGAGCAGGGGCGGTGCGTCGTCGCCCAGGCCGCTCAGCAGGTCGAGCGCGCTCGGCTGCCCGGCATCGAGGGGCGTGACCGCGGCACAGAGGGCGAGATCGAAGGCGGCACCGCCCAGCTCGGCATCCGGCCCGTGCACGGGGATGGCGCGCGCCGCGCCGGCGCGGGCGAGCAGGCGCTCCGCGCCCTCCACATCGGCGGCGAGGATGGCGAGCGAGATCCCACCCGCCCGCAGGCGCGGCAGCAGGCGCGGCAGCAACCCGCCCAGGCCGGGCTCGAGCAGCAGGACGCGCAGCCGGTCCTCCCGGTGGGATTCCAGCAGCCGGTCGAGCACGACGCAAAGCGCATCCAGGCTCGGCGCCGCGAAGAGCGAGGCGGTCATCACCGCATCCTGCAGGTCCGCGTTGGGCGGCGCCTCCTGGCCGGTGACGAGCAGGGCCGGCAGCGCCTCGAGCGCGTGCAGCGCGAGACGCAGGTCGGCGCTGGCTGCCGGGTGGCGGGCGGCGAAGGCGGCGAGTGCCGCGCCA
The DNA here is from genome assembly GCA_027488195.1 of Acetobacteraceae bacterium. GTDB lineage: Bacteria > Pseudomonadota > Alphaproteobacteria > Acetobacterales > Acetobacteraceae > Roseococcus. The sequence goes on along the minus strand of JAIYCD010000034.1, from coordinate 11,373 downwards.
GGGTCGGTCAGCGCCTCGGCCAGCACCCCGCCCGGCCTTTGCGGCGCCTGTGCGGCCGCAAGCTGGCCGGCCTCCTGCCGGGCATCGTTCAGTGCCCGCCAGATGACGCGCGCCTCGGGCGCGATCAGCCCCGCCAGTCCGGGATGGCGCTCCGGCGCGCGGCCCTCGGTGACCCTGTTCACCACATGCCCGGCGATGTCGAGCGCGAGGCCGATGAGGGCGGGCCGTGCTGTCAGGTCGGGGCCGGGGATGCTGCGGTTCAGGGCCTCGGCCATGGCGGGGCCGAGTTCGGCCGGGCCGGCGCGCCAGGGCAGGAAGCGGTTCCGGATGATCCGGTCCGCCTCGCGCCAGCTCGAGAAGACGACGCGGCGCATCACCACGCCCTCGCCGCGGGCCACCAGGCGCCCATCGGCGGCGACCAGGTCGATGTCGAGGACCCGGGCATCGGAGGTCTGGCGCGTCAGGCGCGCCACCGAGCGCGTCACCGGCTCGCCGGGGCGGAACATCGAGAGGCGCCCGATGCGGACCGGCAATTCCCCCACCACCTCGCCGGGTTTCTGCGCGATGCCGAGGAAGATGCCGTGGAAGGCGGCGTCATAGCTCGGCGGGTCGATCACCTGGATGTTGGTGAAGAAGCCGAGATCGGGCGTGACGCCCGCGATGTCGGTGACGACGTCCGCGCCGGTCACGCGCGCGCTGCGCGCCACGCGGAACGCGCCGCCATAATCGAGCCGGCAGGCGGCCGTCGCCGCGTAGATGGCGGCCGCGTCATGCAGCGTGCCTTCCGCGCTCAGCGGCTGCGGATGGGGAGCGGCGACGGGCTCGACCAGCACGGTGCAGCGGGCATGCAGGGTGAAGGCGGCCCCGGCCTCGAGCCGCGTTCGGGCGCGGATTTCGACCATGTGCTCCGCCTCGTGCCAGACGATGCTGAGCTCCTGCGCCTGCTCAAGGCTCAACGCGCGCAGGATGTCGAGGTCGAGCAGGCGCAGCCGGCCCGTGCCATAGACCTCGCGACCGACCGCCAGGGCCATTTCCATATAGGCCGTCGCGGGCAGGATGACCTGCCCGTCCACCCGGTGCCCGGCCAGGAAGGGCTGGGTCGCGACGCTCAGCATGTGGCGCCACTCGGCCCCGCCCGGCGCCATCCGGCTGCCGATCAGCGGGTGCAGCGGCGGCCCGCCATGCGAGGGGCCATAGACCCCATAGGCCTCCGGCGTTGCCGCGATCAGGTAGGTCTGGCGGTCCCAGCGCATCAGCGGAAGCTGGCGGATGGCCAAGCTGCCCGGGGAGGTCGCTTGCGGCGCCCCGCCCGGGGTGGCGCCGCCCGGGATGGCACCCTTGACCACCGCCTCCAGCAGGATGCGGGCGATGGGGTCCGCCTCCTCCCCGCGTGTGCCCTGGGTGAGGGTCGCGAGCGTCGCGGCCCTGGCACCGACATGGCGCGCGACTTCGGCGATCAGCGAACCAAGGATCGGGCGGGGCCCGATCTCGATGAAGAGATCCGCGCGCTCCAGGGCCACGGTCACGGCGTCCTGGAACAGCACCGGCGCCCGGATGTTGGCCCACCAATAGGCGCCGTCCAGCTCGGTGCCGTCCACCAGGGCTCCGGTGGCGGAGGAGATCATCGGGGTGCGCGTGCGCCCGGGCGAAAGCCCCTCCAGGGCGGCGATCGTCTCAGCCCGGCCGGGATCGAGAATGCGGCTGTGAAAGGGATAGGCGACATCGAGCGTGACGAAGGCGATGCGCGCCCGCCGCGCCACGCGCAGGACCTCGCCGAGACCTTGGGTGCCGCCTGAGAGGGTGGTGGAACCCGGTGCGTTGCGCGCGGCGATCTCGACATCCGTCGTTCCGGCATCGGCGATGATCTCGAGCGCGCGGGCTGCATCGCAGGCCAGGACGGCCATGCCGCCCAGGCCGTGCACCGCCTCCTGCGCCGCGCTGCGGACCACGATCAGCCGGGCGGCGTCATCGGGCGTCAGCGCGCCCGAGACGGCGGCAGCGGCCACCTCGCCCACGGAATGGCCGAGCACGAGATCCGGCCGCAGCCCCTCGGCCGCCAGGGCCGCGCAAAGTGCCAGCTGGATGGTGAAGAGCAGCGGCTGCATGGCGCTGGTGGCAACAAGGCGCTGGGCCACATCCTCGGCCAGCATGGTCTCCAGCGGGCAGGTGCCGCCGGCCGCGCGGATGCGGGCGGCCCATTCGTCGAACGCCACGCGAAAGGTGGCATTGCCGCGATAGGCCGCGCGGCCCATGCCCGGCCATTGCGCGCCATTGCCGGAAAATACGAAGGCCACCCGCGCCTGCCGGGCGATGGCCTCGCCCATGGCGAGGTCGGGCCGGGGCACCTCGGGCTCCACCAGCGCCTGCGCCGCTGACCCGCTTTGGGCCCCGCCCTGGGCAAGGTCCAGCACCAGGCGGTGCGGCAGCAGGTCGCGCCCTGCCTGGGCGGCGCTGGCCACGGCCGCGGCACCCAGCCGCTCGATGGGGTCGAGATAGGCGGGCACCAGCTGGCGGAGCGCCGCCTTGCTATGGGCGGAAATCACGAGGTAGCGGGCCGCCGGTGCCTCCGCCGCCGCCAGGGCGGGCTCGGGCGCGCTGCCGATGATGGCGTGGGCATTGGTGCCGCCGAAGCCATAGTTGCAGAGCCCGGCCAGCAGCGGGCCGCTCGCCGCCAGTTCGACCGCCTGCGCGGCGGGGGCGAGGCCGAGGCCCGCCACGTCGATATCGGGGTTCAGCTCCTCCAGGTAGAGCGTGGCGGGGTAGCGCCGCTGCTCGAGCGAGAGGATGAGCTTCGCCATGCCGGCCATGCCGGATGCGGATTCAAGATGGCCGATATTCGACTTGACCGAGCCGATGGGCAGGGCCGCGCGGCGGTGCCGCCCGAGCGATTCCCCAATGGCGCGCGCCTCGATCGGATCGCCGACGCGGGTGCCGGTGCCGTGCGCCTCGACGAAGGCGAGCGCATCGGGCGAGATGCCGGACTGGCGGTACAGCGCCACCAGCAGGTCCCGCTGGCCGGTGAGGGAGGGCAGGGAGATGCCGTTGGTGCGGCCGTCGGAGTTCACGCCGATGGCATGCAGCACGGCGCGCGGCGGCGAGACCCCCAACCCAGCATTGGCCAGCCCAGCATTGGCCAGCCCAGCATTGGCCAGCCCAGCATCGGCGCGCGCGAGGATGAGCACGACGGCCCCCTCAGCCCGCACATAGCCATCGCCCTTGGCGGAAAACGGGCGGCAACGCCCGGTGGGCGAAAGCATGCCGGCGCGCGAAAAGCCGATGAAAGGCGCCGGCGAGGAGAGCATGTTCACGCCGCCGACGATGGCCAGCTCGATCCGGCCGGCCTCCAGTGCCGCGGCCGCCTGGGCCAGCGCCACCAACGAGGAGGAGCAGGCCGTGTCGAGCGTCAGGCTCGGGCCCTTGAGATCGTAGGCGTAGGAGATGCGGTTGGACACCATGGCCAGGCTGTTGCCGGTCATGAAATGCGCATCGAGCGCCGAGACGTCGAGCAGCGGAACATCGGCGTAATCCGTCGCCGAGGCCCCCATGAAGACGCCGACCTCCCGGCCCATCAGGCGGGAGGGGGCGATGCCCGCATCCTCCAAGGCCTCCCACGCGACTTCGAGGAGGACGCGCTGCTGCGGGTCCATCTGCTCGGCCTCGCGGCGGGACATGCCGAAGGCGGCGGCGTCGAACGACATGCCATCGCGCAGATAGCCACCGGCGAAGGTGTAGGCGGTGCCCCGTGCGCCTGGATCCGTGCTGAGGAAGCGCTCAGGGCGCCAGCGGTCGGGGGGCGAAATGTCCTGTACGGAAGAGCCGCCCGCCTCCAGCAGCGCCCACAGCTCCTGGAGGTTCTCCGCCCCCGGCAGCCGCACGGCGAGGCCGAGAATGTTGAGCGGGGTAGGGAGGTTCAGGATCAACGCGGTTTCCAGCAGAGAATTGAGGTGTGCGGCACGCAAGCGCCGGGTCTGAAGCAGCGGGGCAGGGCCGCCAGGTCACGCCCGGTCCGCGGCGGGCCAGGCCTTCCCGCGCAGCCTGGCATGGCGTTTTCCGGACGGCCCTGTTGCGATCGACCGCTTTCTCACAGACTGCCCGACCGGAATGATGGGAGCACAACGCTTTGCGTTCCCGACGCTTTCGGATACGCTATTTCTTCGGTTTGTTTCAAGTTTTGATGATTTCCGCTCCCGTCGATGGGACCTCTCGGCCCAGGAGCCTGCATGGTGACCGAGGCGCATCCCGGCTCGCATGAACAAGCGAAAAAGTCGGTCCCTGCCACCGCGCCGGGGCGCGTCTGGGCCCTGGTCACCGGCGGGTCCAGCGGCATGGGCGAGGCGCTGGCCGCGGGTTTGCTGGGCCGCGGGTGCCATGTCGTCCTGCTGGCCCGGGATCCCGGGCGGCTCGCCGCCGCGGCCTTGCGGCTGGGAGGCGGCACCGAGACCCTGGCGCTGGATGTGGGGGATGCCGACGCCGTCGCGGCCGCCATGACGGCGCTGCTGGGCCGCCTGGGCCCGCCCGGCTGGGTGGTGGCCAGCGCCGGGATCGCCCTTCCCGGCCGCTTCCTCGACCAGCCGCTCGCCGAGCATGAGGCCCAGTGGCGCACCAACTACCTGGGCAGCCTGCATGTGGTGCACGCCCTGGCGCCCTCCATGGCGCGGGCCGGGCGTGGCCAGGTCATCCTCGTCTCCTCGGCCGCGGCGCTGGGCGGCTTCGCGGGCTATGCGGCCTATGCGCCCTCGAAATGGGCGCTCCGGGGCTTGGGGGACATCCTCTCGCTCGAGCTGGGCGCGCATGGCGTGCGGGTCTTGACCGCCTTCCCGCCCGACACGGATACGCCGCAACTGGCCGAGGAGAGCGCCCGGCGCCCGGCCTTCACGGCCCGCTTCGCGGCGGGCAGCCGGCCGCTCACCCCCGGTTTCGTCGCCGGGCGCATCCTGGCCGCTGCCGATCGGGGCGCCAGGCATGTGGCACCGGGCTTCGGTGCCAGCCTGCTGCTCTGGGCCGGGCGGCCCTGGGCGCGCTATCTGGAGGCGGCGCAGCGGAGGCTGCTGCGCCGGCACCCCGAGGATTCCCGCTGACGTGAAGCGCCTCTCCCTCCAGCCGCCGATCATCGAGGAGGCGGGGCCGGACTGGCTCATCCCCGCGCATCCGCAGCCCCTTGCGGAGCCGCCGGGGGGATTGCGCCTGGCTCTCATGGCGCGGCACAGCCTGCTCGGCCTCTGGACGCGGGAGAGCTACGCGGCGCGGGACTTCGCCTACCCGCTGCTGCGCCGCCAGGTCTGCGTCTTCAACGACCCGGCCTCCATCAAGGCGGTCTTCGTCACCGGCGCCGAGCGGTTCGAGCGCAAGGGCGCCATGATGCGCCGCGCCCTCACGCCCCTGCTGGGCGACGGGCTCTTCATCTCGGATGGCGAAACCTGGCGCCGGCGGCGGCCCCTGGTGGCCGACATCGCGCACAAGACGCAAGTGCCCTTCTACGCCCCCATGATGACCGGCGCCGCAGCCGAGATGCTGGCCGGCTGGCGCGATGGCCAGGACATCAGCCTGCTGCCGGCGATGGCCGAGCTGACGGCGCAGATCATCGCGCGCTCCATCTTCGGCACGCGGCTGGGGGAGGGCGCGCTGGCCGGTATCGTCCAGGGCTTCGCCCGCTACCAGGCCGGGATCGACAGCTTCAACCTGCCCTTCTTCCTGGGCGCGGCCGAGGGCTGGCCGGTGGGCCGCGGCCGGGCCATGCGCGAGGCCATCGCCGAGGTGCATCGCGTGGTGGAGCATGTGATCACCGAGCATGTCGCCGGCCGGGGCGAGCATGGCTCGATGGTGGATATGCTGGTGCGGCGCATGCAGCGCAGCCCCGAGCTCGGCCTCGACATGCAGGCGCTCCGCAACGAGGCCGCGACCATCTTCATGGCCGGGCACGAGACCACGGCGGCGACGCTGACCTGGGCCTTCTATCTCCTGGCCAAGGCGCCCTGGGCGGAGGCGCGGCTCCATGCCGAGCTGGACAGCGTCCTGGGTGACCGCGAGCCCACAGCCGAGGACATGGCCCGACTACCATATGCCCGCGCGGTGATCGAGGAAGCGCTGCGCCTCTACCCGCCCGTGCCCATCCTGCCCCGCCAGGCGCGTGAGGCGACGCAGGTCGGAGGCATCGCGGTGGAGAAGGATGCTCTCGTGCTGGTGGTGCCCTGGATCCTGCACCGCTCGCCCGATTTGTGGGACAAGCCCATGCATTTTCGTCCGGAGCGTTTTCTCGAAGGTGCGCCAGTGCCCTATAGCTACATTCCCTTCTCGGCCGGGCCGCGCATCTGCGCCGGGCTGAATTTCGGACTGACCGAGGCGATCCTCTGCCTCGCCGCGGTGGCCCGCGCCTTCCGGCTCCGACTGGCCGAGGGTTTCCGCGCCGATCCGGTCTGCCGCCTCTCGCTGCGCCCCCGCGCGCCCATCCTGGCCCGTCTGGAGCGGCGGGCATGAGGGAGGAGGCCGACCCCGCCGCCACCCTGCCCGACCGCCGGGCGCCCACGCTGCGCAACTGGCTGCTCGATGCCTGGGAGATCGCGCAATACCTGGTGTTCCGGCACATGCCGATCGACCTTGGCTCGCGCCTCGGCACCTCCGGCATCATCGCCTATATCCGGCGCGAGCGGCCCTGGGTGGTGGAGCGGGCGCGGGCCAATCTGAAGCGCCACCGCCCCTCCGCGACCGAGGCTGAGATCGAGGCCTGGGTGGATGCCTTCCTCGACAATATCGCCCGCTACATCGGGGAGACGCCGAGCATCGGCCGCTACATGGCCGCCGGGCGGATCGAGCTGCCCAATCCCGAGCGCGCCAGGGCAATCCGCAAGCGCGGCGGGATCGTGGCGCTGTGCCTGCATACCGGGAATTGGGAGGTGATGCTCGAGGGGCTGAAGGCCGTCGGCATGAGTGCCGCCTGCGCGCCCATCGCGTGGGAGACGCGCGGCCAGACCTGGGTCATCAACGACCTGCGCCGCCGCAACGGCCTGCGCTATCTCAGCATGGACCACGGCGGCGTGCGCGCCGCCTACAAGGAGGTGAAGGAGGGCGGGCTGCTCGCCATCTTCGTGGATGAGGCGCGCGGCGGCCAGCTGATGGCGCCCCTCTTCGGCCGCCCGCCCCATGCGGAGGGCAACCTCGCCATCGCCGCCAAGCTCGCGCGGCGGGCCAATGCGACGATCGTGCTCTGCCACGTCACCCGCCTGCCGGAGGCCCATTTCCGGGTCAATTTCAGCGACGTGATCGAATTGCCGAAGGACTCCACCGGCCTGCTCGACGATGTGAGCTTCCTGAACGGCGTGATCGAGCCGGTGATCCTGGAGCATCTGGAGCAATGGTTCTGGCTCGATGACAGTTTCTGAGGCCCGCGTGGTCGTCGGCCCGCTGACGCCCGGGCCGCTGGCCGACCAGGTGCTGGACCTCGCCGCCACCGGCCGCGCCGGCCTTGCGGCGCTGCTGGGCGATGCCGCCGGGCGCCACGCGCTGTTCCGGCCCGGCATGCGCGCGGACCGCTTCCTGGTGGCCACGGTGGGGGGTGAGCTGGCGGGGTATCTGAGCCTGAAACATGCGGGGCGCGGGCCCTTCGCGCCCGGCCCGGGCGACTTCATCCGCTGCCAGGGCTGGCGGCGCGGGCTGCACGCCTGGGCGGTGTTCTCCTGGATCGAGGCGCGCACCCGGCCGCGCCCGGGCGGCGCCTACATCTACGGGCTCGACGTGCTGAAGCCCTGGCGCGGCCACAAGCGGGGGCGCGATGTGGGCGGCGCGCTGATGGCCGCGGCGGTGGAGGCGGCGACGCGCCTCGGCTATGCCAGCCTCGACATGGAGATCCGCCGCCCGGCGATCCGCGCGCTGGTGCGGCGCGCGGGCGCGGTGCCGGTGGTGGCGCGACCCGTCTCGCTCACGCGGCTCCTGATGGCGACGGCGGGGGATTACGAACGCCTGACCATCACGCTCTCACCGGAGACGCGCCATGGCGGAGCCTGACCTCAACCTAGCTGCGCTGCATGATCCGCAGGGTTTCGCGGCCGGGCGGGCGCGGCTTGGCGCGGTGTGGGCGCTGGTGGGTGTCACCTCGGAACTGCCGCGGGAGGATGACTGCCTCCGGACCACGCTGGGCGGCCGCCCGGTCCTCATCCAGCGCTGCGCACACCGCTCCGTCCGGCCGCGCCAGGCCGGGCGCGGCAATGGGCCGGACGAGCCCGCGTGACCATCGCCATCGCCCTCGACGTCTCGCGCCTGCTGTGGCGTGCCGTGCGCTCGGCGCCAGGCGGCATCGACCGGCTGGAGCTGGCCATGGCGCAGCACCTGCTGCGCGAGGAGCCCTCGGCGCATTTCGTCTTCACCGATGGCGGCGTGGTCCGTGGCCTCAAGCCCACCATGGCGCGCCGCCTGGTCGAGGGCGCGGCCGCCCGCTGGTCGGGCCATCCGGGCGATGCCGCGTGCCGGCGCGTCGCGGCCTATCTGCAAGGCGATGCCGTGGCCTTCCCGCCCGCCCGCGCGCGCCTCGCCGACCGGCAGGTGCCACTCGTGGATCTCGGCCGCACCCTGCTGGCCGGGCTGCTCTATCGCCGCGGCGCCCTGCGGCCGGAAGAGCCCGAGGCCTTGCAGGGCCGCGCCTATCTGAACCTCTCGCACCGCAACCTGCACGATGCGAAGCTCTTCGCCGCGCTGTCCCGCACGGCGCGGCTGCTCTGTTACCTGCATGACGACATCCCGCTGCGCCGCCCCAACTTCGCGGCACCCGGCAGCGACCAGCGCTTCCGCCGCATGCTCCGCCACCTGGGCGAGCGCCCGGTGCGCATCGTCACCAACTCCGCCGCCTCCCGCGCGCGCATCCTGGAGACGGCGGCCATGCACGGGCTGCGCTTCGCGCACATCGACGTCATCGCGCCGCCGGTGGCGGAACTCTTCGCCGAGCGCGCGCCGCGTCCCCACGCGGGCCGACGCTACTTCCTGGTTCCGGGCCTCATCACCGCGCGCAAGAATCTCGCGCTGCTGGCCGAGGCCGCGCGCATCATGGGCGGGCCGCGCGACTTCGACATCATCCTGGCGGGCGCGTCCGGCCTTGATGGGGCGGAGGTGCTGGCCATGCTGGGGGCGATGCCGGCCGGCGTGCAGCTGCTGCGTGCCGAAGGACTGAGCGACCACGCCATGGCGCGCCTCCTGCGCGGCGCCATGGCGGTGCTGGCTCCCTCGCTGGAGGAAGGCTTCGACTATCCGGTGCATGAGGCGCTGGCCTCGGGCGTGCCGGTCATCGCGTCCGACATTCCGGCGCACCGGGAATATGTCACGGGCTTCGCGGAGCTGCTCGACCCGCGGGACGTGTGCGGCTGGGCCGCCGCCCTGGCGGATTTCGCGGCGGCCGGGCCGCGTCATGCGGCGGCGTGCGCCGCCGCCCAGCGCTTCGCCACGCCCAGCCCCACCAAGCTTCTGCAAGGGCTGACGGAGCTGGCGCGCGCCGCCTGAAGCCTGGAAAGGACGCGCCGCTTCAGGCCTTCTGCCAGCGGATGAAAAGCGCGCAGCCCATCACCAGCGCGGCCGCGAAGGTCAGCAGCGCGGCCGCCACCCCGCCCAGCGCCGCGGCCGCCCCGCTCAGCCCCTGCAGCACTGCGGCCCCTCCGAAAAAGAAGATGTTCTGGGCCGAGAGCGCGCGCCCCGCCTCCTCCGGCCGGACCAGGCTGCGCAGCAGGGCGAAGCACAGGATCTGGAAGGTGATGCTGGCCCCGAAGAGCAGCAGCAGCAGCGCATCCGCCCAGGGGGGAAAGCCCAGCGGGCCGCCCAGCACCAGGGCCACGATGAAGCCAGCCGCCGCGAGGTGCCCGCCCAGCAGCATCTGCCGCAAATGGCCGAAGCGGCTGACCAGCCAGCCCGCCACCGCCGGGCCGGCCACCAGGGTGAAGGTGCAGAGCAGCAGCACATGCCCGGCTTCGATGCGCCCCATGCCCTTGATGTCCATCAGCCAGGGCCCGCCCCAGAGCCCGCGAACGCCCAGCACCGCACCGAAGGAAACGAAGGCCAGCGCCATCAGCCCCCGCAGCCGGGGCGAGAGGGCGAAGCCCATCACTTCCCGCGCATTTTGCCAGATGCTGGAACGCGCTGCCTCCTCCGGTTTTTCGTGCCGGACCGTCAGCAGGATCGCGAGCATGGCGCCGAGCGCCAGCGCGCCACAGGCCCAGAAGCCCGCACGCCAGCCCGAGACCTCGACCAGCCAGGCGAGCGGCGAGGCGGAGAGGATCATCCCCGAATTGCCGAAGCCCTGGACGAGCCCCGCCCAGAGGCCGAACTGCGCCTGCGGCACGCCGCGCGCGGCATAGGTCATCGGGCACATCATCATCCCCGAGCAGGCGATGCCCAGCACGATCTGCGCCAGCAGCAGCGTCGCCGCCGATGGGGCCAGCGCCGCCATGGCCGAGCCAAGCACCGCGATGGCCATCAGCGTCAGCGCCACCGGCTTCACGCCATAGCGATCCAGCCCCACGCCCACCGGGATCATGGCCGCCGCGAAGGCCGCCGGGAAGGCGCTGGTGATGGCGGCCAGCGTCTCGGCGCTGATCGCGAGGTCCCGTGTGAGCACATCGGTCGCGACGGCCGGCAGGGTGCGGACGGCGTTGGAAAACACATGGCCCAGCGTGAGGGCCAGCAGCGGAACGGCGATCGGGTTCAATTGCGGAACATCTTGCCCGGATTGAGGATGCCCTTCGGATCCATCGTCGCCTTCAGGCTGCGCATCACGGCGATGGCCTCCATGCCGTGCTCCGTCTCCAGGAATTCGCGCTTGCCGAGGCCGATGCCATGCTCGCCCGAGCAGGTGCCGCCGAGGTCCAGCGCGCGTTGCACGATCTTGCGGTCCAGTGCCCAGGCGCGCTCCATCTCCTCGGCATTGCCTTCCTCGACGAGGATGATGGTGTGGAAATTGCCGTCGCCGACATGGCCGACGATGGGCGCCTCGAAGCCGCTCGCCTCGATATCGGCCTTCGCACCCAGCAGCGCTTCCGCCAGGCGCGAGATGGGCACGCAGACATCGGTGGTGATGCCGCGCTTGCCGGGGCGATAGGCGATGCCGGCCCAATAGGCGTCATGCCGCGCCTTCCAGAGCTTGTTGCGCGTCTCGGCCTCGCGCGCCCAGGCGAAGCCGGAGCCGTTGTGATCGGCGGTGATGGCCTCCACCGCCTCGGCCTGCTCGGTCACACCCGCCTCGGTGCCGTGGAATTCCAGGAAGAGAGTGGGGACCGGCGCATAGCCCTCCAGCTTGGAATAGGCGATGCAGGCGGCCATCTGGACTTCGTCCAGCAGCTCGATCCGCGCCACGGGAATGCCGAGCTGCATGACGGTGATGACGCTGTTCACCGCATCGGCCAG